>JBARBI010000359.1:0-29147 GCA_049792875.1 Candidatus Sulfotelmatobacter sp.
TTCGTTTATGATGAAAGTCAAGTCAAATCGCAGCATAAGTTAAAGGTCCGGAGACGGAAGCGGGAAGCCCTTTTTTCGCTTGATTTCGAGCGCAAGGTTAAGGAGTCCCCCGCGAGGTTGCGACTGCCTTCTTCTTGTTGCATACGATTTCGTCCCTAGCCTGTTTGGCGGTCATGGGCCAGTCCCTAAAGGAAAGTTGCGCCATGCCACGTCTCCTTCTATGCGCTGTTTCACTGGTGATTCTGACCGGTACGCTTGCGCCACTTCACGCCTCTCCGCTTCCCCTCGTGCAGGCTGGGCGGGAGGGCGACAGCATCACTCTCTCGAACGATGCCATCTCGGCGACGTGGTCCGTGCGTGGCGGGTCGTTGCGTTGTCAGAGTCTGGTCAACCGTTTCACTGGAGCGACCTTGCCTCTCGAGGGAAGCGCCTTCGAATTGGTGCCCAGAGAAGGACCCGTCCTGCGCTCCTCCGACTTGAAGATCGTTACCACGCCGGTGATCGAGGAGGCTCCAGTTTCGTCAGGTTCGCCCAAGGCTGCCGATCAGTTGCCGGGCCGTCAAGTGCGCATCGAGCTTGAAGACCCCACCGCACAGATCCGAATCCTTTGGAAAGCCGTTCTCCGCGAGGGCGCGAACTACCTTCGCCAGGAGGTCACGATCCACGCGGCGCAACAACCATTCGCGCTGGCACAGATCAGCCTCGTCGACGTGGTCTTGCCCGGAGCCGCAGTCTCCGGCAAGGTGAAGGGGTCGCCCGTCACATCCGGAACGTGGTTCCTGGGCTTCGAGCATCCCTTGTCCGAGTGCCGCGTCCGTGACGACCGCGCCACCTGTTGGCTCTCCCGCGAACTTCCCCTGCAAGTTGCACAAAGCGTGACCTATTCATCCGTGTTCGGTGTGACCCATGCCGGGCAGTTGCGCCGCGACTTCCTGAAATATGTGGAACTCGAACGCGCTCATCCCTACCGAACCTTTCTGCATTACAACTCCTGGTATGACTTGGGATACTTTGACCGCTACAACGAACAGGGCGCAGTCGCAGTGGTGCAGAGCTTCGGCGAGCAACTGACGAAACAGCGTGGAGTCAAACTCGACAGCTTCCTGTTCGACGATGGCTGGGACGATCCCACGACTCTGTGGAAGTTCAACCCCGGCTTCCCGGATGGTCTAACCAAAGTGGCGAAAACCGCGGCGCGTTATGACGCTGCGCCCGGCATCTGGCTTTCCCCATGGGGAGGCTACGACAAGCCGAAGGAGCAGCGTCTGGCCTCCGCCCGTGCGCGTGGATTCGAAATCAACGAAGGTGGATTCGCACTGTCGGGGCCAAAATATTATCGCTACTTCCGTGACACTTGCCTTGACTTGATCGACAAGTACGGCGTGAACCAGTTCAAGTTCGACGGCACCGGCAACGCCAACCAGGTCATCGCCGGCAGCGAGTTCGACAGCGACTTCGACGCAGCCATCCACCTGATCGGCGAACTTCGCGCCAGGAAACCCGACCTCTACGTGAACCTCACCACCGGAACTTATCCCTCGCCCTTCTGGCTCCTCTATGCCGATTCGATCTGGCGCGGAGGCGACGACCACAGCTTCGCTGGCGTCGGCACCAACCGCCAGCGCTGGATCACTTATCGCGACTCGCAGATCTATCGCAGGGTCGTCGAGGAGGGCCCGCTGTTCCCCATGAATTCGCTGATGCTCCACGGCCTCATCTATGCCCGGTACGCTGAGCGTCTTGGCAACGATCCCGGCCACGATTTCCCTGACGAGGTCCATTCGTACTTCGGCACCGGAACGCAGCTTCAGGAGATGTACATCACGCCGACACTGCTCTCTTCGCAAGACTGGGACGTCCTGGCCGAGACCGCAAAATGGTCACGCCAAAACGCGCAAACGCTCAAAGACTCCCACTGGATTGGCGGCGATCCCGCGCGCCTCGAGGTCTATGGCTGGGCCTCGTGGTCGCGCGAGAAAGCTATCGTCACTCTCCGCAATCCGAGCGGCCAGCCGCAGGATTTTACCTCGAGCCTCGCGACGCTCCTGGAACTCCCCGCAGATGCCGCCCCCGTGTATGCCGCGCGCAGCCCATGGAACAGCGACGGTGCGAAGCAGGCGTCGCACCTGAACGCTCAGGAACAACACACCTTCCACCTCCACCCGTTTCAGGTGCTGACCCTGGAACTGCTACCATCGTCGTAGCTTGCTTGGAGAGAGGAATCGATGTGGGGACGGCCGCCCTCGGCCGTCCGCCGGGCGCAGCCCGGCGGGTTCTTTCCCGCAGCCAGCAACCGTCGTGATTAAATCCGCATGAAAGCTGCAATCCTCACTTCGCCACAACCCATTTCACAACGCCCGCTACAAATCACTGACGTCGCCGATCCGCAACCCAAAGCCGGGCATGTTCTTCTGCGAGTGCGCGCCTGTGGCGTGTGCCGGACCGATTTGCATATCGTGGAAGGCGAACTGCCTCCCAAACAGCCGAGCATGACACCAGGCCACCAGATTGTCGGTGAAGTTGTCGGCGGAGCCACCAACGAAGTTCCTATGGGTTCACGCGTCGGCGTCTCCTGGCTCGGCGGTACGGATGGCACTTGCCCCTACTGCCAGCGAGGCCTGGAGAATCTCTGCGACTCACCCACCTTCACCGGTTACACCGTGGCCGGCGGATACGCGGAATACGCCCTCGCCCGCGCCGACTGTGTCTTCCCGCTGCCCGCCGCGCTCGACGATCTGCACGCTGCCCCTCTGCTCTGCGCCGGGATTATCGGCTATCGCAGCCTGAGGGTGGCTGGCGTAGAGCCCGGCGAGCGCGTCGGCTTGTTTGGCTTCGGCGCGTCGGCGCATCTGGCCATCGCCGTTCTGCGCTCGTGGAACTGTGATGTATACGTTTCCACTAGAGGACAGTCTCACCGTGATCTGGCAGCGTCGCTCGGTGCGATTTGGGTGGGGACTGAAACCGAGAAGCCGCCAGTAGAGCTAGACCGCGCCATCACCTTCGCCCCCAGCGGAGACGTCGTGATCGCCGCCCTGGCGAGCCTGCGCAAAGGCGGCGTAGTCGCGATCAATGCCATTCACCTCGATCGCATCCCCCAGTTCGATTATGACAGCCTTCTGTGGGGCGAACGTCAACTACGCAGCGTAGCCAACATGACCCGCGCCGACGCCCGTGATTTCCTGGCGCTGGCCGCGCAGATTGCTCTGAAGCCAAAGGTAACAGTCTTTCCACTCGATCAGGCGAACGAAGCTTTGCTGGCGGTGAAAAACGATGCAGTGGATGGCGCAGCCGTGATCGTGCCGTAGGCCGGCCGCCTTATGGGGGGACAGCCGCTCTCGGCTGTCCGCCGGGCGCAGCCTGGCAAGGGGAATAAAGTTCCCCCCGTGTTCCTGCAGGAACAGATGTACGTACAAATAGAATTAAACAGATTTCTGAGAGCAAGATAGAAGCTCCCGCCGTTGCAGGGAAACGGCAGGTTGACTGCGTTCCGTATGCGAGGGCGCTACGCCCCATCGACAAGCTCAAGACGGGCTCTTGTCGCACCCGGCAGGATGCCGGTCGCTACTTTGCCAGGGCAAACGCAGAGATGAAGAGAGCGCAGAACACGACTGCCTGACTCAGTTCGCTCCACCCGAGCTTTCGCACGACTAAGGGTGCGGGCTTCTGCACGAAGTAGAACCACCCTCGAAACAGAATTGGTCCGAATGCAATCAGCGCGCCCCAGGGCATCAGCCCCCGCGCGCAGGCGACCGCCAGCGCAACTGCCATGACAAGCTGTCCGAGTGCAAACTTCCAACCACGGGCAAGCTTCGCCCGCATGCCCTCGACCCGCGCGGTGTGAATTCTGAGCTGCACGTAGTGAATCTGGTCGCCGGCAAAGATCAGGTTAGCGATCCAGATGATCCAGGCCGTGGCGCCAAACTTCCCCGTGACCACGTAGTAGGCAGCCGGTCCCGATGCAGTCAAGCCGATCGTTCCGACCATTTCAGAGAGCATGCGGGTACGCCGCCCGAGTCTCTTTAGCAGCGCTTGTCCGGCGAATGCCACAAGGGCAGCAGAGCCAATCAACCAAAGGGCGGGATTTCGGCCGGCCCAGAGCAATGAACCCAGGCCCAGCCCGGCTGCGACGGCCAACCCTGCGATCACGATTGCGACGGCCCGTCGCTCGTCTTTCGTCTGTGCCCGTATCGCAGACGTGCCCATCAGGCTCTCGACCGGAGTTCTCAGCCAGAACAGCGCGAGGGCAGCCAGCAGCAGCAGCAAGACAGGGACAACGGAGTTGCTTTCGCGGAATGCGATGCCGGCGCCCGTGACCATGGGCACGAGCAACAGTCCCCAAGCGCCGTGTTCGCGCGGGAGAATCAGAGCGCGTCGGCGCTCCCGGCGAGCCATCTCGGTCGCCGGTATTGTCGGGGTTTCGTTTTCAGCGGGGCTGGCGAAAAGCCCTTGGTCTCGCAGAAAACGAGAGACCTGGGGCACCCGAGCCAGCTCACGCGACAAGTGCGAATTCGCCGCCATCACCGGAATCCGGCCATGTGAATGTGTTGCATGCCCTTGACGGCGCGCATGTATTGCGCGCGCTCGAATGCGCCGGGATCGGGACAACGGAGTTGGCTCATGCTGCCCTGCATCTGCGCCACGGACTCATACTCGTGCTCTTCCATCCACTCGCGCAGTTCGCGTTCCACGTGCCGCAGATGATTGATGCCGTGGCGCATCAGGGACGAGCACATCATAGTGACGTTGGCCCCGACCATGAGCAGCTTGATGACGTCTTCGGCGCCGTGCACTCCGCCGGTGGCCGCGAGACTGGCCTTCACGCGGCCATACAGAATTCCGATCCAGGTCAAGGGAAGGCGCAGTGCTTGCGGCGTGCTCAACAGGACGTTGGGCCGAATCTCCAGTTCTTCGAGGTCGATGTCGGGCTGGTAAAAGCGATTGAAGAGCACGAGCGCGTCCGCCCCGGCTTCATCCAGGCGGTGGGCCATATTCGACAGGTTGCTGAAGAACGGGCTCAACTTTACCGCGACTGGAATGGTCACAGTCCCCTTCACTGCCTGCAGAATGTCCAGGTAAGTTTTTTCAATGTTCTCGGCTGTCAACTTCGGGTCGGTGGGGATGTAGTAGATGTTGCACTCGATGGCATCGGCGCCCGCTCGTTCGATTTCTCCGGCGAACCTGGTCCATCCGCCCAGGGTTGAGCCGTTGAGGCTGGCGATCACCGGAATACGGACCGCCGCCTTGGCCTTGCGGATGTGGTTCAGGTATCCCTCGGGCCCGGTGTGAAACTCGCTGGCCTGTGGAAAATAAGTCAGCGACTCGGCAAAACTCTCGGTACCGGCGGCGAGGTGATAATCCAAATCGGCCTCCTCCAGCCGCAACTGCTCTTCAAACAGCGAGTAGAGCACCACCGCCGAAGCCCCTGCGTCTTCGAGGCGGCAGATTCCATCCACATCGCGCGACAGCGGCGAGGCTGAGGCCACGAGTGGCGAGCGAAGCTTCAAACCAAGATAAGTCGTGTTGAGATCGATCATGACTTCCTCCTCGCGCGGCTAGCGCGCAGCTCCGGTGGGTACTGGCTTCTGTACGGCCGGTGCAGGTTTCTCAGTGGCGTCCTTGGCAAGGACCGCTGGTTCCATCTTGCGGCTGGCCATGTATTCATACATGCGATAGCGATTCTCCGCGTCCTGTTGCGCCAGCTTCCACAAGCGGTCCGCATCTTCCGGTTTGCTCTTGGTCAGCATTTTGAACCGCGTCTGTTGCAGCAGAAACTCCTGCACTTTGCGGGTCGGAGCACGCGAATCCAGCATGAGAGGGTTTTCCCCCGCCGCGGTCCGCTCAGGGTTGAAGCGGTAAAGCAGCCACTGGCCGGAGTCGACCGCAACCTTTTGATCCGTCATCGCCGTAGTCATGTCGATGCCGTGGGCGATGCAGGAGGAATAGGCAATGATGATGCTCGGCCCGTCGTAGGCTTCCGCTTCCAGGAACGCCTTCAGGGTGTGCTCATCCTTCGCGCCCATCGCTACGCTCGCCACGTAAACGCTGCCGTAGGTCATGGCCATGAGCCCAAGATCTTTCTTCGGACCAGGCTTGCCGCCCGCGGCAAACTTCGCAACAGCCGCGCGCGGTGTGGCCTTCGACGCCTGCCCGCCGGTGTTCGAGTAAACCTCGGTGTCAAGCACCAGGATGTTGACGTTGCGGCCGCTGGCCAGCACGTGGTCAAGACCGCCGTAGCCAATGTCATAGGCCCAGCCGTCGCCGCCCACGATCCATACGCTTTTCTTGACCAGCATGTCTGCGACGGAAAGAAGTTGTCTCGCATCCGCTGAGTTGATCTTTGCCAGCCTTTCTTTCAGGATGTCGACGCGCTGGCGTTGTTCGTAGATGTCGGCTTCATCCTTCTGCCTTGCGGTCAGGATGGTCGTGACCAGATCTTCACCCACGGTCCCAGCTACGCGCCTCAGCAACTCATGCGCGAACTCCGTCTGCTTGTCGATCGAGACGCGGAAGCCGAGTCCGAATTCAGCATTGTCCTCGAACAGGGAATTCGACCAGGCAGGCCCGCGCCCATCGGCGTTCTTCGCCCAGGGTGTTGTGGGCAGGTTTCCGCCATAGATCGACGAGCAACCGGTTGCGTTCGCCACCACGGCGCGGTCGCCGAACAGCTGTGACACCAGTTTCAGATAAGGAGTCTCGCCGCATCCCGAGCACGCGCCCGAGAACTCGAACAGCGGTTCCTGCACCTGCTGCTGGCGGATCGTTCCCACCTTGATTTTCCTGCGGTCGAGTTCCGGGATCTTCAAGAAGAATTGCCAGTTCTCGCTCTCCGGGGCGCGCAGCGGGGGCTGCGGCACCATGTTGATCGCCTTCAGCCGTACCTCGCTCTTGTTCTTCACGGGGCAGACATCGACGCAGACGCCGCACCCGGTGCAATCTTCCGGAGCAACCTGGATCGTGTACTTGAGGCCTGCCCACTCTTTGTCGCGGGCATCGCACGCCTTGAACGTTGCCGGAGCGCCTTGCAGTTCGTGGCTGTCGTATACCTTGATCCGGATCACGGCATGCGGGCAAACCATCGCGCACTTGCCGCACTGGATGCAGATCTTCGAATCCCAGGCGGGAATCTCCAGCGCCAGGTTGCGCTTCTCCCATTTCGCCGTGCCGGTGGGGAACGTACCGTCACAGGAGAACGCGCTGACCGGAAGTTCGTCGCCACGACCGGCGTAGATGGTACCGAGAACGTCATGCTCGAACTTCGGCGCCCCCGGGAACGTGGCCGGAATTTCAGTCGTGCTGCTGACGCTGGCGGGAATCTTCACTTCGAACAGGTGCGCGAGCGTTGCGTCGACTGCCTGCATGTTTTTCTGCACGACGTCTTCGCCCTTGCGGCCATAGGTGTAACGGATGGACTCGCGAATCGCATCGATGGCTTCATCGCGCGGCAGAACTTTCGAAATGGCAAAGAAGCATACCTGCATGATGGTGTTCATGCGCGAACCCATCCCGGCGTCCTGCGCCACCTGGTAAGCATCGATCGCATACAACTTCGCCTGCTTGGCGATGAGTTGCGTCTGGACTTCGCGGGGCAGGTGGTCCCACACTTCATCTTTTCCGAAAGGACTGTTGACCAGGAAAACGCCGCCCGGCACCAGCGAACTCAACATGTCGTAACGCTCGAGGAAAATCCACTGGTGGCAGGCGATGAAGTTCGCCTTGGAAACCAGGTAGCTGGAGTGGATTGGCTGCGGTCCGAAGCGCAGGTGCGATACGGTCATCGCGCCGGACTTCTTCGAATCGTAAACGAAGTAGCCTTGCCCGTAATTGTCGGTGTTCTCGCCGATGATCTTGATGGAATTTTTATTGGCGCCGACCGTACCGTCCGCACCCAAACCGTAAAATAACGCCCGCACCACGCTGTCGGGTTCGGTCGAGAACGCCGCATCGTAGTCGAGGCTGGTGTGGTTGACGTCGTCCTGAATGCCGATCGTGAAGTGGTCCCTCGGCTGGCTCTGCTTTAGGTTGTCGTAAACCGCTTTCACCATCGCGGGAGTAAATTCCTTGGACGACAAGCCGTAGCGCCCGCCGACAATCACGTAGGGGCGGACGCCTTCGTCCGCTCCGCGAGGCGAAGCGAGCGGCCCCCGGACGAATGCGTCCGGAGCTACGTAACCCTTGCTGATTGCTTCGTGAATTGCGTTGACCACGTCAAGGTAGAGAGGCTCGCCGATCGCTCCAGACTCTTTGGTGCGATCGAGAACTGCAATCTGGCGGACAGTTCGAGGCAGGGCCTCCATGAACGACTTTACGCAGAACGGCCGATACAAGCGCACCTTCAGCAAGCCTACTTTCTCTCCGCGCGCAGTCAAGTATTCAACCGTTTCGTGCGCCGCTTCTGCGCCCGAGCCCATCATGACGATGACGCGCTCGGCGTCAGGGGCGCCGACGTAGTCGAACAGGTGATAGGAGCGTCCCACGATCTCGGCGAACTGGTTCATGGTCGCCTGCACTTTCGCAGGGCAGACATCGTAGTAAGAATTGGCGGTCTCGCGAATCTGGAAGAACACGTCCGGATTCTGCGCTGTGCCGCGCAGCACCGGGTGATCGGGCGAGAGTGCGCGCTGGCGGTGCTCGATGATGCGGTCCATGTTGAGCATTGCCCGCATGTCGTCTTCATTGAGCATTTCGATCTTGTTGACTTCGTGCGAGGTGCGGAATCCGTCGAAGAAATGCAGGAAGGGAATGCGAGTCTCGAGCGATGCGGCATGCGCGATCAGCGCCAGGTCCATCGCCTCCTGCACGGAATTCGAGCAGAGCATGGCCCATCCCGTGGCGCGGCAGAACATTACGTCGGAGTGGTCGCCAAAAATGGAGAGCGCATGCGTGGCCAGGGTGCGCGCAGTTACGTGAAACACGGCCGGCGTCAGCTCTCCGGCAATCTTGTTCATGTTGGGGATCATGAGCAGCAGTCCCTGGGACGCAGTAAACGTGGTGGAGAGCGATCCGGTCTGCAGGGCGCCGTGCACCGCTCCGGCGGCGCCGCCCTCACTCTGCATCTCGATCACATGGGGCACGCTGCCCCAGGCGTTGGGCACGGCCTCGGACGACCACTGGTCCGCCCACTCGCCCATCGGCGACGACGGAGTGATGGGGTAAATGGCAATCACCTCACTCGCCCGGTAGGCGACGTTGGCGACGGCTTCGTTGGCGTCCATGGTCTTGAATTTGCGCTTCATGACATCCCCCATTTCGACAGATCGATCGCGGCCACGGGCGTGACCACCACCTTCGTTTTCAGGATGCCGGAATGGGGGTGGGAATGTCGGGACGCAGGTTCACAGAGGGGTGTGATTAGGATCACACATGGGGGAAGACGGAACCGCCGTGAGTCTCTATCGGAAACTCTCCGAACAACTCCAACCATCTTCTAATCATCCAGTTACGGACCGACCCCGCCGGTGTGGCAGTCGGCGCAGCTCACTTGAGTCAGGTCTCCCAAATCGACCGGGTGCTTGAACATCGGCACGGCGGTGGAGGCTACGTTGGTAGTCCCATCGTTCTCGGACAGCAGAGTGTGACACTGGTTGCAGTCCTTGCTGATGACCCTGCCGTCGGCGGCGACGTGCTGGCCGTCATGGCAGCGGAAGCAACCATTGGAGTAGTAGTGGCCGAGGTTGTTGGGATGAGTCTGCCAGTTCAGCTTCATTTCGGGGAAAGTAGTGCGGCGGAAGATCGCCTGCACCTCGGTCACCGCGTCGCGAATCTCCAACTGCTTGGCCTTGGCAACATCCGGATACTTCTTTTCGTAATAGTCCTGGATGCCGCTGGCGATCGCCTGCATCGCCACGTCAGTGGTGGCGTAAGTGCCAGTTAACACCGTGACCGCTTGCTGCTTGATGAAGGGGAGGGAAACATCCAAGCGGTGTGCCAGCAAAGACTGATCCACCGACTGGTCCGGGGGGACGTAGATATGGGTCGGTCGATTGTGGCAGTCCACGCAGTCCATGTGGTGCCGGGGGGCCTTGGCAATCTGATCTTTGGTAAGCGTCGAGTCTTTGGCGTAATAGTCGGTCACGCGCCCCTGCAGATCTTCGACGTGAATGTAGGGAACGATCTGACGCTTTTCGTCGGCGGTCACGTATTCAATCTTGTTGCCGATGTTCATGTGCCAGTGAATGCCTTCGGGCGCGCCTGTGGCCGGATCCCCGCCGCCGGTCTTGATGATCATCCGGACCTGGCGCATGGTGTTCTTTTCATCGTTGGCGTAGTGGGTGAAGACTTTGAGTTGCCCGCCGTAAAATTTCTTCGGCCAATGGCACTGCTCGCAGGTTTCCTGGGCGGGGCGCAAGTTGTGCACCGGCGTAGGGATGGGCCGCGGGTAGGTATTGAACACGGTGGCAAATACTTGCCGGCTGCCGGAGAGTTTGGACTTCACAAACCAGGTTGCGCCCGCCCCGACATGGCACTCGGCGCACGCCACTCGAGCATGCGGCGAAAGTTGATACGCCGTGTACTCCGGACTCATCACGGTGTGGCACAACTGACCACAAAACGCGACGGACTCGGTAAATTCGTAGGCTTTGTAGCTGCCCGCAGTGCTCACGATGACGAACACGATCAGGAACGTTCCAAAGGAAATGACAGCGCTTCGCTGGGTGCGATCGTTGAGGTCGATGCGGGGATAGAAGGCACTGGGCGCCAGCTTCTTCCGCCGTTCCACCAGCGCCCCGCCCAACATGAGCAGCAGGCCGAGAACCAGGAATGCGGGCGACACCATGTAGGCCAGGATGCCAATGTAGGGGCTGGGCCTGATGGCGATGGCGTCGATGACGACAAAAAGGAAAATGTTGGCCAGGCTGACGATTGCCAGCGCCATGCCTGCGAGGCTGATCGGGTTGCGCAGCAGCATGCGCGACCAGTGCCAGGGCTCCACTTGAGGCGGCGGAATATTCTCAGTGTCCATCTTTCACCCCTGTGGCGGCGGGTTCTTCCTCGGCCACGGTAATTCCAGCGGGCTCGTCGGCGGGTTGATCCTCCGCTCCAGCCATCGCCGCGCTGTCCAGTCCGTGTTCATCGCGGTAGTGGTGCAACGTCATTTTTCCGTCCCACCACGCCCAGTTCATCGGATACACGTCGGGATCGAAGAAAACCTGGTAGAAATGCCAGACGATGATCGCCAGAGTCGCAAGCATCGCTTCGTAGAAGTGAATGGCAGTTGCGACATCGAGCCACCAGCGCGGCATGTGATTGCCGACGAGGACCTTGGCCCACAGCATGACTCCGGTGACGGCCATGACGATCATGCCCCAGACCAGAGCCCAATATTCAGCCTTCTCGGCGTAATTGAAGCGGGCAAACTCAGGTTTCCGCGAAGTCAGGCCGAGGTAGTAGCAGACATTCTGCCACGCACCCCGGGCATCGTCCAGCGTGGGGAACAGATCGCGAACCAGTCTTCGTCCTTCGCGGCTGAACACGCTGTCGAACACGTGATAGATGCTCACTCCGATCAGAACGACGGCGGCGATGCGGTGCAGCAGGTGTCGCCGGTGCTCACCCAGCGACAGCATGGAGGCAAACCAGGAGTCGGGAAACTTCAAGGCGAAGCCGGTCAGCACCAGCACGATGAAACTGGTCAGCAGGGTGGCGTGCTGCAGGCGGAAGCGCAGCGGCATGCGCGTCACGAAATCGTGCTGCAGCCTGCGCTGGGCCAGGACTTTGGCTCGCCAGAGGATGAGGTTGTGCGCCAGCATGCCACCGATGACCACGAAGATCATGCTGAGATAAAAGCGGCGAATCCAGCGTACCGCCTTGCTGCCCACGTCAGCGGAGAGCGGCGCGTCCACATGGACTTTGGCCGCTGCAAACTTCTCCGTGACTCCGGGGTGGCACTGCCCGCAGGTCCGGGCAAGATTGGCGCGATGGATCGTCGACCGCGGATCGCTGGAAGGAAAGATGCTGTGAGTGCCGTGGCAACTGGCGCAGTTCGCAACCACCTGGGAGCCGCCCCGCGCTGCCAGCCCGTGATAGCTCGCCAGATAAGTGGTCTCACGGCGACCCTCTACACCAAATTCCTGGGAGAGCCGCATGCCCTCGTGGCAACGGGCGCATGTGGCCTGACCCACGTTTTGCGCCGATACCGGAGAGTTGGGATCGGAGTGCGCCTTGATGGAGTGGATGCCGTGGCAATCGGTGCACACCGGCGCCTGCCAGTTACCCTTGGCTACGGCTTGGCCGTGGATGCTCTGCTTGAATTCTTTCGAAATCGTGTCGTGACACTGTCCGCACGTGGAAGGAACATTGAACTTGAAAATCGGGGATTTCGCGTCCTTCGCGTCGAGAATCTCGTGCGTACCGTGGCAGTCAGTGCAGACTGCTGCCTTCTCTGAGCCGGCCGCCACGGCGTGCCCGTGGACGCTCTGCTGGTAAGACGCAACCATCTGTGCGCTCTGTCCACCGTCTTCCATCACAAACTTCTGGCTGTGGCAGGCGCCGCAGGTCGCCGGAATGTTGGTGTGATGCACGCGCGACTTGGGGTCGCTGGCAGGCAACAGTTCGTGCGGGCTTCCGTGACAATCGACGCAGCTGGCCGCCTTGCTGTTGCCCCCCTGCACGGCCTTGCCATGGAAGCTGCGATCGTAGGCAGCCTGCTCGTCGGCGTGGCAGGTGGCACACGTGATTTTCAGGGGAGGAGTTTCGTGTGCGGAACTCTTTACGTCCGTGTGGCAGTCCACGCAGGTAAACATGCCGCCGTGGATCGAATCTTTGAAGGCCTGCGGATCGACATGCAAGCTGACCGGTTTCCCGTTGACTTCATGGGTCAGCGTGGCATCGCTATGGCAAGCGAGACATTCTTCCGCGGTGGGTTTCGGAGGCTGCTTGCTGGTTGGCTTGCTGGCCGCAAGAACGGAACCAGCACTCAGAACGAGCAGGGTGAGGACAACTCCAGGCGCAAAAATATTCCGTGCTGTTCGCGTGGACATGCTCTCACCCGCCAATTCTTCAGAATCGAACGATCTCCCAGCGACCGCATTCGGGCCGCCTTGTCTGTTACTTCTTGGCCAGACTGCGAATGTAGGCGACCAGATCCTTGATCTCCGTGTCTTTCAGCTTGCCGTCGTAGGCCGGCATCTTGCCCTTGCCTTTGGTGATGATCTCAGTCAACTGCGCGTCGGTTTCCTTCTGCACGTCGGCGGAAGTGAAGTCATGGGCGCCCATCTTTGTGCCCATAGCGGAGCCCTTACCGTCGGGGCCGTGGCACATGGCGCATTTCGCTTTGTAGGTTGCTGCGGCGTCCTGTGCCACTGCCGATGAAGAGCAGACCGCGATCAGTCCACACGCCAGAAGGGTTACCAGGCCCATTCGAAAAGAGAGATGTTTCACGTTTGCTTCCTCCTGAGGAAGGTTTTCTTGCAAGATATCACGGAGCAAGGGTGGCCCGTCGTTTGACCTGCCACGTCCGGAAAGCACGTTTCGCGTGCTTTCCTGCATCCTGAGAACTCACTCGCAGGGGTAGGATCACATGCTGGACGGGGTCGACCTATGGCAGAAGTCACGGGGCCCTGTGACAGAGATCACAGGCCTTTCTGCCGCCGATTGTGATATTTATCACGAGCCTGCGTGCGATCCCGCACTGCGCCGATCGCTCGCCAAACCTAGGATTCCGGGCATGTCCACTCTGTCCCATGCACGCGTGCGCGCTTCCGCAGACTTCCGCTCGAACGGGGGACGAACCTCCTCTCCGGCCATGACCGGATCCAGCCCGGTGTTGAATACACCCGGGTTTCAGCCACGCCCGCTGCAAGTGACATGGGAGATAACGCATGCCTGTGACTGGAAATCGGTGCCGGCTCGCACGGCGCGTGTACCCCGCGACCGGCGCCAGTTCTCCACCGCGGAGGCCTTTCATCTGGTCGAAGAAGTCGCTGCCATGCACGTCCCACTGCTGGCCCTGACAGGGGGAGATCCGCTGCTTCGACCCGATGTGTTTCCCGTGATTGAGTTTGCCTCCGGACATTCCGTTCGCACTTCGCTGACGTTGCTTCCCACGCCGTTACTGGACGCTGGAGCGATTGCTGAGTTGAAGGCGTGTGGGTTGATGCGCGTTGCCTTCTGGCTGCATGGCTCCACGGCCGCGCTGGACGACTCTTATTGGGCGGTCCCCGGATCCCACCGGCGCACGCTGGAGGTCATCGGATCGTGTCATGAAGTGCAGCTTCCGGTGCAGATCAACACCATCCTCGCGCGCCGGAACTTTCATGACGTAGATCCCATGATCGAGCTTTTGACGCGCCTGGACGTGGTTTTGTGGAATGTCTTCTTCTTCGTGCCTCCGAGCCGGGAACATTCTGGCGAAATGCTCACCGCCCAGGAACACGAACACATCTTTGCCAAGTTGTACGCTGCTTCCAAAGTTGTCCATTTCCAGATCAAGACCACCGAGGGGCAGCACTATCAACGTTATCTTCTGCAGCAACGCGCCCGAGAATCCCGCGGGCGCATGACGGAGGCCGATGTCATCACCTGCCCGCCCAAAGGAGTGAACGACAGCAACGGATTTGTCTTCGTCAATCACGAAGGTGAGGTTTACCCCAGCCGCTTCCTCCCGCTCTCCGCGGGCAACGTTACCACCCAGCCCCTGTCCGAGGTCTATTGCAATTCGTCGCTGTTTGTTTCTCTGCGCGATGGTTCCCGGCTGAAAGGCAAGTGTGGCCGCTGTCCTGCCCGCAACGTCTGCGGAGGCTCGCGCGCCCGCGCGTATGCCATGACCGGGGACTTGTTCGCCGCGGAACCCTGCTGCGCTTACGAGCCCTAGGGCGAATACGTTTTTGCCGTCGATCGTCACCAAGCACCTGCCTCTCCCCCCACGGAGCAACCCCAGGAAAAGGAAGGTTGGTCCCAATCCCGGCTGGGACCAACCTTATTATGTGCCCCGGATTTGTGATTCAAATCACAATCAAGTGTGATTCATCATCCTGCGAAGCCCCCGCGACCCTCGGTAGTATCAGGCCCATCTTGGAACTAGGCTAGAGGCCACAAAACCTCTCGAACTCATGACTAGGAGGCGATTTCGATGCGTTCTCGCGGCTCCATGTTTACGCTAAGTCTTTTGCTGCTAACGTTTTTTCTGTTGACCGCCAGCACCTTCGCCATTCCCGCGTTTTCCCGCCAGTACGGCACGTCCTGCACGACCTGCCACATCGACTTCCCCAAGCTGAATGATTTTGGCAAAGCCTTCAAAGATGCCGGCTTCAAGTTTCCCAAGGATGACGAGAGCTTCCTCAAGGTTCCTCCCGTCATGCTGGGGGCCCCGGCGCAAAAGGAACTTTGGCCCCACACGGTGTTTCCGGGGACCATTCCCGGCCTGCCGCCGATTGGCCTGCGTTTCAACCAGTTTTTCCAATACACACCCTCCAGTGCCAACAACTACAACCCGGCGGGATCCCCGGCTGCACCGAACGTCCCTCGCACCGATTTCGAACCGGGTCTTTTCAGCATTTTTATGGCGGGTAACTTCGGCAGCGACATTGCCTTCTGGGTGGACGACGACCTCAGCGTGTCCGGTTCCAACGCCAATGGCGGTCTGGGTGATGGCTATCTGAAGTTTGTGAACATCGGCCGATTCATGAAACTTCCGACGGACTCCCTGACCCTGCGTGTGGGACAGTTCGAGCTTGACCTGCCCTTCTCGCAGGCTCGATCGATCAACATCACACCCTGGGACATCTACACCGAAGCCAACATCGGCTCCGGCCAGCAGAATGTGAATAACGTGTTTGCCATTCAGGACGCGGCCCAGGGCATTGAACTCAGTGGCGGCCATCAATACGGCGGTTACCACTATTCACTCGCGTTCGTGAACCAGAACACCAGCGGAACCAGTTCACAGGCCCCCAATGTTTCATCGCCAGGTGGCTTCTTCTCGGATGCTAACTATAAAGACATCTATGCCAACTTCTCCTACCGCTTCAACCTGGAGAGAGACCCAGCAAGCCGGCATGACATCATGGCGGCTGGACCCACGGGGCCTCGCGACCACACGTATCTGAGCCTGGGGACCTACTTTTTCAAGGGACGATCGGTGCAGCGCTTTAACGGTCTCGATGCGGCCGACAATGTCGCCGTGATTACTGCCCGGGAGCCGTTCTATCGCGTCGGCGGCGACTTCAGTTTCAACTATCGCACCTTGAACATATTCGGCTTTTATATGTACGGACACGACGACGATCGGTTGTGCCAGGATGCGACGGGCACGGCTGTTCCGTGCTCCTCCGGGGTGGGCACTAGTTTTATCCCTGGGGCGGCTGCCAAATTCAACGGCGGCTTCGTCGAGGCTGACTACCTGGTTCTGCCTTGGATCATGACTATCCTCCGTTATGACCGAGTGCAGTCCACGGCGGACTTCCTGAACCAGGCCGGCAGCAGTAACTACTACTCGCCCGCGGGGACCACGCGCAGCCGGGTCACACCGGGTGTGCAATTCCTGATTCACGCCAACATTAAGGCGTCGTTTGAATACGCGATCCGACCTCAGCAGGCTCTGATCTATGATTCCAACGGAAAGCCGTTGAACTCGTTCCGTACGAACACGACGGCCGGCGCATTGGAGTTCGTGTACTAGAGCCGACTTTGAAAGAAACGAAAGAAACGATTGATAGAAAACTCTTCAGGAGAAAAAAATGAAACGCACTTTGATCATGGTAAGTGCAGTGATTGCAATGTGGAGCCTGGCCGCCAGCGCCGGCACGATCAGCGGGAAAGTTTCGGGAGTGACTGGTGAGTCAGTAGTCTATGTAGAAGCCATCGCCGGAAAGACTTTTCCGGCTCCAACCGAAAAGCCGCTGATCGATCAGAAGGGCCTGATGTTCATGCCGCATATCGTGGCAGTCGCGCAGGGCACCACGGTTGATTTCCAAAACAGTGACAAAGTCGCTCACAACGTATTTTGGATTTCCGTGGGCGGCAACAAGAAA
Source organism: Candidatus Sulfotelmatobacter sp. (assembly GCA_049792875.1). Taxonomy (GTDB): domain Bacteria; phylum Acidobacteriota; class Terriglobia; order Terriglobales; family Acidobacteriaceae; genus Sulfotelmatobacter. Next base: position 16,968 of record JBARBI010000359.1, read on the forward strand.
CTCGGCCATAACCTGGGAACCTGGCCCCAGGGCGAGAAGCGCTCGTTCAAGTTCGACAATCCGGGCGCCGTTCCTTTGCTCTGCAACGTTCACCCGGAAATGTCGGGATACATCGTAGTGTCGCCAACTCCTTATTTCGCGGTGACCGACACGTCCGGGAGCTACAAGATTGACAACGTTCCCGACGGCAGCTACACCGTGACCGCATGGCATGAGGGGGCAAAGAATTCGTCCAAGCCTGTCGCGGTGGCGGGTGAGAGCAAAGCAGATTTCACCCTGACCAAGTAACGACAACCAAGCCGCGGGGGGCGCTCATCCGGGCGATCGGATCCGCTCCCTGCATCCGCTTCCCAGCTTCAACTTACAGAACCAGTTGACGTAAAGCTGCCACTCGGACGAAAAGTGCCGCCATGCTGAAGCGATTTAAAAACAAGAAGGTCGACGGCGACTGGCTGCACACCAATTTCCCCTGCATGATGGCATGCCCGGCCCACACCAACGCCGGACGCTACGTCGGCCTGATTGCCGAGGGCCGCTTCGAAGAGGCCTATCGCATCGCCCGCGAGCCCAATCCTTTGGCCAGCATCTGCGGGCGCGTCTGCGCGCATCCCTGCGAGACTGCCTGCCGCCGTGGCGAGATCGATCGCCCCATCGCCATTCGCGCGCTGAAACGCTTTCTGACCGAGCAGTACGGACCCGAATCGAAACATCCGATCAACGTGAATGAAGGACGTGGGCAGAAGAAACTTCCCTACAAGGTCGCGGTCGTCGGTGGAGGTCCGGTGGGACTGTCGGCCGCGCATGATCTCGCTCTGATGGGATATGCGGTCACGATTTTCGAAGCGGCTCCCGTCGCGGGCGGAATGCTGTATCTGGGGATTCCGGAGTATCGCCTGCCGCGCGGCGTGGTGGAAGCGCAAGTCCGCGAGATTCTGGAGACCGGCGACATCACTCTCAAGCTGAATCATGCCGCGGGCCGGGACTTCAGCATCTCCGATCTGCGCCGCCAGGGATTCGACGCAGTGCTCGTCGCCGTGGGCGCGCACCGCAGCCGCGATCTCACCATTCCCGGAGTGGATCTCGACGGGGTCTACAAGGGCATCGATTTCCTGCTCAACGTGAACCTCGGTTACAAGTTCACGATCGGCAAGAAAGTCATTGTGATCGGCGGCGGAAACGTGGCCATGGATGTGGCTCGCTCCGCGGCCCGCGAAGTGGTCAAGCAGCACGCCGCCGGTGTGGAAGATCTCGAGCCATCCGACGAAAACGTGTCGGCCGTTGCCACCAAGGAAATGGTTGACATTTCGCTTTCCGCGCTGCGCATGGGTGCGCGTGAAGTGAATCTGGTTTGTCTGGAGCGCCGCGAAGAGATGCCTGCCGCGCTGGAAGAAATCGTCGAGGCCGAGGAAGAAGGCATCATCATGCATCCCGGACTCGGGCCCAAGCGCATCCTCGGTAAGGATGGTAAAGTCACCGCGCTCGAAACCCTCAAGACGAAGTGGGTCTTCGATCAGAACAAGCGCTTCAATCCCGCGTTCTACGACAACAGTGAAACCCAGATCGAGTGTGACACCATCATCATGGCGATCGGCCAGGCCCCGCGCCTCGACTTCCTTACACCCGAGGACAAAGTTGAACTTTCGCCGCGCGGCCTGATCGCGGTCAACCCGCAATCGCTGATGACGTCCGCGCCCGGCATCTTCGCCGGCGGCGACTGCGTGTTCGGTCCGCGCCTCATTATTGATAGTGTCGGCGACGGCAAGCGTGCGGCCGTGGGCATTGACGAGTTCCTGCGCGGTGGCAAGCATCCCGAGCCGATCATTGAAGTGGAACTGCTCAAGCGACACTCCATGCCGCTCGACTATCTCGACATCAACCGCCAGCCCGTGCCTATGCTGCCGCTGGAACGCCGGACCGGCGTCACCGAGGTCGAGGTGGGCTTTGACGCGCCGGCGGCGATGGCCGAAGCGCAGCGCTGCCTGCATTGCTGGGTCAACACGATTTTCGAAGGCGTGCCGGAAGACGGCAGCATGTGCATCCTGTGCGGCGGCTGCGTCGATGTTTGTCCGGAGAAATGCCTGGAGTTGGTTTCGCTCGACCGCATCGCGTTCGAGCCGGAAACCGTGCAACACATACGCGACAACCAGGAGTTGTTTGGCGTCGAGTTCGACGAGGTTGCCGCCGACGAACTGGGAGTCGTCACCGGGGCCGCCATGTTGAAGGACGAAACCCGGTGCATCCGCTGCGGGCTGTGCGCCATGCGCTGTCCCGTGGGCACGATCACGATGGAGTCGTACAACTTGATCCCCGCCGAGCCGACCGGCCTGATTTCAATCGCCGCCATCGGCGCGGGATTGCAGAAGTAGGCATGAGGCACGAATGGCAGACGAAAACCAAAAGACCGACGACGTCAATCGGCGTCAATTCTTTCTGAAGCTGGGGCTTGGTTCTCTCGGTATAGCCGCCGCGGGTACAACGGCATTCGCGTATCAGTACCTTGAGCCGAATGTGCTCTTTGAGCCTTCACCCGTCGTGAATGCCGGCAAGCCCGACCGCTATCCGCTGGGCAGCGTCACCATCGACGTGAACTCCGGCATTTACATCATTCATTCGGACGAGGGCTATTTCTCCCTCAGCGCAGTCTGCACGCACCTGGGCTGCATGACCGCGTGGAAGCCGGAATTGAACATGATTGCGTGCCCCTGCCACGGCAGTAAGTTCGATGAAGACGGCAAGAAGATCGAAGGTCCCGCGCCCAAGCCGCTGCCCTGGAAGCGCATCTGGCTCAACGACGACGGCGATCTTCTGGTGGATCGCTCGACCGACGTACCGCCCCTGGTAGGGGATTCCTACGTGAGAGTCTGATTTAGAGAGAACCAGCAATGGCAAAAACCGGAATGACGAAAACGATGGATCAGTATTTCGACGACCTGCGCGGCACACGGGTGTGGCGCTCGATCTTCCGCAGCGGCACAGGATCCAGCACTCTGAAGCGCGCGCTCGCAATTCAGCAGAACGTGTTTCTGCACTTGTTCTCGACCAAGGTTCGTACGCGGATGCTGAGCTTCAGCGCGACCTGGTACCTGGGCACTTTGACGCTGGGCACATTCTTGATCCTGGTCGCGACCGGCATTCCGCTGATGTTCTACTATCACCCGTCGGTGCCGCAAGCCTATGCCGACACGAAAGATCTACAGTTCGTGGTTTCATCGGGATTATTCCTGCGCAACCTGCATCGCTGGTCCGCGCATGCCATGGTGTTTCTGGTATTCGCGCACATGTTCAAGGTGTTCTATCGCGGCGCCTACCGCACACCGCGCGAATTCAACTGGGTGATCGGCGTCATCCTTCTTCTGATGACGCTGCTGCTCAGCTACACCGGATACCTGCTGCCCTGGGATCAACTGGCTTACTGGGCGATTACGGTGGGATCGAACATCGCCTCGGCTGTGCCAGTCATGGGCGAAAAGATTCACTTCCTGCTGCTTGGCGGCAATGCGGTCAACGCCAACGCGCTGCTGCGTTTCTACGTGCTGCACTGCATGATTCTCCCCTTGACGGCGATGTTCTTCGTGGCGATCCATTTCTGGCGGATCCGTAAGGATGGCGGCCTCTACTCGCACGACAGTGAACCTGCCACCTTGCGGGCACAGTCTGCGGACGACCCCACTTCTCGCAAAGAGCGCGAGAAATGGGGCACCCCCGACGCGAAGGAGGGGCAATAGTCATGGCCGATTCCAAAGACTTCACCGCCGGCGTCGACTCCAACGCGAAGAAATCTCCGCGCCGCATTGTCTTCATCACGCGCCGCACTTCGGCGCAGGTGAAAGCGGAGACCGAGGATCAATTACAGACGTTTCCCGAGGTGCTGTTCCGTGCGGCAGTCGCGGTGATGTCGCTGGCCGTTGTGCTGGTGTGGATTTCGCTGATGTTCAACGCGCCGCTCGAAGGCTTGGCCGATCCGTCGCACACGCCGAACCCCGCCAAAGCTCCGTGGTACTTCCTCGGACTGCAGGAGATGCTGCACTACTTTCCGCCTGTGGTTGCGGGCGTGCTGGTGCCGGGACTGGTGGTAATGGCGCTGATCGTGATCCCGTACTTCAAGGTCAATATCGAAGCAGAGGGGCTATTCCTGAAAGACCGCCGGAGGCGCCTGCAAATCTTCTATGTTGTTGCGACCGCGCTCTCGCTGTTCCTGCTTTTGTTCAAGGTCTACGCGGCTCTGGTGCCCACGCTTGTGATGGCTGGAATGATGCTGCTGGCGGCGCAGAGTTCTCTCCAGTCACCCTCGGCCTTCCGCCGGTATCTGGCGGGACGGCCGCTCTCATACTGGGTGATGACCTGGTTCTTATTCGAACTGGTGGTGCTGACCGCCATCGGTACATTCTTCCGCGGGCCGGGCTGGTCGTTCGTCTGGCCGTGGCAGAGTTGACGGACATGTTCATAAGGATTTCGAGCAAGATGCTTATAAGGATGCGGCGATCATGAACGAGAAACTTCGGTCGCTCTGGCAAAGGTTATTCGGGGATAGCGTTCGCGCGTTCGGCGTCGTCAGCCTGATTTTCCTGGGCTCGCTGGCGATCGCTCCCGCGAAGAATTTCTTTAGCGAGTGGCGGCACTACCAGCACGGCTACCTCAAGATGGTCCGCAACCGCAGCGATGCCAATACGCTGCAGCGCCACTTCCAGGGTGGCATCCAGCAGATCTGGCTGCCTGAACTCGGTGTCGTGGACCGCTGCACCAGTTGCCACGTCGGACTCAAAGAGCCCAGCCTCGCGGATGTTCCCAACCAACCTTTCCGCTCGCACCCCGTGATCCCGCACAAGCTCGAGCAGTTCGGCTGCACGGTTTGCCATCGCGGACAGGGTGCGGCCACCACGGTTTCCGAGGCGCACAACAGCACGCTCGCCTGGGAGCAGCCAATTCTCCCCGCGAAGTACATCGAGTCGTCCTGCGGCGAGTGCCACCGCGGTCCTCTACCCGGCACGCCGCAACTGAATCAAGGGCGCAATCTGTTGGCTCGCGAAGGCTGCGTGCATTGCCATACGGTGAAGTTGTCGGATGGCACGGTCCTGAAGCCCACCGACGACCCGCCGTCGCTCTCGCACATCGCCGACAAGACCACTCGGGAGTGGGTGTATGCGTGGCTGAAAGACCCGCAGGCCTATGCCTCCACTTCGACCATGCCGAATTTCAAACTGAGCAACGACGACGCGCGCGACATCTCCGCGTTTCTTATGGCGAACAGCACGCCACTAGCCGGAGACACTGGAACCTTATCCGCGAAGCCATCGACTGATCCGGCGGCCGGAGCCAGCCTCTACGGAGAATCTTTCTGTGCCTCGTGCCACGCGGTGCAGAACGCCGCCGGAAATATGGTGGGTGGCGACGTCGGACCAGAGCTAACAAAAGTGGGAACCAAGGTCAAGCCGGAATGGTTACAAGCCTGGCTGCGTAACCCGCGAGACTACGACCCGGGCACGGGCATGCCGCACTATCGCTTCAATGACGGGCAAGTTGCGACCCTCTCCGGATTCCTTCTGGCCAAAACCGACGCCGACCTGTTGGCCAACGTCCATCTCGAGGCGGCAACGCCGGAACAGATCGCCCACGGCAAACGCCTGGTCGCCGACTACGGCTGCGCCTCCTGCCACGAAATCGCGGGCATCAAGAAGCCTGAGAACTTCGCTCCCGAACTCAGCCGCATCGGCAGCAAACCAGTCACGCAACTGGTGTTCCTGCCGGGCATGCAGCACACCCTTCCCGACTACATCGCCACCAAGATCAAGCAGCCGCGCTCCTTCGGGCAAGGTTTGAAAATGCCCCAGTACAGTTTCACGGCGGCGCAGATCGATTCGCTTACAACCGCGCTGCTCTCACTCAACGACCGCTCGAACACACTGCCTTCTTCGCTTGCAGTGGCCGCCACGCCCGAGTCGGACTACCAGCCTGCCGGCAAAGCCGGAAAGCTGATGACCGACCTGGCCTGCTTCAGTTGCCATCGCATCAACGGTCATGGCGGAGACATGGCGCCCGACCTGACCTGGGAAGGCAGTTCAGTGCAGCGCGAGTGGCTGGTGCAGTTCTTTAAAAATCCGGGGACGCTGCGTCCCTCGCTGATTCGCCGCATGCCGCGCTTCAACTTGACCGACGCCGAGGCTGGCGAACTTACCGACTACATCATGACCGTCTACCAAAATCCCGCAGTGGATCGGGATTCCATGCCGCTGAGCGGCTATTCGCAGGGCCAAATCGAACTCGGCAAACAGCTTTTCTATGGCAAGTATTCCTGCCAGGGGTGCCACATTGTCGACACCAAGACGGACAAGGGTTATATCGGACCAACTCTGACGAATGTCGGTTCGCGCCTCACTGCCGCCTGGATCTACCAATGGATGAAGAATCCGCAGTCCCTGCGTCCCGGCACGGCCGAACCGAATCGCGCCATGAGCGACGAAGAGGCCCGCGCACTCACCGCATTCCTGATTTCGCAAAAAGGCGGAGCCAAACAGGAGGTTGCCAAGAAATGACCCGCCACCGCTTCACCCCAACTCATGTGGGGACGGGCGCATTCGTCCGTCCCGTCGAGCGCAGCTCGACCGTTTCCACCGCCTCACGTAGGGACAGCCGCAGGCAGTCCGGCGCCGACTCAGGTGGAGACAGCCGCCCCCGGCTGTCCGGCCGAGCGCAGCTCGGCCGTAACCGCGCCCCCGCTGGACTTACGCTAGTCATGGCCGCGCTGGCTATTTCGCTGGCTACATCCTGTTCGCACAAGACCGAATCTGCGTCGCTCCCCAAGCCCACCGCCTACGGTTCTGCGATCGTGGAATCCAGTGGCGGAAAGCAGTTCGCGCAGACCGGCGGATTGTTGCCGCAACCGGTCGTCGTACAGGTCAACGATGCGCAGGGAACTGCCGTTGCCGGAGCCCTGGTGGAATTCGTCGCCGTTCCGGGAGTGACGCTCGATCCCGCGAACGGACTTACCGATTCGAGCGGCCAGGTCACAACCAATGTATCTCTCGGGGGGATGTCAGGCCGCTATCAGATCGTCGCCTCCACTGCCGATAAGTCGAATAAGAGGGTAGAACTCAAGATTGAAGAGATCGCTCTCGGTTACCAGCAAACGCTCGGCCGCCACCTCAACGATCAGTACTGCGAGCGCTGCCACAACCCGGAGTCCACGGTGGAACGGGTTTCCAATTACGACAACCTGGAAACCAAGCCGCATCCCTTCACCGAGGGCGACACCCTTAACAAGATCAGCGACGCCGATCTCACGGCCATCATCAGCCATGGGGGCCCGGCGCTCAACAAGTCGGCACTTATGCCGGCATGGGGAAACACGCTCAGCAAATCGGACATCCAGGCGCTGATATCCTATATCCGTGCGATATCCGATCCGCCCTCTCGCAGTGCTGGGCCTGTCTATGCGAAGGACTAGCCTGCTCCTGCTTTGCCTTTGCGCCGTCGTTTCGGTGGCACGGGCGCAGGTTCTTTCCCCCAACGAAATCAAGGATCCCCAATTGAGCGCGTTGCAGGAGCGCAACATGGACGATCTGAAGCAATTGGGCGCTGCGATTCTCGCCCTGCCCACGGATTATCCTTTTTACCTGAGCCGCAAGCTCGATCTCGACGAAAGCAAGCAGAAGTGGGCGGACCAGCGTTCCATTCAGTTCGACCGCTACAAAGACAAGGTCGTGCTCAAAATCACCGGAAACTATTTCGCGGCCTATTCCGCCGAGAAGATGAACTCCGACCAGCGTGCCAAGCAAACCTTTCTGCAAATCGTTTTTCCGATTCTGCAGGCCGCGGTTGCCCGCTTCCAGAAGAATGCCAGCGTACAGGCCTACGCTTTCGAGATTTCCCACCATGTGCTGGGGAAAGTCGACGGCGTTGCTCTCGAGCGGCCTGAAAATCTGGTGGTCATTGTTCCTCGTGCGGGGGCGATCGACTTGGTCAACGCGAAGGATGACACCGCACGCCAAGCTGCTCTCATGCGGGGAGAAGTCTTTGTCAACGCCAAGCCTGCCACCATCTGGCTGGGCGGGGAAGGCCCGCCAATCGCGCAGGACGCTCCCCCGGACGATCCTTCCACCGCGGCGTCCGGAGTTGAGCTGGTTCACAACGGAGAGCAGGATATCGACAAACTGCCGAGCCCCGTACACGTGCCAACCTTGAAACCCGCCAAGCCGGCCGACCCTCCTAAGCCGCCGCGCGATACTTCGCCCCAGGCGCTCTCTGCGATGCAGTCTGCGATCAAGCCGATTCTGGACGCTATGGTGAAGGAACTCGATCCCCAGGCGCACTTTGTTGCTTACGCTTCACCCAGCTTCATCGCATTCCGCAACGGCGTTTACCTGGAGTTGTCGATCAACACCACTGTCCCCGAGCCCTCGACCGTTTCGAGGTACCGCCTCGCCGCACTGGCCTTCGACGACCACGTGGCGCATCTGATCCGGCCGGTACTCGGCTACTTCAAAGACGATTTGCAGTTCGATGGTGTGGGATTCAGCAGCACGCTTCATCTCGCCAGCAAGCCAGGCGCCACCGTGAACTCCGAAGCAGTGGAGTTCTTTTTTCCGTTCGCCGCGCTACGCTGCTACGAACGCTACGACTGCACAGGACAGCAGTTGCTTGACGCGGGAACGGTCCTGATCAATGGCGAGCGGGTCAGCCTCGACCTGCAAATCGCCGAGGGCGGCGGGAACCGCTGAATTCCGTTCCCCAGTCGGTAAGTATTTCGGCTCACGCTTGACTGTGATTCTGATCACACAATCCCTTTCGGGAATCTCCCAAAATTGGGCCAATTGACCGAGCCGATTGGGAAGTCTTCCCACGCCGGTGTGACCAAAATCACAAATCTCCGTGACCAAATGCACGGAGTTTCCCGACTGCCTCTGGCACTCTAACCTCTAATCGAGGTGCCTTATATGGCTCAAGACAATCGTGACATTCTCGACGTCCTCCGGTTCGAACTGAGCTTCCTGCAAGACGGAGGCTATGGACGCTCTCCTCACGCGCCCTGGCGAGCGCCCGCGGTTTTTGAGGATTCTCCCATCTGCCCGAATTTCTGTGATCCGGCGCGGCCGCATCCGTGCGAGAGCTGCCTGCTGGAGCAGTTTGTCCCGGAAGGCCGTCGTACCGAGGCTGTGCCTTGCCGTTTCATCCAGCTCACGGAACAGGGTCAATCCGTCGAAGACTTCTATCGCACTGGAACGCAAGCGGATATGGAACAGGCGTTGGCCGTCTGGCTGCGCGCGCAGATCGAGAAAATTGAGCGCGAGCGGGGTCTTTCGGCAAAGCAGGGAGCGGCCTAGGAGGCAAGTCCGCAAGAGCCCGGACCCTTGCGGGGGCCGATTCCCATTTCGACATAGATGAGCCCCAGAAGTTTATCCCAAGGAGTTGTGAAGATCATGAGCGAAGAGCACGCATATCGAGTAGCCGCATGGTGGACTTCCGGACGGACTGGTTTGGCCAAATCGGATTCCGCACCCAACGCGATCCACTTTACCGCTCCCACCGAATTTGGCGGCCTGGAGGGCCGCTGGACGCCTGAGGAGCTTCTGCTCGCTGCCGTTGCAGGTTGCTACACCACAACTTTGCGGGCGATCGCGGGCAATGCTCAATTCGACTTTACCGACCTTCAGGTAGAAGCCAGTGGCACGGTCCGCAAGGTCGATTCGGGCTACAGTTTCACGCAGATCGTGGTTCGCCCGAACCTCAAAATCGCCTCTATTGAGGAACGGGATCGGGCTCTGGATTTGCTCAAACGCGCCGAAAAATTGTGCCTGGTGTCGCGGGCCCTCGGGACCAACTTGAAGTTCGAGCCTCAGCTCGAAATTAACAAGCCCGCGGCGGTTGTCTGAGAACAAACCGGCTGGGGAAAGCCTTTGACGGCAGAGGTCGCTGAGGAGCGCAGAGTTCACGGAGACCGGCGACCGCGCACTTGTGCGATGTTTTCCAAGTGCCCCACAAGAGTCCGTGACATAAATCCGCTCTGTCATCCTGAGCGAAGCGAAGGACCTCTGCAGTTGAGCGCGCGAGTGCATAGGTCTTTCGCTTCGCTCAAGATGACAATCAGTCGGGAATTTGTCGGACACGACCCTAGAGTTCCAGCAGCGCTGACACCGACGATGGATCCTCCATCGAGCGCAGCCGGAACCCCACCTTCTTGAAGATCGCCTGCGTCGCAAGATTGTCCCGCAAGATTTCCCCGGAGAGCCTCTTGAATTTTTCTTCGCGGGCCACCCGGGCCACGCTGGCGAGCAGTTCTGTTCCCAAGCCGCGCCCGTGCCATCGATCGGACACCAGCACGGCCGCCTCCGCCTCGGTGCGATTGATCGCGCTGAAGCGTCCCACTCCTAATATTTCGTGCTGCCCGGTCTCGGGATTCAGACGGTCGGCCACCAGCGCGAATCCGCGATCGTAGCTGCCGAAACAAATGCGCACCAGTCGCTCATGTTCGACTCGCGTACTCAAGCTCAAGGAACAGAAATACCGCAGGTACACGCTGCGCTCGGAAAGCGTGGTATGGAATTGCGCGATGAGCGGCTCATCTTCCGGACGGATCGGTCGGATCGCCACCGGTGTGCCATCTTTCAATTTCCAATTCCATACATATTGCAGCGGGTAGGGTCGGATGGTGGCGCGGGGTAACTGCGCAAGCCGCATGGCGGAATCGTGCACCACCACGCGCGCATCGAGCGCCAGCAACTGCTCCGGCGTGGCCAGCAGCGGATTGATGTCGATCTCCTTGATCCACGGTTGTTCCATCACCAACTGGCTGAACCGCACCAGCAAGGCTTCGAGAGCGGCCAGGTTCACGGGTCTGCGTCCACGCACTCCGAGCAGGGCAGAATAGATTTTTGTCTGTTCCATCAAGCGCTGGGTCAGGGTTGTGTTCAGCGGGGGTAGAGCCAGGGCGCGGTCGCGGTAAACCTCAACCATGACTCCACCGGAGCCAAACAGAATCACAGGTCCAAACTGCGCGTCGATGGTACTGCCCACAATCAACTCGTATCCATCGCGCTTCACCATCGGCTGAACCGTTACTCCGGCAAAATGTTCCGCGCCAGCTTTCTCTGTGACCGAGCTCTGAATCGTGCGGTAGGCATCCCGAACCTGTTCCGCGCTCTGCAGTCTGAGGCGAACGCCATCGACATCCGTTTTGTGCGCGATGGTATTGGACAAAAGCTTCAACACCACTGGATATCCGATCTCCGACGCGCACGCGACCGCCTGCTCCTCGTCTTCTGCGACGCGGGTATCCACCACCGGAATTCCGTAGTGGGCGAGAAGCTGTTTCGCCTCGAATTCGTTGAGCAACGTCCGGCCGCTGGCCCGTACCTGGTCCACGAACTCGCTGACCTTGGTGCGCGCCCCCGCCGCCGCTTCCGATCCTTCCACCAGCGCAGGCGTTTCATACAGCCCGCGCAGGTTGTAGGTGTACCGCCACATGTAGGTGAAGGCGCGCGCCGCGGTGTCGGGATAAGAGAACGTTGGGATGCCCGCTGTGTTCAGGATCGCAGTCCCCTCGGCCACGTCGTCGCCACCCATCCAGCTGGCCAGCACCGGTTTACCCGTGGAATGAGCGAGCAGCTTCATCCGCTCCGCCACCTGCGTGGGATTGGCCAGGCCCTGCGGCGCGATGATGGCAAGCAGCCCATCGCTGTCGGGATCTTTCGATGCCACCTCGACCGCTCTCACGAAGCGCTCTGCATCCGCGTCCGCCAGCACGTCCACCGGATTGCTATGGCTCCAATGCGCCGACAGGAAAGTATCCAACTCGCGCACAGATTCTGTGGAGAGAACAGTGAGCTCTCCTCCCGTCGACATAAGAGAGTCAGTCGCCAGTACTCCGGGACCGCCGGCGTTCGTAACGATGGTGAGGCTTGGACCACGCGGTCGCGGCTGCTTACTCAGCACCTCCGCCATATAGAAGAGGTCCGCGAGATTCTGCACGCGTAGCACGCCGCACCGGCGAAATGCCGCATCCAGCACTTCGTCACTTCCCGTCAACGCTCCCGTATGCGACGCCGCTGCCCGTGACGCGGCCTCCGAGCGCCCCGCTTTGATCACTATGATCGGTTTGCTCAGTCCGATTTCGCGGGCCGCCGAAAGAAACGAACGCGCGTCTCCCACCGACTCCATGTAGAGCAGAATGCTCTTGGTGTGCGGATC
>JBARBI010000360.1:0-8601 GCA_049792875.1 Candidatus Sulfotelmatobacter sp.
TGCACCCCCGCACAGCACTTCTCGCAAAACCCAAGCCAGACGCGGAGTTTCGCCCGCTGCATCGATCCGAATCGATGTGCAATCCCAAGAGCAATCTGTTTCTGTTTTGTGAAAATCCCGCACTTCCTGCGCCAGGCAAGGAATTGCAAGCAACAGGTTATGTGGGACAGCCGCCCTCGGCTGTCCGTCGAGCGTAGCTCGACAGGTTGCTATGGTGCGGAAGAGCACTTGCCAGGCATCGTCGGAATCGAGTCCCGTCCCTGGGGGGGGACTCGAGTTTACTGGACTTGCTTTCCCGGCAGTTCCCTGCCGGGCTTTCACATTACGCCGTTAGTTAGGCGGCTGGAGTTCGCAGCTTTGGGAACGCGGCTCGACCACCAAGTTCAGTTTTCGCATGCCATCGGCCGAGCTGCACTCGGCGGACAGCCGAGGGCGGCTGTCCCTACATAAATCGCTTCGCGCTTCAGGCAACCTCGACCGGTTCATCGACCAGCCGCTTGTCGGTCTCATCCGAGCCAGTGAGCTCGAACGAGTTCGTCACCACAGCTTTTCCCTCTTCGACGCTGGTGATGACGTAGGAACATCCGAACCAGTGAGCTTCGGCGAGGTCGGTGGAGGACCAGCGGGCGGGATGGTCGGGGTGGGAGTGGTAGAAGCCGACGATGTCTTCGCCGCGCTCGCGGCCTTCGCGCTGAATTCGGACGAGTTCCTTGGGATCGATGTTGTAGCGGTTGTGGGCGGAATCGGTGCGGGTGTTGCCGGCACGAGCAGTCGAGGTGACGACGCGAGTGCCGTCGTCCTCGACGCGACCGAGAAGGATGCCGCAGCACTCGAAGGGGTAGGTTTTCTCGCCATGTTGGCGAATGGAGTCGTAATCGTGGCGGGTTAGTTTCAGCATTTGCAGAGTTGGGGCGTGATAAAAACCAGAGTCAAACTCCCCGCACTCTCCATGTTTCCAAATCTTCTGATCAAGAATCGAGAGAATACGGAGCAGCGATTCAGCCTTCGGTCCAGAAACGCTCGCTCAGGTACTTGTCGCCGGAGTCACAGAGGATGGTCACGACCACTGCTTCTTGTGATCTCTTTAGCGGCAATTCGCGGGCGATTTTCAAACACCCGACCACGGCAGCAGCGGAGGAAATGCCTACCAGCAGTCCGGCGGTGCGCGAGAGTCTCCGCGCCATGGCGTAGGCGTCTTCGGTAGCAATTTCGAGATTCTGATCGGCGAGTTGCGGATCGTAAATCTTCGGAACAATCGCGCTCGCCATGTGCTTAGCGCCTTCAATTCCGTGGAATGAGGAGTCGGGCTGCAGCGAGATGCACTTGACGGCGGGGTTCAGTTCTTTGAGACGACGAGTTGTGCCCACAAACGTACCGCTGGTTCCCAGCATGGAGACAAAATGCGTGATGCGGCCCTGGGTCTGCAGCCAGATCTCGTTGGCTGTCCCGTGATAGTGCGCTTTCCAGTTGGCGTCGTTGGAATACTGGTCGGCGTAGAAATATTGATCGGGATGCTTGCTGGCCAGCTCGCGGGCCAGGCGGATGGCGCCGTCGGAACCGTCGGCGGGATCGGTATAAAGGATGTTGGCGCCGTAGCCCTGCAGGATCTGCTTCCGCTCGCGCGAAACATTTTCCGGCATGCAGAGGGTGACGGGGAATCCCTCCGCCGCGCCCAGCATGGCGTAAGCGATACCAGTGTTACCGCTGGTGGAATCGAGGAGAATCTGGCCGGAGCTCAATTGACCGCGGCGGCGGGCTTCGGCGACGATGTTGGCGGCGGCGCGGTCCTTGACGGATCCGCCGGGGTTATACCATTCAGCCTTACCCAAAAGTGCTACGCCGGGCAGATCGGTAGTGACAGCGTCGAGGCGCAGCAGCGGCGTGTTGCCGATTCGCTCGATCAGGCTGTGGCCCAGCGTTTCGCCCAGTCCTGGCGCCGCTTCCCGTGGTCCGTCGGGTGGCGCCGGGGTCGAGATTTCCGCGAGTTTTGTGGATCGGTATGTCATACGGAACTGCAACGCCGTGACCAACGTAATGTGCTATGTGTTCTGAAACGCGGTATGTAGTACTTTGTTAGATGAATCAGTTTCGCCCGGCGATGCAGCTCCTGTAAAGTTACGCTCGATCCTTATAGTATGCATCTAATAGACGAGCACAGGCCGGCAAGGAAAGGTTGAATCACAAAGCAATGCCTAAAGCAACTGAAGCACGAACCTACGAGGAAGCGCTAGCCTGGCTGCGCGATCACGGGTTCGACGTAACCGAAGCGCCCGGCACGACCGCTCGCGTCTTCTTGCGGAAATACAACGTATCGGCCGCAATCCAGAAGACACCCGAGGATGGGGTAAAGATTTTCGCGTATCCCGGCTACCTGATTGGCAGCGAGATTTCGAAGCTGGTCAACCGTGGGTACCAACAGTTTCTGAAGACGTCCAAGACCGAAGTCCCGGCGACCGCGGATCACTTGAAGGCGCTGCAGTCGTTCGCGGAGGAGCTGAAGGTAGCGCTTGGGCTGCCCAGCTTGTACAACGAGTCTCTGGGGACGGTGAGCGAGTCCTACCATTACGACCGGATCGAGAACCGCGACAAAGCGGCGGTCGATCGTCCGAAGCGCCCCTGGGAGGTCGCAGGGAAAGAGGCCGCGGTGGCGGCGAAGAAGGGCCGGGCGTAGGGTCCGTCACGGGCTTTACGGACCACCGGGGCTAAATCCCTGTCTCCGTCAGTTTCTAATCGCGGCGCTACAGCGCCGCTCTTCCACGTTTAACTGCGATTTCCCCACCGTGATCGCAGGTCTCCCACGTCGATCTCAGTTGCGCAGCATCACCCAGACTGCGCGTCTCCTCACCTTCCCATAGGACAACGTTTAGCGGACGCCGAGCAGAATGTCGATCGTCAGCTGATCGAGCATTTCGTACGGCAAGCGCTTCTCCATGATCGCGTCCTTGTCGAAAACGTGGGACAACAGAGCCGCCGATCCCTTTGCGGAGTAACGGCCAGCCTTCGGAGTTCCGGAGACTTCCGCGGAAATCTCCTTGAGGATCGCTTGTATTTCGTCGTCGGCGTTCCAGCGGGATGCCTTATCTTTAAGAATCAAGTAGGTTCGCATGCAGCCGCGGGCAAAATCTTTGACGCCGTCGTAGTCTTCCGTGCGATAAGCGTGGGCGTCGAAATGGCGCGGCCCGTCGTAGCCGACGTCTTCCAGGAATTTCACCAGCCAGAATGCGGATTTGGGATTGGACGAGCCGAAGCGCAGATCCTGGTCGTAGCGCCCTGGAGCCTGATCGTTCAAGTCGATATGGAATAGCTTGCCGGCTTCCCAGGCTTGCGCGACTCCGTGCATGAAGTTGAGCCCGGCCATCTGTTCGTGGGCGACTTCCGGATTGACCCCTACGATTTCCGGATGATCGAGCGTGGGTATGAATCCCAGGTAGTGTCCCGTGGTCGCCATATAAATGTCGCCCCGGGGTTCATTGGGCTTGGCTTCCAGGGCGAACCTGTAGCCATAACTCTGAGCTATGCTGTACTCGCACAGGTAGTTGACGGCTTCGCGCAGGCGTTTGACCGCCTCATCGGCGCGGCGGCAAGCATCGGTTTCAACGCCCTCGCGCCCGCCCCATAAGACGAAGATTTTCGCGCCCAATTCCGCGCCGAGGTCCATGGCGCGCATGGTTTTCTGTAGAGCGTAAGCGCGCACTTCCGGATCGTTGGCGGTAAAGGCACCGTCGCGAAATACGGGATGGAAAAACAAGGATACGGTCGCCATGGGGACGACGATCCCGCTCTGCTGACAGGCTTTGCGGAAGTCTCGCACGATGCGGTCGCGTTCCGCCGCCGAGGCATCAATCGGAACCAGGTCGTTGTCGTGCAGGTTGACGCCCCAAGCCCCGATCTCGCCCAGTACGGACGCGATCTCGGTGGGAGGCATGGTGCGGCGCACGGCATCGCCGAACGGATCGCGGCCGCGATTGCCCAGCGTCCACAATCCGAACGAGAATTGATGCTCCGGCTTGGGCGCGTACAGGTCCCCTGCACTGTTTATCGACTTCCCTTTCGCCTTTACAGTCACGTTATCTGACCTCCGATGGATTCAAGGCAGGGGGAGAAGAGGACGTCTTCCCCACCAGGCTGTCCTCTGCCTTCTGGTGCAAGTCCTGCGCCTCGTGAAGTTCCTTCTCCGCATCGGCTGTGTTCCCGAGCGCCTGATGGAGCCGGCCTAGCTGGTAATGGGCATCGGGCAGGGTGGGATCGAGTGCCACGGCGCGGAGAAGGGCGGCCTGGGCATCTTTGTACTTTTTTTGCTGCATGTAGATAGCCCCGAGATCGACGTAGACGATACGCAAGTTTTTCTGGATGTTGGTCGACCGTTGAAACAGGGCAAGCGCTTCGTCGGGATGGTTGCTCTTCCATTCGATGTCGCCGAGGTATGCCAAGGCCTGGGCGTGCTTCGGGTCGAGAGCCAATTCACTCTCGAACTCCTTCCGGGCCTCGTCATACTGTTGAGACTTCCAGTAGAGATAGCCCAGGCCGAAATGGACATTGGGCTCGTTGGGAGCAATCTTCGCTGCGGCCTGGAACTCGGCGATGGCTTCTGGGGTTCTGCCCAGACCATCGAGCGCTTCGCCAAAGAGGACATGGGCCGGGGCTGAATCGGGATTCTGCTCCAGGATGCGACGGAACTCCTCCTGCGCACAGTCGAACTTCCTCGCCCACAGGCAGCTCTGGGCCAGCACCTGGTGAAGCTCGGCGTTGCCCGGATCGGCCTTGGCGACGGGCGCGAGGTATTGCGCGGCCAGATCAAATTTCTGTTCACCGTAGTAACTCAGCCCCAGGAGCGCCTGAGCCTGCGGGTTGGAAGGGTCAGCTGCGAGCGCGGTGCGAAGCGAGGCCGCCGCCGCCGGGAACGCTCCTTGCTTGAATTCCGCCAGCCCAAGGTTGAGGTGTATCCCCGGGAGCTTAGGGTTGAGCTTGAGCGCTCTTCGATACGCCGCCGTGGCCTCTGGATATTTCTGTTGCTTGGCGAGAACCACACCCAGACTGGCGAAGGCGGCAGCATCATTTGGGTTGTGTTCGGTCACGGCTTTCCAGGCACGGGCAGCCTCCGGCAGCTTCCCTTGTTGTTCGAGAGCGATCGCGTCGGCCGGAGTCGGCGCCTGAGCCGCCGCCGCGACCGGGAGAAACGCCGCGAGCAAAGCCATGAGGACGAGTTCAGATTTCCAATTATTCATGCCCGTCAGCAGGGTTACAGACCACGGGTGGATCAAGCCAAGGCTTGATCTAGAAAGTAAGTGGGCGCATTCCTTGGGGTGGTGGACTCCTGGCTTGCCCGGCTGAGGCACAGAACTGGTCGGCTACGCCGTGACGGCCCTAAAAACAGAAGCCCCGCTCACAGGATGTTTACCGCGAGCGGGGCCGGGGTTCTTGCCATTGTGAACTAGTAGTACAGCTTCAAGCCGAACTGGATCACGCGCGGGTCATGAGTTGACGTGACCTGCCCGAAGTCGCCGTTCTGGTAGCCACTGCTGACATTGTTAAACTGCGTGTGGTTCCAGATGTTGAAGAACTCCGTCCGGAACTCCAGCCTGCTGCCGCGCTCGTTGAAGGCAAACGTTTTGAACAGCGCAAGGTTCCAGTTATCGCGACCCGGACCGCGCACTGAGTTGAAGGGGGTATTTCCCCAAACTCCGGCTGGCGTCGGAGAAAAGGCTCCCTTGCTCACGACATAGGCTTTGTTCGTAGTTGGGTCGATCGCCGTAACCTTCCCGTTGGCGAGCCAGCTATTAACGGTGTGAGGTGTACCCACACTACCCGTTACCATCGGCCGGTTGTTCGCGTTCGGAATGATCGAGCTGATGTTCGCAGTGCCCTGAACGCACTCGACCGCGCCAGGTACCATGCAGTTCGGAATGCCGCCCTCAGTAATATTGAGTGGAGCACCCGACACCATGGCCACGACACCCGACACTTGCCATCCGCCGAGCGTTGATTTCATCAGCTTGCTCGAGCTGTTCTTCAACAGCGGAATGTCGTAGACCCAGTTGAAGTAAAAGATGTTGGTGCGGTCCAACCCGGACGGCCCGTTATCGTAGGTGTAGCTGTAAGGGTTGGAGACGTTATTCAGATCGCTCACGCCGTTTCCGCTGGTGGCGGGATCAACCGCTTTGGAAAGGGTATAACCCGCATCGAGTGTCAGATCTTTGATCTGGCTACGCACCGAGGCCTGAAGCCCGTTGTAATGGGAGTTCTGCACATCTTCCGACAGTTTAATCGAGTTAAACCCGAGATACTGCGTGGAGAGATTGTAGCCAGTCCCGTTGCTTACAAAGAGAGGGGCTAACGCGCTCTGATTCGGGGCATTCATCTCCCGGTAGTCATTCTGATGCCGGTTCTGGTTTCCGACGTAAGTGACATTCAATACGGTCTTTGGGGTCAGCGCGTGCTGCACGCCAATGCTGTACTGGTTACTGACCGGGAGTTTGTTCTGCGTGTAACTGAGCCCGGTGATGCTGGCCACCGTGATCGGGGCAACCAAGGTGTTGCCACTGGCAAGGCCAGTCGACGGATTCACGAGGGTCACGTTGTTGAAGTTGACCTGTGTGCTGAACGGAGGGTTGGGGCCGGCGTTATACATGTCGTTGCCCTGGATGCGCTCGTACATGGTGCCGAACCCACCGCGGAGAACCGTTTTGCCGTTGCCAAACAGGTCATAGGCAAATCCGATGCGCGGACCGAACGCTGCCCAGTGATTTTGCACCAGACCCTTGGGAACCCCCGGGGTCGTGCCCGGGACGCCGATACCGTTGAGGTAGAAAAGGGTATTGGCCAGGATGGGATTGGGACTCGGGCCCAAGCCGGCGCTGGCCGCGGTGCAGCCTGATGCGGCCGGATTGTTATTCCCGGCGCAAAGGGAATTGCCGTTCGAACCCGGCACGAAGGTAGGCGCAAGGGCTTGTTGGTACAGGTTCGGATAGAAGTTCCCCATCCGGTCATTCGCTTCGTAGGTGTGGGGAACGCCATCCCAGCGAAGCCCGAGGTTCAGCGTGAGTCGCTTGGTGGCGCGCCAGTTGTCCTGGATGTAGGCAGCCCAAGATACGTTGTTCCAATACCCGCTGTCCTGCACCCCGAGTTCACCGTAGGACTTGGCATCGCCCAGCAGGAAATCCGCGAAGTCATTGCTGCCCGTGATGCTACCGTCAAAGTTGAAGGACCCCTGGGTATTGCCGAACAGGTCCTGTACCTTCTTGTAAAGCGCCCAACTGCCGCCCATCCTGAACTGGTGGGCTCCCTTGGTCCAGGAGACATCGTCGCGAATCTGGTAGTCGTCCGCCTTGTTATTCCACGGCCAACTGGCGGTGGTGTAGTCCGAGGTTGTGGTACCGCTCAGGTGGATTTCCGGGATACGGTTGTCGTTGTTGGGGCCGCTGAAGATTCTCTGCGAGGAAAACCCGCTCGGCTGGGCGACAATGCCGGTCGGCAAGATAGCGATGCGGTTGCCGTTGTAGTTGAATGCAACCTCGTTGAGCAAGGTCGGGCTGATGACGTAAGTCGTGTGGACCACGGCGCTGTAGGAGGGGTTGCCGAACGTGTTGCTGGCGGTGGGCAGATTGTCGCCGCTCCACATCGCGGTCCCGAAGTTCTGCGCGATCTGCTCGGCCACGAAGTGTCCGTACACCGAGAACTTGCTGCTGAAGTTGTGATCGATGCGGACAATCTCTTCCCGGACGTGAGTGGGAACGTTATTCCCGCCGATGAAGTGAGCGGCGGTGAGGGGATCCGTTGGCCCAGGAGGCCCGGTGGGCGCGGGGAAGATTCCGGCGTTGACCAGGGCTGTGGCGCTGGGACTAATCATGCAATCCGGGATGGTGTTGTTGGGGAAGGGCTGCCCCTGCACGACTCCGGCCGGCGCTCCGCCGGTGCAGTTTTGGAAAAGTACCGAAGGAGCCACTGCCGCGGCGGAAGGAACTGTAATCGCGACGGGGAAGACCGCACCGGACCCAGCACCGCCCGCATCGGGATACATACTCGCCAACGGAACCAACTGGTTGAGCGTCTGGCCTTGAATCAGGCTGCGCCACTCCATGTTGTAGAAGAAGAACGTCTTGTGCTCCTTCCTCCAGAAGTCCACCGGACCGCCCGCGTTGAAGCCGTAGGTGTTGAACCGCAACTCAGCAACCGGAGCCGGCGCGCGGTTGAAATAGTTGCGGGCGTCCAGTGCGTTGTTACGCAGGAACTCCCAAGCTGAGGCATGGAACTGTCTGGTTCCGGACTTGATGACTGCCGAAAAGGTCGCGGCCGAAGATAGACCGAATTCAGCGCTGTAGTTCGAGGTCATGGTGCGGAACTCCGCCAGGGAGTCCATGGAGGGCATTACGTCAGAGCCGCCGGCGCCGCCACGGTCACTGCTCTCGCTACCGTCCAGAAGATAGAGGTTGTGGCTCTCGCGAAGGCCGTTAAAGCTCACATTGGCGTCGCCGCCTACCGGCGTTGGAATCTGAAAATCGGCCTGGCCGCTGGAAGCTCCCGGGGTCAGGGAGATCAACGAGTACATGCTGCGGCCGTTGGTGGAGAGCTGCGACATTTGCTGGCCAGTGATCATGCCGCTGA
>JBARBI010000361.1:0-2175 GCA_049792875.1 Candidatus Sulfotelmatobacter sp.
GGCCTGCAGTCTGAACGAGTCGGTCCAACCTTTACATGCACTCCTTCAAAAAGGGGTCGTCTTGGCGAATCGTTGATTGCAGGTAGCTCACGCGGTTCTTTGGGGATATCGCGCAGTGCACCTTGAGCTTCCACGTGTGGCACTGTGGTCGTGGGTTGTTCGTTTTTCTCAACCCGACTAACCTTGAGGACCTTACCCCAGTCGGCCAGTTCGCTTTTCAACCACGCGCTGAGCCTTGACGTGATCCCGGGGCTTGGGATCGCAGCCTCGGTGTTCGAGTCTCGTCGGCGTTTCTCAACTCGGCGAACCGGGATGGTCCAGCTAGGACTACTCGGCGTGCTTGGAATTGCAGAAGACGCAGGTCGGGGAAGAGTGTGGGTACTGGTACTGCCGTAATAAGCAATCGAGTCTCGCTTGTGTTGTCGGTGCCTCCTAACCCGGCGAACCCCGAGAGTGATGCCACAGGCTGTGCAGGTTACGGTCCTCTCGCCCGTTACTACCGTTGCACCACAAGAGCAGTGAAAACGGAATCGTCGCTCGACCGAGATTTCCGATGCCATGTTCTCTCCTCCAGCCCCAGCGTGGCGAACCTTAGCTATTCACCAAGTCCTAACAGGAACTGTCCTAAGTAGGAACACGAAGAGCAAACACAACCCCAATAATAATAGAAAAGACAGAATGCGATTCATCAGGACTCCAAGGTCCTCGACCTGCAGTTTACGGTAAGGTCTTTGGGGCGGAGCTATCTTCCAATGTTGTCTCTTAAACCGGCGAATCGCGAGCTCTTTGCCACAAGTGGCACAGGTTACCTCATTCTCGGTCGCTGCGATGGTGGCGCCACAGAAGCATCGAAAGTGGTACTCGACGACAATTTCCGCGTCATCCACGTCCTCCCCAAGAAATATCCCCACGCTCCGCACATGAGCCCCGGCAAAATCCGCCTCCGGACGCCGCCCCTCAATCAACTGCATCGCGTCCTCTAGGTTCCATCCCATCGAACCAAGAACCGCTAGCGCCATCGTCGGCGCCCGGTGTGCGCCTGTAGCGGAGTGAATAAACAGCTTCGCCTCCGCGTCTTCCAGTGCTGCATGCGCGAACTCCACGCCACGACGGAGGAGCTCCGACGGCGGCTCAAAATCGTCATCCATCGGGTTCCACAGAACCTCAATGCCGTGTGCCAACCCCAGAGGCGTGTCATCAAACTCGATCTGCATGTCGATGATGTGTGTAATGCCCATATTCGCCACCTTCGCCATATTGTCCGAGTTCCAAATCCCACCCCCAACCGCAATACGGTCGGTTAACCATGTAATATCCGCCTCCCCCCTGCGCCCTGTGGGGCGGATATTCTTGGGCCAGGAGCTCCTGGCGCGATAAGCAAATAGCGTCATACCTGCCGATCCAAAAAGGCCTCGCCGTTCGGTACGATCGCGGCCGCCCAGCAAGACCAAAAATGGTACTCAACAACGGTTCGCGGTGCTATGGCCGCTGTCATTTTCTGGACTCCAAACCAGAGTCGACTGCACAGATAAGGCGGTAGAGAACGAACACCACGAGCGAGGTCGCTAAGACTAGGACGAACAAGGGCGGGACCCAAACCAACCACGCGAGAACCATCAAGGTTAGACCGATCAAGGGTCCGAAGTCTTTTCGTCCTGCCGGTCGCTTCGGTGGTTCGCCCGGGATGGCATTGACGAGGGAAGATGCGCTGCTGGGGACTTTGTAACGGATGGAAATTCTTCTTGGCTCGTCAATAGAAAGGGAGGATACGCTGCCGCGTGGGATTCTTTTCTTTGCAACGCGTTGGTGGCGGTTGGTGAGGCGACCGAAAGCTTCCAAAAGGTCGTCTGCAGTCGTCGGGCGTTCGATGAATTCGCGGGCTCCGGCGCGCATGGCGTTGCTGATGACCGGAGGCTCCATCATTCTGCCGATTGCAAAAATGGTGGCGTCGCCCATCTCCTGATGCAGCAGTTCGATGGCACGCAGCGCCAACGGCGGATTGTCCGCAGGAATATCGACAAGAATGACAACTGGATTAGCGGTCCGCACACCGTCCATAACAAGATCGGACACAGCCACGGGATAAGTGGCAAATGAATGCACCGTACGAGCCACGCCGCTGCCATCCACGAGCGCCTTCAGAACCCTACCCTGCTCATCGTCGCTGGCAACGAT
>JBARBI010000362.1:0-3864 GCA_049792875.1 Candidatus Sulfotelmatobacter sp.
GGTCTTCGGCAAGCGCGTGCAAGAGTTGGGTCAGCGTGCCATCGCGTTGCCACTGCTGAAAGCGACGGTGGCAGGTTTGGTAAGGCGGATAGCGGTCGGGCAGATCGTGCCAAGGAGCGCCGGTGCGCAAAACCCAAAGAACGCCGTTCAGCACGGCTTGCGTATCGCGCCAAGGCCGACCCCGACCGTCGGAACGTCGTTTCGGAGCAAGCAGTGGTTTGAGTTTCTCCCACTGCGCCGCAGTTAGGTCCATGCTCCTGATTTACTCTTGTTTGCATAACTCGCAAGCTCGGAAGGACTTAAATGTGTTTATGAGATAACTTCTAGCTAGCGGCATATGTCACCTCACGCCGTGAGAACCAGATTATAAGCCCCACGTACACACATTCGCCCATTTTGGCAATTTTAGCGTTTCTAGCGACTGAAAGTTCTCAATAAGTTACGCGTTTTCAATAAGCCCGCACATTCCAACTCCCCCGCCTCCATCTGCCTTCGCGCAAAACCGGCGCTACGGCAGACTTGTCTGCCTTTCTAACCATTTGCTAGAGGCTTGCTTGATAAGTCCTGGTTTTGCGCGAGGGCAGATGCCCGCCGAAGCACGAACTGTGACAGCAACATTCCACAGTTGTCTCCCAACCCGTGTTAGTATCCACCAATTCCAGATCGGCAAGCGAAGGAGCGCTTTCATGTTCTATGTATATATCCTCCAGAGCAAAAGCCATCCCAACCAGACCTACATCGGTTCGACCAGCGATCTCAAAAAGTGCCTTACCGAACACAATGCCGGAAAATCGATTCGTACAAACAAATTCAAGCCTTGGGAACTGGTGGTGTACGTCGCGGTCCTTGAAAGACTTCTCGCGGATAAAATCGGGCGCGCTGGTTCAGAAGATTCCGAAATGCTTGGCCTGTTAGACTAAATCTTGTTCAGGGGTGCGGTGCCTAAAACACTAAACAAACAAGAGTACGTCAGAGTGTCCGGTCTTCGCAGGTAGGCAAGAAATCGCTCAGTATACTTGTCAGCAGCCTCATCGCTTCCCAGGACTTTCTTCAGTTGAGGTTTGGCAATTTCGAGCTTCGTCCGCCATAGATCAAGTAGCTCCTCCTCGATGCTCCCTGCATAGAGGTGATACGGATCGATCTGAACCTGGATGTCGACGAGTCCCGCTTGAAAACACAGGTTAAACAACTTCCGCCCCACGAACGGGTCAAAACCAGTGCTTGCCAATCGACTCACGACTTGCTCGATTGTTTGTTGTAACTCCGGGTCCTCGGGGGAGTGCCACAACAGTTGTCCGTCCAAATCTTGCAGCAATATTTTTCCACCGCTGCGGCAGATTCGCACCATCTCCTGCAGCGCTTTTGGCTTATCAGGCAAATACTCCATCAGAAATCTGCAAAAAATGAAATCGAAGCTACCCGATTCAAACGGTAGCGCTTGAGCGTCTCCCAATTGGACGCGAGCATTGGGAACGCCGCGAAGCCGCGACTCCGCGTCGTGGATCCGCTCCGAGCTAAGATCCACCCCAACAAACTCGGCGCCAGGATGGATTTCAGCCAATTCTCTTAGGAAGACACCGGGCCCGCAACCGACCGAAAGGATCGCTTTAGCGTCCTGCAAGTGCGGTTCCAGGTACTTCGATATCCAGGAAGGGGCGTCTACTTTGTCAAGCAGGCGCTGCCCTTCCCGAGGGTCGTCCATGATGTAGTTACGCGCGTGGCTCATATCGGCACGAATAAAGGACGAATGCTCATACTAATAAACCGCAGCCTTGATCCATCGTTAATCATGCTCAAGCAACTTCTTATCCTTACGCAAGAGCCTACCAGCAATCGGACGCGGTTGGACTAACTTCAGAAGGCGGCTTAGTCAATAAGTGAATAGGGCGGCAGTCATGTGCGTTCAGGTATACCTGTGCGGAGCGCGTTTACTCCAGTGCGGCCAGGCAAGAAGGGGCCCTCTCTTTCCCTCTCGTCATAAGACCTTACCGCTCAGGTGATTACAATAGGTATAGATCACTAAATAAACCTCTTTTTCAAGCCGCCGCTCGACTGCGATGCCGAGAGCGACTCTAAAGTTGTGGCCAAGAAGTTAATATTCCTTCGTCGGGCGCGCCGTAAAACAGTACTGATGGCCCATTTTGGGGCACAGAGGGTACCGATATAACTGGAAAACGCGGCAATGCGGCTATTCCCGAAGTGAAACACGATCCCTGGGAATAGGAGCGAAATTGGGGCTCCGCGCATGGTGGCGGCTCGGACGGCGGTGTCAAGTCGGTAGGCGGATGGCGATAATCAGAAGTGCTTAATTCGCCTAGTGTTACGAAGAATGTCGCGGAGGCAAAATGCTCGCTGGCACACAAGATCAAGAAATAATAGACAGTCTGCCGCGCCTGTCGGAACTGTATACGACTTATGGTGTGCAAGTGAATGCGATCTCCGTTGGCGAGCTGTTTGCCCTATACGAACGGACCGGCTTTCTCTATCCGGATAAGGCTGCTCGTCTCACTCCGCACATCGAACAGGTCCGAGAGAACTGGCGACGAATGTTCCGTGGTGGGGAATCCCTCTTATATGTCTTGACCGCCGGCGACGAAGAGCGAGGACGGGCATCGCTTGCTGTTTGGCGCACAACGCACCAGGGATGGACGCCGCAACACCTCGTTTCAGAAGGCAATCCCTACGCTTCGCGCGCCGTCATGTTGGCCGGATCGGCCGCCAGTATTCTGAAAGGGGTTGATGAATCCCATCAGAATTGGTTTCGTCCGGAAAATCGTTTTCCCACACGAGTATTTGGCTCCATGGTCCAGACCATTGGCGAATCTTATTCCTCTGTTCAGCGCCATGCCTATTTCTCCCTCCCCAGGAGGATGTCTTTGACATCCGGAGGAGCCATTCGCACGGTAGCCTACAATTCATCGCATAAGGCAGCCCTTTGTGCGGTTGCATCAGCGGCGCGGGGGCGCATCTACGTCGCCGCAGAGGAACTGGCAGGGGATGTTGAATTCAAAGCTGTGGACGAACTCTATCGCCGCGTGGGCCTTCGGCGCACCCGCCACGTATGGCTGGCGTACAAAGGGAACAAGGAAGAGCCGGTGGGAGCGGCCATCGCTTATCGCGGTCCTCTGGGCTTGAATTTCAGCTATCTCGAAAACCGTTGCGATTTGCTCCTCCATCCGACACTCCCAGAGTCTGAAGCCCTGGGCGTTGTGAGTTCTCTTCTCAAGGCATCTTCCGTGGCATATCGGGACTTTGAGCTTGATGTGATCCCGGTGATTACCGATCAAATTGCTGTGCCTGCAATGCTAAAGCTTGGGATTGAGTTTGTTCGCCACTATTGCCAGGGCATCTGGCTTAAAGAGGGTAACCCTGGTTTCTATCGGCATGTCGACCGCTTCTATTCAAAACTGTTGGTTCGAGTGGAGAAGCACGGCTTGCAGCCATCGCTCACAATATAAAAAATACTATGAATAAAATTTCTTCAAAAGACTGCGTCGTGGAATGTCTTCGAGGGGCTGGACGGCCGGACACACTCGAACACCCTCAGTGCATTCACAAGACCCGGAGAGAAGATTCCAGGATTTATGTGGCCTTGATTGGCTCTATACAGCCACGAACCTCAAATGCCTTTTCGGTGTTCGACGCCAAACGGGTTCCCCCAGTAACGGTTCTCCTTCGGCCCACGAGCCTGGGAAGCTCTACATCGATGTTTGCGAGATCAAGCAGCGGTGTTGGAAAAGGTCAATGAATCGTAGATTGCGCAAAAAGTTTGAGAGGGGAGTTTCGTATGAAGCCTAGCAAAAGACGAAATCAGCGGAAACTAGGAGGCTGGTTCCGGGCGCCTGGAGATGTTGGCCTTAAAGA
>JBARBI010000363.1:0-4889 GCA_049792875.1 Candidatus Sulfotelmatobacter sp.
TTTGGTTACGCGGTAGGACCACAAAGCTGGAAGAAATATCTCCACCCGGCAGAGGTGCGACTCTGCTCGGCCGAGCGTCAGGGGAAAACGTTCCGGATCCTGAACAACGCGCCGCAGCCTAAACCTTCGTTTGCATTTCTTGGAGTTCGGGCGTGCGAACTAGCAGCCATTGCGGTGCAAGACCGCGTCCTGCTCCAGGACAAATTCCGCGATCACATCTATGAGCAGGGCAGTGTCGCGAAGTTCATCATTGCTGTGCAATGCACGCAGTCGGCAGCAACATGTTTCTGCGCTTCGATGGGAACGGGGCCGCGGGTGTCGGCTGGTTTTGACCTTGTCCTCACGGAGCTTCTTGGTTCCAAAGGGCATCGCTTCCTCGTAGCCACAGGCAGTGATCGCGGTGCGGAGATGCTCACCGAGTTGGAAACGGTGCCAGCTACCGGAGAAGACCGGCATGAAGCCGAAGCGTGCGTGGAAGCGGCTGCGCGGCAGCAGGTGCGCAGCATCGACACCACGGCAATCAAAGAGCTTCTCTATGAGAACTTTGAGCATCCACGCTGGGACAATGTGGCCAGCCGCTGCCTGACGTGTGCCAACTGCACAATGGTGTGCCCCACCTGCTTTTGCACCTCTGTGGAAGACGTTTCTAACATCACCGGAGATCATGCTGAACGTTGGCGCCGCTGGGATTCCTGCTTCACGCAAAGCTTTTCCTACATCCACGGAGGTAGCATCCGAGCCTCCGCCAAAGCACGCTATCGCCAGTGGATGACCCACAAGCTAGCTTCGTGGATCGACCAGTTCAGCAGTTCGGGATGTGTTGGCTGCGGTCGTTGCATTACGTGGTGTCCGGTGGGCATCGACCTCACCGAAGAGGTCCGGGCCATTCGGGAAGGAGGGAAGAATGGAAACCCTTGAGCGCATCATTGCGGAGTGCCCTTTTTTCGCGGGCCTCGATCATGCTTACCTGAACCTGATCGTCGGCTGTGCCTCGAATGTCCGTTTTGAGGCGGGTGCCTACGTCTTCCGAGAAGGTACCCCTGCCGACACTTTTTATCTGATTCGCGAGGGCAAAGTGGCCGTTGAAATCTTTGCGCCGCAACGCAAGCCTCTCGTTGTCGCCACGATTGGAGAAGGAGAGATTCTGGGTTGGTCGTGGCTCTTGGCGCCCTATGTCTGGAAGTTCCACGGCCATGCCCTCCAAAACATTCGTGCAATCGCTCTCGACGGAAAGTGTCTGCGAGCCAAGTGCGAGGAAAATCACGATCTGGGCTACGAAATATTAAGGCGCCTCGTGCAGATTATTGAGCACCGGCTGGACGAGGCCCGTTTTCAATTGGTTGACGTTTACGCGGTGCGATGATGAGCACAGCGATTTCTATAGCCGGCAATCCAATGACTCCGCAGCCCTTCTGCGTGCACGACGTGGCGAAAGAAACGCCCGATACCTTCACGCTTACGCTCCGGCCCCAAAACGGAGCCGGCGGTAGGTCGTTTCAGCCAGGACAGTTCAGCATGTTGTGGGTCTTCGGAGTCGGGGAGTTGCCCATCTCCATCAGCGGCGATCCCGGAAAACAAGACCATCTCGTTTACACCGTGCGTTCCGTCGGCAAGGCGACCCATGCGCTCGTGAGCCAAAAAGCAGGCGACGGGATCGGCGTGCGCGGCCCCTTCGGGACAGGCTGGCCGGTGGACGCGGCCCGAGGCCTCGATCTCGTCATCGTGGCCGGCGGAATTGGACTCGCCCCCCTGCGGCCCGTCATTTATCACGTTTTGTCCCATCGGCAGGACTATGAGCGGCTAGTGGTGCTCTATGGCGCCCGCAGTCCTCGCGATCTTCTCTACCGCAAGGAACTGGCTGCCTGGGCCCGGCAGCCCGATACGCAAGTGCTCGTCACTGTGGACTACGGCGGATTGAGCTGGCGCAACCATGTGGGCGTCGTGACAACGTTGTTCAAGTTCGCTCGTCTGCGCCCGTCTCGCTCCCTGGCCATGCTCTGCGGGCCGGAGATCATGATGCGCTTCGTGGTCCGCGACCTGGAGGCACAGGGCCTCAGTCGCAACCAGGTCTATCTCTCCATGGAAAGAAACATGAAGTGCGCGGTCGGATTCTGCGGCCATTGCCAGTATGGCCCGCACTTCATCTGCAAAGACGGACCGGTGTTTTCGTACGAACAACTCGCTCCGCAGATGGATAAGTATGAGCTCTAACCAACAAAAGAGACCGAGGATCGCAGTCTTCAAGTTCGCCTCGTGCGATGGTTGTCAATTAAGCCTGCTCGACGCAGAGGACGAACTTCTGGGAATGGTGGCAGCGGTGGACGTCGCCTACTTTCCTGAAGCAACACGCACTATGCTGAAAGGGCCCTACGACATCGGGTTTGTCGAGGGATCGGTCACCACCCATCAGGACGCCCAGCGTATCCAGGACGTGCGGAGGCAGTGCAAGACGCTGATTACCATCGGGGCTTGCGCCACTGCCGGAGGCATTCAGGCCCTGCGCAACTGGAAGGACGTCGACGAATTTGTCCGAGTGGTGTACGCGACGCCCCAGTTCATCAGTACGTTGAAGCTCTCGACCCCGGTTGCGGAACATGTGCCGGTCGATTTTGAATTGCGGGGTTGTCCCATCAACAAATATCACTTGATCGAGGTGATCACGGCTACGCTGGCGGGCCGCAAGCCGAATATTCCCACATACAGCGTTTGCATCGATTGCAAGCGCAAGGCAAATGTGTGCATTTCCGTGGCCCGTGGAATTACCTGTCTTGGGCCGGTTACCCAGGCAGGCTGCGGAGCTTTGTGCCCGAGCTACGATCGTGGTTGCTACGGGTGCTACGGTCCCATGGAAACTCCCAATACAGCCTCGCTCACGAACCAGCTCCGGATTCTGGGGCAGACTGACGATCAGATGATGCGGGCGTTCCGAGGATTCAACGCCTGGTCGTGGCAGTTTCGCAAAGCCAGCGAGGAGTGTGAGCACAAATGACCGGTCGCGGGGCAAGAACAATTCGAGTTGACACGCTGGCCCGCGTCGAAGGCGAGGGCTCCCTTTATATAAAGATCGTGGGTGAGCGCGTAGCCGATGTAAAGCTGAAGATCTACGAGCCCCCCCGATTGTTCGAAGCGTTTCTGCGAGGGCGCCACTACTCCGAAGCGGCCGACATTACCGCACGAATTTGTGGCATCTGTCCCGTCGCCTACCAGATGAGTGCGGTGCACGCGATCGAGCGTGCTTTGGGAGTCCGCATCGACCCTGCGGTTCGGCTTCTTCGCCGGCTCTTCTACTGCGGCGAGTGGATCGAGAGTCACACCCTGCATATTTTCATGCTGCATGCGCCCGATTTCCTCGGATATCCGGATGTGATCGCCATGGCGGTTGATTACCGGTCTGTGGTCGAGCGCGCGTTACGGCTGAAAAAAATCGGCAACCGCATTGTGCACCTTCTGGGTGGACGCGAGATCCATCCCATCTCGGCAGCCGTCGGCGGTTTCTACCGGGTACCCACGAAGCACGAGCTGACCGAATTGGTCAGCGACTTGGAGTGGGCGCTTGAAGCCTCGCTCGAAACCGTGCGCTGGACAGCCTCTCTCGAGTTTCCCGACTTCGAGCAAGACTATGAGTTTGTGGCCCTGCGCCACCCCGATGAATACCCCTTCAACGAAGGACGCCTCGTGTCGAACCGTGGGCTGGACATCGACGCGGCGGAATACGAGGACCACTTCGTCGAGTTGCAGGTTAAGCACTCGAACGCGCTGCACTCAGTGGTGCGGGGAAGAGGTTCGTATCTGGTGGGTCCCTTGGCCCGGTTCAACCTGAATTTTGACAAGCTCCCGGAAGTTGCCCGCACGGTCGCCCTGGAAGTGGGGCTGCGGCCCCCGGTGAAGAACCTTTTCCGCAGCATTGTGGTGCGTGCGGTCGAGTTGGTCCTCGCCTGTGCTGAAGCGTTGCGAGCCATCCACGCATACGAGCCGCCAGCCGCGCCGCGAGCCGACTCGCCCAACCGGACTGGAGTGGGCCAGGCAATCACTGAGGCGCCGCGCGGCATTCTCTATCACCGCTACGCCCTCGATGAAGGAGGACTGATCGTCACTGCCAAAATTGTGCCTCCGACCTCGCAGAACCTTAGACAGATTGAGGATGACCTTCGCGAATATGCTGCCCGATTGGTGGCCTGGCCGATCGAAGAGGCAACCTGGAAGTGCGAGCAGGCAGTGCGCAGCTACGACCCATGCATTTCCTGCGCGACCCACTCGCTAAAAGTGGTCGTGGAGCGTGAAGAGGCCGCCAAGGACTGAACCATGCTGATCATCGGCTGCGGGAATCGGGATCGAGGCGATGACGGAGCCGGCCTAATGGTCGCACAGCGCCTGCGGGAACTGGGCGTGAAATCCGAGATCCGCACGGGCGAGGCCTTGGCGCTCATCGAGGCATGGAAGGGGGCCGATGATGTAGTCGTCGTGGATGCGGTGGTGACAGGAAGTGCCGCCGGCAAAGTGTGGCTCTGGGATAGTGGACAAGTTACGACGCAACTAAGGTTGTCGGTATCGACTCACGGATTCGGCGTTGCCGAAGCGATCAAGCTAGCTCGCATTCTTGACGTTCTTCCAAAGCGCCTACGCGTGTTCGGGATCGAAGGACAGCGATTCGATTTCGGAAGTGAAATTTCGCCAGAAGTGATGTGCGCCGTGGAAGA
The DNA here is from genome assembly GCA_049792875.1 of Candidatus Sulfotelmatobacter sp. Lineage (GTDB taxonomy): Bacteria > Acidobacteriota > Terriglobia > Terriglobales > Acidobacteriaceae > Sulfotelmatobacter. The sequence continues at coordinate 4,698 of JBARBI010000363.1, forward strand.
AGTGGCACAGCAAATCACAGCGGAAGCGGTGTGCCAGTCCACTCATGGAGGAACGAACCCGTTGCAAGGAAACGCATCATAGAGTGATGCTCGAAATCCCCAACGCTGTTTGGGAATTCTCTCAGCCCATGGAAGACAACATGGACGAGCTGTTGGCGGAGTGAAAGGCGAACTCGCCACCAAGATCTATGG
>JBARBI010000364.1:0-3994 GCA_049792875.1 Candidatus Sulfotelmatobacter sp.
GCCTCCGCGAACTCCCTCACATTCGCCAGAGTAATTCCGCCGGAGGCTTCGATGCGAAGTTTTCGCGCCGGATCGCACGCGGGCGAGCGTTCTGAGTCTTCCGCGAGGCGCACGTGTTCGACCGCCCGGCGCACCTGCGCGGGGCTCATGTTATCGAGAAGAATGACATCCGGGCTGTAGTCGAGTGCCTCAAGCAACTCGTCGAAACTCGTTACTTCGATTTCGATCCACGCGACGCGGCCTTTGGCGGGTTTCGCTGCCTGGAGCGCCTGGGAGACCCCGCCCGCCAGCCGGATATGATTTTCCTTAATCAGGACGGCTTCCGCCAGGTCCTTTCGGTGATTGCGGCCTCCGCCGACGCGGACCGCGTATTTTTCAAACGCGCGAAGCCCCGGAGTGGTCTTCCTTGTATCCAGGATTTGCGCGCCCGTGCCCGCCACCTCGCGCACAAAGCTGCGCGTGAGCGTGGCGATGCCGGAGAGCCGCTGAAGCAGGTTCAGGGCCACGCGTTCTCCGGAAAGCAAGGTGCGCGCCAAGGCACGCACCTCTGCGGGACTTTCGCCCGGGCAGAGTTCGTCACCGTCTTTGCGCCCGACCTCCGCTACCGCCGAAGAGTCCAGCAGATGGAAGACTTCGAGGAACAGATCCAGCCCGGCGAGCACCAGCGGCGCCTTGGCGATCAGTTCCCCGCGGGCGCGCCGTCCTACGGCCACGACCGTATCAGTGGTAATATCCCCGGCCCCCAAGTCTTCTTCGAGAAATCTGCGCAAGAGTTCCCGGTAACTGGAGGGATCAAAAGATTCGGACATAGAAACCAATGTGGAGAACTTCTAGCTCATCTCCAACATGCGCCGGATGGGGCGCAGGGCACGCTGGCGCAACTCTTCGTCCAGAGTGATTTCCGGCGTGCGATCCCTCATGCAAACGTAAAGCTTCTCCATCGAGTTGAGCTTCATGTGAGGGCATTCGCTGCACGCGCCACCCTCACCCCACGAGCAGCCACCCTCGCTGGGAGCCGAGATGAACCTTTTCTCCGGGCAAGCCTTCTCCAACTGGTGCAGGATGCCGCTTTCCGTGGCGATAATGAACTCGGCCGCCGGGCTCTCGCGGGCGGTTGTGAGAATTCCAGTTGTCGAGCCGATGTAATCGGCATGGCGCAGCACCGCTTCCCGGCACTCGGGATGCGCCAGGACCTTTGCCTGCGGGTGGAGATCCTTCAGTTCGATCAGCCTGCGCTCGGAAAACATTTCGTGGACCATACAGCTCCCCGGCCAAAGCCGCATTTCCCGTCCCGTGTTCTTGATGAGGAAGCGGCCCAGATGCTGGTCGGGGGCGAACAAGATGGGCTGCTTCGGCGGAATCTGCCGAATGATTTTCTCCGCGTTGCTGGAGGTGCAAATGATATCGCTGAGCGCCTTCACCTCAGCGCTGCAGTTGATATAAGTGATCGCCACATGATCGGGGTAGCGCTCGCGAAACGCCCTGAAGTCGTCCGCCGGGCAGCCGTCGGCCAGCGAACAGCCTGCCTCCAGGTCGGGGAGCAGGACAGGCTTGCCGGGGTTGAGGATCTTAGCTGTCTCTGCCATGAACAGCACGCCACAGAAAACGATTACGTCAGCGGAGGCGCCCGCGGCCTTCTGAGACAGTTGCAGGCTGTCCCCGACAAAGTCAGCCACGTCCTGGATTTCCGGTTTCTGATAGAAGTGCGCCAGGATGACGGCATTCATCTGGCGCTTCAGCCGCACGATTTCCGTCTCGAGACCGACGTGCGCCATGGGCCCGTGGCTCTCGGTTTGTGCCGGAGCTATCATCAGACCTATCTACGCATATTATGGAGTAAAAGCAATTTGCGACGCAAAAGGTACTAAACTTAAGTCTAGCGTAGCGCCGCCTTCACTGCTGGGATCGCGAGCCGCCGAAAGAGTGTGTTTACCTTCCCCGCGGACAGCGCCTCTTTTTCGGGCAAACACACATCAGCAGTTCGAGGGGCTACCCGCGTCGGCAACCAAGCGGAGCTCGTAGCAGCCGCTTAGAACGCGCTGCGCGGAAGATCCGTGCGAGGCTACGGCGGGAGTATTCTTGGCGCCCACGTCTACCGCCCAGTCGAATTGCGAGCCCTTTGATGCCGCCGGAAGTGATTTGCTGCTGAAGTTGCAGCGGTGACGATCTTGGGAAGCCCTGGCGCGGCGGCTATCAAAAACGACACCGGAATCGCCCGCGCGGGCCGCGACAGCCTCTTCACGGCGCCCTCTTCCAGCTCGCGAATGCGCTCCTCGACGACCCGATGGCTTAGTTAGTCGGAAATTGCTCCGTTGGCAAAATCCATTAAGCTCGTGCCGTGTGCGTCCACCACGAGGCGGCCCTGCGTCGTCATGCTCATCGATTGGTTCCCGCAGTAGTTGGGCCGCGGCTCGCCCGGCGGGGGTGGAGGCGGCAGGTGATTCACCTGGATGGGAATGCAACCGCCTTCCCTCATGGGCTTGATTTTGGCGCCGCCCTTTGGAGCTTCTTGGGCCCGAGCTTGAAAAACTGCGGGGCCCCGACTTCGACCTGCTGTCGACTGATCTGATCACTTCCATGACGCAGGTGCTGAATGGCTCGAAGAAAATCGGAGCAGCGGCTGTCTAGGAGTCGTTGGCGCGATGATCCTCCAGCGGTCGGCACGAACCTCACTATAGAGGGACAATAGCTCTGGAAGGTGATGATGCGAGTGATTGCGGACCTATGCTTGATTCCGATCGGTGTTGGTGTATCGGTTTCCAGGGAAATCGCCGCGTGTGAGCGTGTGCTGGCGGAGGCCGGTCTGAAGACTAAACTACACGCGTACGGCACTAACATTGAAGGCGAATGGGACGAGGTGTTCGCCGCCATTAAGCGCTGCCACGAGGTGGTGCATGCGATGGGCACACCGCGGATTTCATCAACCCTTCGATTTGGAACGCGAATTGATCGTCCGCAGAGTATGGACGACAAGGTTCGAAGCGTAGAAGAGAAGCTGGCTGCCGGATCTCAATAAAGCGTCCGCCCAGGCCTTGGTCTGCTGTGAAAGACCGGTGCGGGCGGCGACGCTGTTCGCATTGCGCTACCTGAGACCACGAGCTTCAGCCTGATCGCCCCGCCAAAGCTGCAATCAAATCAGCACCTTAAACTTCACAGCCAGCGACGGACCGAAGCGCCCAGGCCGCTCAGGCTTCCTGACAGGCCGCCAGGAGGCGCTGCAGCCGACCTAGGTCCTGCGCGCTCAGCAGGCATTTCTTAATGAAGCGGGCATGGCTCCTCTCGATGTGCACCCTATCGAAAAGAAGCACGAAGCTGATCATGAACACAATCGAGAGCAGTGCAAAGCCGTACGCCAGTAACGGTTTCCTCAGTGTGCCCCGGAACAGTCTTCGAGGCATTGCGAATCGCACCAACACCATTGTGGTGATGCCAAACGCTGCCCAATGTGGGGATGAATCGAAGTAGTACGCCCCAAACGCGCTATACTAAAAACGGCATCTCTCACCAAGAGCCGTGCGGCAAGCTGTCTCCAGCCCACTGAACCGTTCGTCCCTGATGCCTCTTGCCAGAAAGGACAACGGCAGTGCTTCAGACCGCAGGTTCACCCAAAACAACAAAACTGACAACATTTCAGAAGGGCGATGAAGTCTCTCTTGCCAAGGGGACGTACCAAGGCACAATCGGAACCTTCCTGAATTTCAAGAACGATGACCCGAACTGGGCAGACATCCTTGAGCAGAACTCCCAGGTTCGTTGCCACCCTATAGAGTGGCTTCAACATTCACCCCGAGACTGACGGTGGCGAAGGAGAGCGCGTGGTCACACCAAAGAACACGATGAGTGTCGCCGGTCATCACGCCCTACAGGATATGGTCGAGTTGCAGATGTATCTTGAGGTCCAATCGCAGAATAAGCCTTGGCCCATGCTCCCGCGTCGCATCGAGGGACAGCACGAAGCTAGCAGGCTGCGGAAAAAGGGTCTGGAGCACTTACA
>JBARBI010000365.1:0-3999 GCA_049792875.1 Candidatus Sulfotelmatobacter sp.
CCCCTGAGCGCGTCAGGAGTGGCGGCAAGCTGGAACAAATCGCGGTAGCTGTGAAACTCCGGAATTAAGAACCCACCGCCAAAATATTCGTGAAACGCCCTTGTCCAGTGATCCTCGAATGCCGTAGTTGGGAATGCGATGATCTTGTACACAAGAATTGCTAAAGGAACAATCCACACCACTGCTGTCCGGTTAGAAGTCGAAGAGAATCAGTTGGTTGGCGTTTTCGGCGAAATTGGCGTCCTCTTCGATGGGCTGAAGGGCGCATAGAATGGGCGTTTTCTCGAAGAGCGTGAGGCTGAGAATCTGTAGAATCTGGTACAGGCTGGCCTCCAGTCCCAACCGCTTGCGCACGATCGCCACCAGCACATAGACCGACACCGCAATCCAGATTTGGGTCTTCACCGCGTTCTCACTGGTACCGTAGAAGGCTTTGATTCGCAGGTGCTGTTTGATCCATTTGAAGAACAACTCCACCTGCCAGCGCTGCTTGTAGATCTGCGCGATGGTCAGCGCCGGCAGGGTGAAGTTGTTGGTCAGGAATTTCAGACGCTTGCCGGTTTCAGCATCGCAGTAGCTGACCCTGCGCAGCGCATCCGGGTACACCGAGGCCGATTCGAAAGACGACAGAATCACGGTCTGGTCCGAGCAGACGCCCGTTCGCTTATCCACCGGATGCGAGTAGCGGCGCCGCAGCAACAGGTTCGACTTGGTGCGCACGACAAAGAAGGCCGAACTGAGCGTAAAGACGAACAACCGCTCGAAATCGACGTAGGCCCGGTCCATCACGTAGAACGCCCCGGCCTCCGGCATGATCTCGTCGAGCAGGTTCACATCATGCACGGCCCCGCTGGTGACGCGGACAAACGTGGGAATATTGCCGTGCAGGTCCAGCAAGGTGTGCACCTTGACGGCGGCTTTGCGTCGTCGGAACCGGGCCCAGGGAAACAACGCCAGACACAGATCGATGGTTGTGGAATCCAGGGCATATAGGCTCTGCTCCAGATCGACGCCCATGGGCTCGCGGACATACAGTCGGCGTGCGGTGGCAATCAGCCGCTGCGCGAAGTCGGCAAAGATGCGCCAGTCCCGCGATTCATTTGCGTCCGCCAGCGTGGAGCGTACCACCTTGCCACGGAATCCCAGGTGATACAGCTTACCCTGCAACGAACCCAAACAGGCTTCGATGTCGCGCAGACTTTCGCGATAGGTCAACTGGGCGAAGGCCATCGCCAGATACTGATCCCAGCAGGAGAAGCCTCGCAGCCGGAGGTCGCCCTGATAATGCGCGACGCAACGACGAAACTCCCGGTCGGGAAGAAAGCTGATCAATTGCGAGAACACGGTGCGGCCCTGATTCATGAGCCATTGTCTGCTCTCCTCGCATTCAAATCGCGGCAGGTCCGAAATGGCTTCAACTTATTGCGCAGCTATTACTTGCAGACACCACCCTGTAAGTTAACCGGACAGCAGTGACAAATGGTCAATCCCAACCCGGTCCCACCGTACTCGCGTGTGGTCGATGTATCCGCCTGAGTAAAGGGGGCAAAAATCGCCTCTTGCTTCTCGGCCGGAACCCCGATGCCGGTGTCGGCCACCGTAAAACGCAGGCTTCCAAGGTCGTTCTCGCTGTCTTCGATTTCTACTCGCAGAGCTACTTCGCCGGTGAGGGTGAACTTAATCGCGTTACCCAACAGGTTGAGGACCACCTGGCGGAGCCGGGTGGAATCTCCCTGGACCATTTCCGGCACGTCGGGAGCTATGTCACACAGGAGCTCGAGGCCTTTTTCGTCCGCGCGCAAGGCCAGTGGTTTCAGAGCTTCTTCCAAACAATCGCGCAGATTGAAGTCGACCAGATTTAACTCCATCTTTCCCGCCTCGATCTTGGAAAAGTCGAGGATGTCGTTGATTACGGTTAGCAGACAGTCCGCCGACAACTTGATGGTCTCCAGGTATTCCCGCTGCTCGGCTTCCAGTTCTGAGTCGAGTGCGAGATCGGTCATGCCAATCACCCCGTTCAGTGGGGTCCGGATCTCATGGCTCATGTTCGCTAAGAACTCGCTCTTGGCGCGGCTGGCGACCTCCGCCGCTTCCTTTGCCAAACGCATCGCAATCTCGGCTTGTTTGCGTTCCTGTACCTCCTGCTCCAGTTCCGCGGTGCGCCGCTGAACGCGCATTTCCAGTTCGTCATTCGCTTTCTTCAGGGCCAGGTCTCTCAGCTGGATTCCGTCCAGCATCTGGTTAAATGCTCCGATAAGTCCTCCCACTTCATCCTGGCCGCCGACCTTGGCGCGCAGAGAGTAGTCGTTCTCCAGGGAGACTTTGGCAGCGACTGCCGAGAGCCGCAGAATGGGATCGCTGACGATTCGCAGAAGTCGCTTGGCTACTGGCAACGTGGCGAGCAGCGAGGTGATCAGCACCAGAATTGCGATCTTCGTGTAGCCCAGCAACTGGTCGCGGAAGCCGGTGAGGTCCGAAACGATGGCAATGGAGCCAGTGTGCTCGCCGTTGAGAAGAACACTCCGATGAAGGACCAAGGACTGAGCGCCGAATTGATGTCCCGGTTCATGCCACAAAGGCATTTGGAAATTGGAAGGGAGGCCGGGGCGGCGATACTCAGCAAAGATGTTTCTCCGCTCGTCATACAAACAGGCCGCTAGCACGTGGGGCTCGGCGTGCAGGCCACCCAGCATTTCCTGGGCGGTTTTCTGATCGTTGAACACCAGTGAGGCGGCGGTATTTGCTCCTAGTATGTCGGCCAAGGTTGTCAGTTCCGTCGTGGCGCTCGTGCGCAGGTTCGCCCGTTCGTAGATGGCAAAGCCTACACTAGCCAGGACAAGCGCCATCACACTGGCAGAAGAGACCAACCAGGCCAATTTCCGACGAATCGGTAGGTCTCGGAAAGTCATGTCTTTACTTCCCCCCGTTCCCCCCGACAACGTTCTTGGCGAGGAGCAACAACTGCGAACTAATCCTGAGTTTTGCCGATTCTGCCGCTTCGCGATTGATTTCGAAGCGGACCTTATTTCCCTCCAGGCAAAATCGGATCATTCCACCGGCGCCCAAAAAATCATCTGCCTCCCCTACGGTGAGAACCGGCGCGTTCCGAAGACTCGCCAATAACACGGCAACGCGCTTGTCCTCACTCCTGCTGATGAAGAGCACCTGGCAGCCACGCGGTTCTTGGGGCGGTTTCAAATGCCGGATGCGAAGGGTCCGAGATCCAATCGGTTTGCCTTCGACTGTGCTTTCCAGTTCTCCGCGGAACGGGTCCTCTCCCAGAGTGCACAGGAACAGAGAATTGCCACTGTCGACAGGAGTGTCGGCGGGCCATTCCACCAGCTGAGCGAAATGAAAAAGAAACGCAGCCTTCATGCGATATTCATCTACCGTTGACTGTGCCCACGCTGTTCCCGGGCCGGTTGCCTGAAATACCGCGGCGAACAGGACCACCGACCACAGCCCGAGCCGGTGGGCCCACATCGCGGCAAACAATCCGGAATTCGCTTTCCTAATCACCTGTCCAGGACCCCGTGTTGGCCGTATGACCCAATTACACTCACCTTTTCAGAACTGCCAGGCAATCTTGGCGTAGGCGCTGCGCTTGATCATGCTGGGCAAAATCAACGAATGCGGGCCCATGTATTCCAGGTGATGGTCCTGCAGCAGATTTTCTCCGGCCACCGTGATGGAGAACCTTTCTGCCGGCTGCCACGTGAGATTTGTATCCAGACGGGTGTAGGAAGGAACCCCTTGGGCCCAGAGACGTCCCACAAAGTAGGCTGACGTATTCCACGACCAGTTGCCCGGCAAGTCCACATGCGAGCGCAACTGCGCCTGATGGTGCGGGCTGCCTCCCTCCGTTTCTGCGGCGGTGGTCAGATCTTGGCTCCAGGCATCGCGGTGGAGGTGCATTGCCAGAAACGAATAGCCGGGGCTAAGGCTCCAGCGATGGCTCACCCTCCAATTCGCGGACACTTCGAGGCCATGGGTCTCACC
>JBARBI010000366.1:0-27353 GCA_049792875.1 Candidatus Sulfotelmatobacter sp.
CGGGGCTTGATGTTGGGTGTCTGGGGCCGGGTCTTTGACCCGGCCGCCGAGCAAAGCTCGGCAGCTTGCAGGAGCACGGTTATGACCAACAAGTCAAAACACGCGGGATGGGGTATCGCCCTGGGCGCGGCGCTGGGCGCGGTGTTCGGAGTGATCGCTGGACATATGGGCGTCTGGCTTGCCATCGGCGTAGCGATCGGCATCGTGATCGGCGCCTCGTTCCGGCGCAAGGCAGCGGAATGTCCCGAGTGCGCGCAGATTCACCGGGTACACGAGATGAGAAATCCAAGGCAGCAAGCTAACAGCTAGAAGCTAGTAGCTAGAAGCTGAATCAAAAAAGGGGGTTCGATATGGCACTACTGGAGCGTGTTTCCACATTGGTCCGGGCCAACCTCAATGACCTGATTGACAAGGCCGAGGAGCCGGAAAAGATGATCAAGCAGGTCATTCTCGACATGCAGAACCAGCTTCTACAGGTCAAGACGCAGGTCGCGATTGCGATCGCCGACCAGCACCTGCTGGAAAAGAAGCAGAAAGAGAACGAGGACAAAGTGGCCGAGTGGATGCGCAAGGCCGAACTGGCCGTCGACAAGAAAGAAGACGACCTGGCGCGTGCATCGCTGCTGCGCGTGGAGAGCTATCGCGAACTAAGCGAGAACTTCGCCCAGCAGGTTTCTGACCAGAAAGCGCAGGTGGAAAACCTGAAGTCCGCATTGCGGCAACTGGAGCAGAAGCTGACCGAGGCCCAAGCCAAGGCCGACGTGCTCGTCGCGCAGCATCGCCGTGCCCGCGCCGTGGGCAAGGCCAGCGACGCGCGCATGGCGTCAGGCGATGGCTCGAAGGCCGCGGCATTCGACCGCATGAAACGCAAAGTGGCGCATTCGGAGGCCGTGAGCCAGGCGAAGTCCGAGATTGCCGGCGACAACCTTGACGACCGCATGGCCGCGCTCGAAAAAGAAGACCGCATCGAGCAGTTGCTGGCGGAGTTGAAGACGAAACGCGGGGCGTAGTCTTCGTGTGGCGCCGGCACTCTTGCCCGCGTCGTACGTGCGCCCAACGGTGAAGCGCAAAGGAGGTCGTGTGATTCGGCGTAGGAGCAGTCTGTTGCTGGCAGCGGGTTCGTTAGTCCTGGCCGTCGTCCTCACCTTGCGGCTCTGGACGCATGCCAACCACGCACACTTCGCCAGCGGATTCTTGGTGGGGGTGTTCCTGGCCTTGCTGATTTGCGGTCTGTCGAAGCAGTCGCGCGCTGACTCGAAGTGACTGCTCACAAGCTGCTTCCGTTCCGTCTTCCACTTCAGAGGCTGCCCGAAATACGCGGTCGTGGGTGACCCGCGAATCGCACAGGCAGCGGAACCTTTACCATGAACCCGGTCTTCGTGCCGGCGCTGCCATAGGTAGCCGGCCTCGAGTTAAGGGTGACGGGTCGTGCCCAAATTGCACATGGTCCGATGAGTTGCGTACCCATCCTGTTGCGTACCCATCCTGAGGAGGGATTGAGCACGCCCCGGCCCTGGAACCTCCTGCCAGGTCGCCTCCCTTACATCCATTGACGGGCCTGCCCGCATCTCTCTATTCTCATAGTGATCCCCATTCAAGGACGGTACATGAACAAGCTTGCAATCCTGATCTTGGCTCTGGAACTCGCGGTTTGTGGTTGCGGCACAGGTACCACTTCAAATACGACCACCAACACGGCGGCCAGCGGGAATTGGGAGGTCCAGTTGATCGGAGGCAAAGCTGAGGCCAGCAAACTGAATTTCGTAACCGCTTTCTCGGTGTACAATAGTGGCCCGCTCGATGTCACCGGCTTCGGCTTCATCAACGCAGGAAAATGCTTCGCCAACGGGGTTAATGGCTCCACCCAAACCGGTACGGCTACGTTGATCACCAGTTCGGCGAACACGGTGACAGGCACGCTCAACTTTGCCGTGACGTCGGTCATCCCGGCTGGCAATGCCCTCGTGCTGACTGGGAACCTGACCGGTAACTCCAATGGAACCATCGGTACCACTGGGACACTCAGCAACGGAGTGGTATCGGGGACGTGGACCTTGACCGGCGGCGCCGGCGACCCAAGTTGTGTGGTCCCACAGGGCACTTTCGTGATGTGCCAGGGCACTGCTACCTGCACCGTTCAGTAGGCCGCCCCGGCCCGGTCGATCTTGGGGTCGCAGACCGTTCTTCATTTTCCGCTCCGGTCTTACCGCTCGAAGCTCTTCCTTCCCCTTATCCCGCTGCTATACAGTGGAGCGATGAAGCGCTCTCTGCAACAGATCGCTGAGGCGGTCGGAGCCCGCCTGATTGGGGAGGGTCGCGCCGAAGTCAGCTCTGTGGCCAGCATCGAGTCGGCAACGCCGGACGATGTCGTCTTTGTCGAGGACGAAAAGCATCTGGAAGCGGCCCTTCAGTCCCGGGCAGGAGCAGTGATCGCAGGAGAGTTCGCGGCGTCGGTAGCTGGCCACCCTCCACTCCTCGTCAGCGACCATCCCAAACTTGCGTTCGCACGGACGGCAAGAATGCTCCGCGACGGCTCGCCCGTCGATGGCACGACGCGCCAGGGAAGTGCGCACTCCACTGCGGTGGTCGATCTTTCGGTTGTCCTTGCGCCCGGAGTCCTGGTGGAAGCTCGAGCGGTGATTGCCGAGCGGGCGCAGATTGGAGAGAACACGCGGATTGGCGCGGGTTGCGCGATTGGTGCCGGCGTGAAGATCGGGCGTGACTGCGAGGTTTATCCCAACGTCACGATGTATCCGGGCACCACGCTGGGTAACCGCGTGATCGTCCATGCCGGTGCCGTGCTTGGCAGCGACGGCTTCGGCTATGTGCGTGACCGCACGAGCGGGCATTACGAGAAGTTTCCGCAAGTGGGGCGTCTGGCGATTGAGGACGACGTTGAGATCGGGGCGAACGCGACCGTCGATCGCGGGGCGCTCGATGAAACCCGAATCCAGCGCGGGGCAAAGATCGACAACCTGGTCCACATCGGGCACAACTGCCAGATCGGCGAAGACGTGGTGATTGCAGCTCAGACAGGCCTCTCGGGAAGCATTGTGATTGAGAACGGAGTCGTGCTGGGCGGTCAGGTCGGGATTGGCGAGCACGCGCGCATTGAAGAGGGAGTCATGCTGGGCGGGCAGGGCGGCGTCCTGCCTCACAAAGTTCTGCGCGGCAAAGGGGTCGCGTTCTGGGGAACTCCCGCGCAGCCGTTGCGCGAATATCTGAAGCAGCTCGCGACGCTGGCACGGCTGGCGAAGAAGTAACGCACGGCCTGTCCAGCTTCCGCATTCTCGCCTGGCTGGCCACCGGGTGACGGAAGCCGGGGATCCGAATTTATGGCAATCGTCGTCATTGGCGGACATTCGCGCAGCGTGGGCAAGACCAGCGTGGTCGCTGGCTTGATCTCGGCGCTGCGTGAATTCGATTGGACCGCGGTCAAGATTACTCAGTATGGCCATGGCATTTGCTCGGCGAACGGCGAAGCCTGCGACTGCTCAAGCGCCGATCACTCCTGGGCGATCTCGGAAGAGCGCGACCGGTCAGGGGAATCCGATACCTCAAGATTTCTCGTGGCGGGGGCAGTGCAGGCGCTGTGGGTGCGGACCGAACAGGACCGTCTCGCTGAAGCGATGCCCATGTTGCGGCGGCGTCTGCAACGTGCGCGCAACGTGATCATCGAGTCGAACAGCGTGTTGAAGTTTCTGCGCCCCGATCTTTATCTGACGGTGCTCGACCCCACGACGCCCGATTTCAAGACCTCAGCCCGGGAATTTCTGGACCGCGCGAGCGCCGTGATTCTGCATCAAGCGCCGGGCGCCCCCACATGGCAGTCCGTTTCCCTGAAACCGGTGGCGGAGCGCCCAGTGTTCCGCATCACGCCCCCGCTGTACGTTACGCCAGAGATTGTGAACTTCGTTCGCTCCGACCTCGTGGTGCGAACCGTCGAGGAAGAGAAGCTAAGAGCTAACAGCTAACAGCTAACAGCTAACAGCCAAGAGCTAGAAGCTGTTTTTGTTATCCTTTCCCGTGCGGCAAATCCATCCCAGCGCCTGGCTCTTGGTCGGACTCTCGGCCATTCTTCAGGTCATCATCTTTCCTCTTCCTGGTGTGTACGTGCTCTCCTGGTTTGCGGTAACGCCGCTGATTGTGGCGCTGCTGCGCGCGCGCCCGGCCGGTGAACTCGAGATTGCCGGACCCGTCAGGCTTCGGCCGGCCACACCCGGGCAGGGGTTTCTGCTGGGCTATCTGTGCGGAATCCTGTGGTACGCAGGAACGTGTTACTGGATCTACGACACGATGCGTCAGTTCGGCGGGCTCAGCACGCCGGAGGCAATGTTGGCGCTGTTTCTGTTCTCCTGCTATCTGGGCCTGTATCACGGGCTCCTCGGTTTGCTGGTGTGCTTGCTGGCAAAGTCCGAGCGCGACTACCGGCGGCCGCTGGTTCTGGCGCCGTTTCTCTGGGTTACGGTGGAATTGGCGCGGACGCGAATCACAGGATTTCCCTGGAACCTGCTGGGAATCGCGCAGGTCGATAACGTTGCGCTCTGCCGCATCGTGGGGTGGACGGGGGTTTACGGAATCTCGTTTGAGATTGTGCTGGTGAATGTCGCGCTGGCAGCGGCATTTCTGGTTCCGCGGGAAAAACGTGGCGCCATGTTGGCCGCGGCCCTGGCGGCGGCTGCGGTTCTGCAGGCCGGGAGATTGGTCGATGCTCCCCCGGCAAAGCCGGATCATGCGGCACTTCTGGTACAGCAGAATATTCCGGTTGCGGCCGACTGGACTCCGGCGAATCTGCAGCAAACGTTGAACGATTTGACCACCCTGACCGTAAAATCCGCGACGGGCAACTCCTCGTCGAAAATCGATCTGGTTGTCTGGCCCGAGTCCCCGGCGCCGTTCGAAACCAATGATCCGCGATTTCGCCAGGTCGTCAGCCAGATGGCGCGTGACACGGGAGCCTGGACCGTGGCCGGGGCGATCGGAACTTCAGCCGACGGCGGTGGGCAGACTTCGCGCGCATTCAACTCTGCCGCATTGGTCGCTCCCAGCGGCGAGTGGACTGCCCGTTACGACAAGATTCATCTGGTGCCGTTCGGGGAGTATCTGCCGTTTCCTACTGTGTTTTCCTTTGCTGGAGGTCTGACCAGGGAAGTTGGCGAATTTCAGCGCGGCACTTCGCGCCGTCCTCTGGACGCCGGAGGTGAGCGACTGGGACTTTTCATCTGTTACGAGTCCATCTTCCCGGATGAAGTGCGGCAATTCGCCGGCCAGGGCGCGCATGTGCTCGTCAACATTTCGAATGACGGATGGTACGGCGACAGTGGAGCCTATGCTCAGCACCTGAATCAGACGCGCATGCGTGCTATCGAAAACAATCGCTGGTTGCTGAGTGCAACCGACACTGGGGTCACGGCTTCGATCGATCCCTGGGGACGAGTCGTGGCGCAAATTCCGCGCAAGGAGCGGGCCGCGCTGGTTGCGCCCTATGCGCTCACTTCCGTTACAACTTTCTACTCGCGCCAGGGAGACTGGTTCGCGTATGCCTGTGCGATAATTTCAATTGGAGCGCTGCTCATGCGCTTCGCATTTTCCAAAAGCGGCAAGAAGGCTGACGCGTCCTCATGAATCAAGAGTTAGTGCTGGAATACGAGAAACTCAACAAGAAGGTCCACGAACTTCGGGAGTATCTTTGACGCGGAGAAAGTCCGTCCGCAACTAGCCGAAATTGACAAGCAGGCTGCCGACCCCAATCTCTGGTCGAATCCGCAGCGATCTCAGCAGGTGATGCGCGAAAAAAAGCGGTTGGAGCATGTGCTTACAACCGACGCCGATCTGGCGCGCCGCGGCGAGGATATTGCGGCTTATTTTGACCTCGCGAAAGAAGGCGAGAATGTCGACGCCGATTTGCAGCGCGAAATCGGCGCACTGCGCGAACTGCTCGACCGCCTCGAGACCGAGACCCTGCTCTCGGGCGAAAACGACGCGCGCAACGCCATCGTCACCATTCATCCCGGAGCGGGGGGCACCGAATCGCAGGACTGGGCCGATATGCTCCTGCGGATGTACTTGAGATGGGCGGAGCGGCAAGGGTTTGAGACCGTGCTCTACGACTACCAGCCGGGAGAAGAGGCAGGCTTGAAGTCGGCGACGTTCGCGGTAAACGGCGAATATGCCTTCGGACTTCTGCAAGGTGAGATTGGGGTACATCGCCTGGTGCGCATTTCGCCTTTCGATCAAGCCAAGCGGCGACATACCTCGTTTGCCAGCGTCTTTGTGTCGCCGGAAATTGATGAAAGCATAGAAATTGTCATCAAGCCGGAAGATATTCGCATCGATACTTACCGCTCGAGCGGTAAGGGCGGACAACACGTGAACACCACGGATTCTGCCGTGCGCATCACACACATTGCCACCGGCCTGGTCGCCAATTGTCAGAATGAACGCTCACAGCACAAAAACAAAGAGCGCGCCATGAGCATGCTGCGCTCGAAGCTCTACGAATTTGAGATGGAGAAGAAACGCGCGGCCTCCAAGAAGATCGAAGACTCGAAACTCGACATTGAATTCGGATCGCAGATTCGCTCTTATGTTCTGCAGCCGTATCGCATGATCAAGGACCACCGGACCAAAACAGAGGTCGGCGATGTCGATCGGGTGCTCGACGGCGATCTTCAGCCGTTCATTCGCGCCTACTTGCTGGCACGGCGTGGGGAGAAGCAGTGATCAGTCACAAGAGTGTGGATCTCTTTTCACGATTCGTCATCCTGAGGCACGCGTTCTTTGCGGGCCGAAGGACCTATGCACGTTGCCAGCAGCATCGATGATCTCGGGAAGGTACACAGATCCTTCGGGACGCACAGAACGTGTCCCTCAGGATGACAAGGCTAGAAATCTCGGACTATGCCTAAGCAGTCTAAGGTTCGCAATCGTTCAGTGAAACTCGGGCCTCGTTTCCTACGGGCTTTTGAGTTCGCGGCAAAAAAGCATAGAGGCCAAACACGCAAGGCCTCGACCATCCCCTATATCGCGCACTTGATGGGCGTCGCCTCCCTGGTGCTGGAGGCTGGAGGCGACGAAGACCTGGCCATCGCCGCGCTGCTCCACGACGTGGTTGAGGATTGCGGTGGGGCGCCCATGCTGAAAACGGTGCGGCGCCGGTTTGGGAAGCGCGTCGCCAAAGTCGTTGATGGTTGTACCGATGCTGACAGTTATCCCAAACCGCCATGGCGCGAGCGCAAGGAGAAATATATTCGACACTTGAAGACGGCGGATGCGGACACGCGCCTGGTTTCGGCTGCGGATAAACTGCACAACCTACGCTCCATCATCAGCGATTACCGCGAAATCGGTGAATCTGTGTGGTCACGGTTCAACGGCGGACGCGAGGGCACTCTTTGGTACTATCGGACTTTGCGGGATGTTTTTCTCCGCCACAAACGGAATCGCATCACGCCGGAGTTGGACTTGGCTGTGAGCAAACTTGCATCGATGGCCAAGACGATTCCAGGCGGGCAACGATCAAGCCGCGGTCGAGGGATGAAGTCATGGCTCGCGTAATCGATCAGATCCGCGCTTCGAAGCTGCCCTCCAACATGATGCAGTTTGCTGCGCGTGGCGCGCTCCAGGTGCCGGCCGCCGAGAACATCGAGATCCTGGTCTATCTGGCGCGACACAACAAGGTGTTCGGTGAACTGGCCCGCATGACCCTGGCCGGGTGGGATGAAAAGGCCTCGCGAGCCGCGGCTGCCGATCCTCAGACCTCGGCCGAGGTGCTGGAATATTTCATCTCTCCCGACAATTTGCGGCCGGCGCTGCTGCCCGCGCTCCTGGAGAATCCTTCCGTTCCCGAGGGGCAACTCGTGAAGCTTGCGATTGGCGCCTCGCGGGACTCGATCGAGATGATGCTCAAAAGTTCGCGGCTACGATCGCTGAGCGCCGTCCTCGCGGCGCTCAATTCCAATCCTTACTTGAGGAAGGAAGAAGCTGAGTCATTGCGCCAAATGACGACTGCAAGCGAGGCCCCCGCTACCGCGGAGACGGGCACGCCTGCTGTCGAACAGCCCGAGGCCGAGGTCGAGGTGCTCGAGCCGGTCCCCGCTTCCGAGACTGCCGATGAGCGGGCGGGCGACGAAACCGTTTCCGCCTACATCAAAGAACACGCCGACGATATTGCCGCAGAAGGGGACAAGCCGTTCCAGGCAATTGGCGGAGTTGTCGAGTTGCTGGGGCCGGATTACTTCCCGGTTACACAAGAAACGACGGCGCCTGTACCGGCCACACCCGCGGCACCTGAAAAGACTGCCACACCGAAGCCCATCGCGTCAGCCAAGAAGCCGTCTGCCGCTCCCCTGCGCGAGAACGCACTCCAAAAGATCAACCGCCTGGACGTGAAAGGGCGCATCCAGTTGGCTCTGAAGGGGAACAAGGAGGAGCGCTCGCTTCTGATTCGTGACGGCACCAAGGTTGTGGCGCTGGCCGTCCTCGAAGCTCCCAAGCTCTCCGACGGCGAGGTCGAAAAATTTGCCAGCCAGAAGAACGTGCTCGAGTCGGTGCTGCGCCAGATTCCTCTGAAGCGCCGCTTCATGAAGAACTACAAGGTCGTGCGGAATCTGGTTGCGAACCCGCGCACGCCGCTCGATTTGGGGTTGGGCTTGATGAAGAACCTGTTGTCGCAGGACCTGAAAAATATCTCGGCCAATAAGGAAGTTTCTGAAACGATCCGCAAGCTAGCGCTAAAAATGTACAAGCAAAAAGAGGAGCAAGCGAACAAGAAATAGGCCCGAGGGAACTTTGGTTTCAATGACCCAGCCCGATCCCATTACGGAGTTACTGCTCCGCGCCAAAACCATTGCAGTGGTCGGCCTTTCCTGTAATCCCTTGCGGCCCAGCCACGGCGTCACCGCCTACATGCAGAGCCACGGATATCGGATCATCCCCGTGAATCCTCAGATCGAGGAGTGCCTTGGCGAGAAAGCTTACGCGTCACTGCTCGACGTGCCGAAAAAAATCGACATCGTAGATATTTTCCGCCGGCCGGAGTTCGTGGAAGAGATTGTCGACCAAGCCATCCAGCTCAAAGTCCCCGCGATCTGGATGCAGGAAGACGTGATTCACGAGAAGGCCGCGGAAAGGGCCCGCCAGGCGGGAATCTTCGTTGTGATGGACCGCTGTATCCTGAAAGAACACCGCGTGCGCTTCCGATGACCTAGCGTCCAACCCCAACAAAAACCACCGTCGCATCATCGCGCAAGCTGGAACCGTTGGTGAAGGCACGCACATCGTCCAAGATGCTCACCGCCGACGATCCCGCCTTCATCGCGTGTTTCGCGAGGCGAGACAGACCGTACTCTTCTGCGCGGGCGTCCTCCGCCTCGGTTATGCCATCACTGTAGAAGACGAGCTTGGACCCGTCCGACAGTGTTATCTGAGCTTCGGAATAGTCTCCGCAGCCGAGGCCAAGCGGCAGTCCGCGTTCCGTGTCCAGGAACTGCTCGCCGTGACGGTCGATGAAGAGTGGCCGCAGATGTCCGGCATTGGCAAAAACCACGGTTCGTGTCCCAGGGTCGAGCACGGCGTACACCATGGTCACAAATTTTCCTGCAGGAAAGTCGTCCACCAGCAACCGGTTCAGCCTGGTGAGCACCTCGCCGGGGGTGCAGCAGGCCTCAGCCAGGGAACGAAATACGCCGCGCGTGGCCGACATCAGCAGCGCGGCGGCGGTGCCTTTCCCGGAGACATCGGCCAGGACCAGTCCCCAGCGGCCATCCGGGAAGGGAATGAAGTCGTACCAGTCGCCGCCCACGGCACGCGCGGACACGCTGAGGCCAGAAACCGTAAAACCCGGAATATAAGGAGAACTCTTTGGCAACAGCGCCTGCTGAATACCGCGTGCCTCCTGTGCTTCACGATCCATGGCCACGCGTTCCGCACGCTCTGACTGGAGGCGGCGCGCGTTGTGGACGGCGAC
Source organism: Candidatus Sulfotelmatobacter sp. (assembly GCA_049792875.1). Classification (GTDB taxonomy): domain Bacteria; phylum Acidobacteriota; class Terriglobia; order Terriglobales; family Acidobacteriaceae; genus Sulfotelmatobacter. The sequence goes on from JBARBI010000366.1 coordinate 9,968, forward strand.
CGCGATGTGATCGCAGAGAGCCTGCAGAATCCTCAATTGCTGCCGGGGAAAAGCGTCCAGCTCGGGATGCGACGCTGTGAAGACGCCCACCAGACGGTCCCCCACACGCAATGGAATGGCTACCTCGGAGAGCGTCCCCGGTTCGCATGCCATGTAGTACTGGTCCTTGCGCACGTCGGGTGCGTAGCGCGTCTGTCCCGTCGAGGCGACGTACCCTACCATGCCCTCGACGCCGATCTTCAGGCGATGTCCCTTTTCGTGTTGGCTGCACCCCCGGACTCCGGCCAGGACCATCTCGCTGCGGTCCTCGTCGTGCAGGTAGACGCTCGCCTCCAGGCAGCCGAAGGAATGAGCAAACTCGTTGACCACGCTTTCGATCAGTTGGTCGAGATCAAGAATGGATGTGATTCTTTGCGCGGCCTTTTGCACACGTTGCAGGTCGTCGATAAGGTCCAGAGGCAGAACACGAGCGGGAAGAACCTCATTGCCGGAGGCACTAGGAACGGCAGCCATAAGCACCAATCCTTCTTGCTGAAGGCGGTCGACGCGAACCGCTTACTGACACGAAATGAGATGTCCCACGGAGCCGCTACGATTCTTTCTTTGACGGTGCAGGGCCCCCGTCGCCGGCCCGGGAACGCTGGCGCTTGATTTCTTCCATCCTCTCCCGGATACGCTTCTCAATGCCTTCATTGGTGGGTCGGTAGTACACGCGATCGCGCAGATTGTCGGGCAGGCATTGCATATCGGCGACTTTGGCGTCGAGCTCATGGGCGTATTGGTATCCCTGGCCGTAGCCGAGTCCCTTCATCAGGCTGGTGGGGGCATTGCGCAGGTGCAGGGGGACTGCTTCAGCCGCGGTCTGCTCGACATCGTGCTGCACGTCGCCGTAGGCGGTATACAGGGCGTTCGACTTGGGTGCGACCGACAGGTAAACGACGGCCTGAGCCAGCGCCAGATTTCCTTCCGGCATGCCGATAAAATCAACCGCGTCGCGGGCAGCCATGCAGAGCGAAAGGGCATTCGGATCGGCCAGACCAATATCCTCAACCGCCATGCGCACCACTCGGCGCGCAACATAGAGCGGATCTTCTCCGGCTTCGAGCATGCGGCCGAGCCAATACAACGCCGCATCGGGATCGCTGTTGCGCACCGATTTATGCAGAGCGGAAATCAGGTTGTAATGTTCTTCGCCCGACTTGTCGTAGAGCAGGATGCGCTTCTGCAGCGCGTCGCGAACGATGTCGTCGGTGATCGCATTCGACGCTTCTGAGGTGGGTGCCCCGATTCTCCCTGGTTTTGGGAGAAGTGGGGATTTTGCCAGCCCCGCCGCGACTTCCAACACGTTGTAAGCACTGCGTGCATCGCCGCTGGTGTAGCTGGCGATCTTCCTCAGCACATCATCCGACGCTACCAGCTTCTTATCGCCCAGTCCACGCTCGTGGTCGGTAAGAGCTCGCCTCAGCAGAAGCACGATCTGATCTTCGGTGAGCGGCTTCAGCACATAAACGCGGCAGCGCGACAGCAACGCCGAGTTGATCTCGAAGGATGGATTTTCCGTCGTCGCGCCAATCAGCCGGATGTTGCCCTTTTCCACGTGAGGAAGGAAGGCGTCCTGCTGGGCCTTGTTGAAGCGGTGAATCTCGTCAATGAAAACGATGGTGCGCGTGCCATACTGGCGCGCCCGCTCGGCGTCGGCCATCACCTGCTTGATCTCTTTGATTCCAGCCAGGACGGCGGAAAATTCGATGAACTCCGCCTTGGTCAGGTTCGCGATGATCTTCGCCAGCGTGGTCTTACCCGTGCCCGGGGGCCCCCAGAAGATAAGCGACCCGGTATCGTCGCGGTCCACCTGTGTGCGCAGCGGCTTGCCCGGGCCGATTAAGTGCTCCTGGCCAACATACTCCTCCAGCGTGCGCGGGCGCATGCGGTCAGCCAGGGGACGGGTCGTATCCGCCGCGCTACCGGCATTCGGGATGGGCTGGAAGAGACTCATGAAACGCTGTTTCGCCGAAGGCGTTCTACAGCGCGACCGCCCTCGTCACATCTACAAACTGCAGCTCGGGAGCAGCCGGTAGGGCCCCAATGTCCGCTGCATACCGATAGAACAGGCGCAATCCTTCAAGGCACCCGGAATCGAGTTGGTAGTGAATGTTCTGGGTCAGATAGCTCTTCACGTCGGCCTCGACTACGTCCAGCCGCGGTGCCCACTCGCGCGCAATCTGGGTCAGGCTGGATGATTCCAGCCCATGATCGCGCGAGTTCTGAAACACTGACGGCAGATCACGAGACGGAGAAGCCTCCCTCAACGCTTCTCCCCGCACCGCCCAAAACGCGAAGACAAAGGGCTTGCCGGTGTAGCGGATCCATTCCTCCGCCAGGTCAAGCGTCTGATAGCGTGCGCGATCCACCTTCAGCGCCGGATCTCCGATCAGCAAGCCGGCATCGTGCCCGGCCAGCATCGCGTCGATGTCAGGCGCCATCGGAGTGAATGTCCTCCCGCCGCCCAGCCACTTCTCGAACAAAATCTTCGTCAGCGCCACTGATGTCATGGAGGAAATATCCAGCGCGACCGTACGCACCTTCTCCATGGGAACCTTGCTGACCAGCAAAATGGAACGCACGGCTCGCCGGGAGGCGATCGCAACCTCAGGCAGGATCTGTAGCCCCGGAATTTCGGCGTACGCTGCTGCGGGAATGATGCCGATGTCGGCTGACCCGTCCGCCACGGCGCGGGCGCAGGCCGACGGCAGCGTGTAGGAAATATCGAAATCGCGGCCGGCTTCCCCATGCTCGAAATCCCACATCAGGGGCGCAGTGTTGAGGTAGGAAATAGCAGAAATTCGTAAACGTCGCATTTTCCACAATATTAACAAACTCATTGTGACATGTGACCTTGACGGGCCTCCTCGCCAATAATTAAAGTCCGCTCGGAGTAATCTTGGTCTGACACCGCCGTATCCCCCGCCGCCACGCATCTCTCGGAGTGGTTGGCCATCTCGCTGATCCCCGGCCTTGGGCCCACCAAAGCACGCCAGCTGGTCGAACAGTTCGGGTCGGCGGAAGCGGTGTTCCGCGCTTCGTTGACCGAACTGGAGAGCACAGGCATGCAAGCCGTTTCCGCGCAGTCGTTGGCCACCGGAAAGTCGGCGGAGTTGGCGCGGGAAGAGATTGCGCAGGCTGCCGCTGCTAACGTCACGATGGTCTCGATGGATGACACGTCGTACCCGCCGCGCTTGAAGGAAATTCATGATCCGCCCCTGATCCTTCGAGTTCAGGGCAAGGCCGAGGTGCTGACCAAGCCCGGCATCGCCGTGGTGGGAACGCGTCATCCGACGCCGTATGGCTCCGGCATGGCCGAGCGGCTGGCTTGCGATCTCGCCGCGCAGGGATTGGTCATTATGAGTGGCAGGGCGCGTGGCGTCGACACCGCCAGCCATCGCGGTGCGATCTCCGCCCAAGGCAAGACCGTCGCGCTGCTTGGTACGGGCGTCGATGTGATCTATCCCCAGGAAAACTCGCGACTCTCAGAACAGATTCTTGCGCTTGGCGGTGCCCTGATCTCTGAGTTCCCTCTGGGCACGTTTGCCGCTCCGCAAAACTTTCCCATCCGCAACCGGATCATCAGCGGAATGTCCGTAGGCGTGCTCGTCGTGGAGGCCGCGGAATACTCCGGCACGCGCATCACCGCGCGTTGCGCGCTCGAACAGAAGCGCGACGTTTTTGCCGTGCCCGGCAACGTTACCAACAAGAATTCCTGGGGACCGAACCCACTCATCAAACAAGGCGCCAAGCGGGTGGCGACCTGGGAAGACGTGTGGGAAGATCTCCCGACAGAAGTGCGACTTGCCTTGACTCCGCCCGCCTCGCCTGAATCCCAAGATGCATCCTCTGCATCTCTATTCCCGGATGAAGGACTCCCTCCTCACGAAAAGCGAATCCTGACCCTGCGCAAAGCCGACGAGGCCACGCACATCGACGAAATTGTCGAGCGCCTGGAAAACGATCTGTCGTCTTCCGAAATCTTCGCCGCCCGGTTCGAGTTAGAACTGGCCGGCAAAGTCAGCCAGATGCCGGGGAAGAATTTTGTAAAAAGCTTCTAGCTTTTGGCTCTCGGCCTTTAGCTTTTGGCTTGAACCGTCTAGTACCGGAGGTCGTCGATGAGGAACTACAAGGACTTGCGTGTCGGGGAACAAGCCCACCGGCTGACGCTCTCTGTCTACAAGCTACCTAGGGGTTTCCGAAAGACGAGCGCTTTGGCCTGATCAGTCAGATTCGACGGGCTTCCGCTTCGATCGCAGCGAACTTGGCGGAGGGTTGTGGCCGGAGGTCAGACGGAGAGATGGCGCGATTCGTGCAGATTGCGATGGGATCGGGCGCGGAACTTTCCTATCACCTGCTGCTAGCAAAGGATCTGATCTTCCTAAAGAACGAAGAACACGCCGAGCTGAATGCAAATCTTGAGAGGGTGATGAGGATGCTCTCAGCGCTATCAGCCAAAGTCAGAAATCCTTCGGCAGCGTGGTGGTTTGAGCCAAAAGCTAAGAGCCCAGAGCCAAAAGCTTTCACCGGTAACTTGTTGCTTTCCGCCCATTCGTGCTAGCTTCGAAAACGGATACCACGGAAACTGAGGATACATTGTCAAAAGGTTTAGTCATTGTCGAATCGCCAGCCAAGGCGAAGACCATTCAGAAATATCTGGGCAAGGGCTTCACGGTTGAGGCTTCACTCGGCCATGTGAAGGATTTGCCCAAGAGCACTCTGGGCGTGGACACCACGAACGGCTTCGAGACGGATTACGTCGTTATTCCCGGCAAAGAGAAGGTTGTCGCCAAGCTGAAAAAGCTGGCGGCCTCGGCGGACGCGATCTATCTGGCGCCTGACCCGGACCGCGAGGGCGAGGCCATTGCCGCTCATCTGGCTTTTGAACTCGACGAAAACGGCAAGGGGAAGAAACCCAAGAAGCCGAAGAAGGGTGAACCGGCAGCCCCTCCACGGATTCAGCGCGTGACCTTCAACGAAATTACGAAGCGCGCGGTGCAGGCTGCGTTTGAACATCCCCGTGCGATCGATCAGAATCTTGTAGACGCACAGCAGGCTCGCCGCGTGCTCGACCGTCTCGTCGGATATCAGGTTTCCCCGCTGCTGTGGGATAAAGTCCGTCGTGGTCTGTCGGCGGGCCGTGTGCAGACCGTCGCCCTGCGTCTGATTGTCGAGCGCGAACGCGAGATCAAAGCGTTCCAGAAAAAAGAATATTGGACCATCGACGCTCACCTCGCCGCCAGCAAGCCCCCGGCATTCGACGCCCGCTTCGTGGGCAAGGGCGAAGAGAAGGTTGAAGTCACCAACGGCGAAGATGCCGAGAAGATCCGCGCTGCCCTGGAGAAAGCCGACTGGGTCGTGCGCTCGGTCGACAAGAAAGAACGCCGCCGCAACGCCGCTCCTCCTTTTACCACGAGCAAGCTGCAACAGGACTCTTCCCGCAAACTGCGCTTTAGTGTGAAGCGCACCATGATGATCGCGCAGCGCTTGTACGAAGGCGTGGAACTCGGCGCTGAAGAAGGACTTGTCGGTCTGATTACTTACATGCGTACCGATTCGACCCGAGTCGCGCCCGAGGCCATCCAGGAGGTGCGCGAATACGTGGGCAAAGAATATGGTCCCACCTACCTTCCCGAAACGCCGAATACGTTCAAAGAGAAGAAAGACTCGCAGGGGGCCCACGAGGCTATCCGCCCGACTTCGGCGATGCGCCATCCCGACCAGGTGAAGCAGTACCTAAAAGAAGATGAGTTCAAAGTCTACAAGCTGATCTGGCAGCGCTTTGTAGCTTCCCAGATCAATCCTGCAGTCTTCGATCAGACCACGGTCGACATCGACGCCAAAAATGGCAACGAGGTTTTCTGGTTCCGCGTAACCGGATCGGTACTCAAGTTCGACGGCTTCCTCCGAGTCTACGAAGAGTCGAAGGAAGGCAAGGACGAAGAAGACGAGGAACTCAAGCACAAGTTGCCCGCGCTCGAAGCCGGACAGACGCTCGCGCTCAAGGAACTGAAACCGGAGCAGCATTTCACCGAGCCTCCGCCGCGCTTCAACGAAGCGTCGCTGGTGAAGGAACTGGAAGAACGCGGCATTGGCCGCCCGTCCACCTACGCGGCCATTCTTACCACCATTCAGGAACGACAATACGTGCAGAAGTTGGGCGGGAAATTCGTCCCGACGGAGATCGGGCTGGTGGTCACCGATCTGCTGGTGGAAAACTTCCGCGATATTTTCGATCTGCAATACACGGCGCGTCTGGAAGAAGAACTCGATGAAATTGAAGAGGGCAAAGAGAAGTGGCAGGACGCACTCGGCGAGTTCTACAAGAAATTCCAAAAAGACCTGAAATATGCCGCCAAGCACATGGAAAACATCAAGCGGATGGAGAAGCCCACGGACGAGAAGTGCGAACGCTGTGGCTCGCCGCTGGTGATTAAATGGGGCAAGCACGGATCGTTCTACGCGTGCAGCACGTACGATAAAGAAGATAAGAACACATGCACGTTCACCAAGGAAAACCCGATCAACCTGCCTGACCTTGATTCGGCCGATGTGCAGGAGACCACGCAGGAAGAGTACTGCGAAAACTGCGGTCGGGTGATGGTGCTGAAGCGCGGGCGTTTCGGGCAATTCATGGCCTGCACGGGATATCCCGACTGCAAGACCACGCGCCGTCTGGACCAAGGCAAGAAGGTTCCTGACATTCCGCTCGACGAGCTTTGTCCCAAGTGCGGGCGCAACATGATGATCCGCCACGGCCGTTACGGGGAGTTCACCACCTGCAGCGGCTATCCCGAGTGCAAGTATGTCAAGCAGAACTTCATCGGGGTCAAGTGTCCGGAATGTAAGGACGGCGAACTGGTCGAAAAGCGCGCGCGCAAAGGAAATACGTTTTATGGTTGCGGGAATTATCCCAACTGCAAGTTCACTTCAGCGCATAAGCCGATTCCCGAGAAGTGTCCGAGTTGCGGCAGCGAATATCTGGTGGAGAAGAATCTGAAGGCTGGTCCGGTGATTGCATGCCCCAACAAGGAATGCGACTACGAGCGGGCCGCACCGCCCACGGAAGCGGCGGCCACCACCGCGTAACCCGGCGGATTCCAAGAAAATGTTTTGGCGCTCTGGCGCTCATGCGATCGTCTAAGAGTGCCGGTAGTGTCCACTTAAACGGAGGAAACGATGGCCAAGAAACCGACTACAGCCGATGCCCAATTGATTCTGCAACTCTACGATCTTCGCCGCGAAGCCGAGATGCGCAAAGCCCGCAACTGGTGGGCGGGTGAGTTTTTCCCGCAGAGCGCCGACGACATTCTAAAGGTGGTATGGGCCATGGGCACGCAGGAGAACAACTGGTTGCGCCAGGTCACCGGTTATTGGAGCATAGCTGCGTCGTTTGTTCTGCAGGGCGCGTTGAATGAGGATTTATTTCTGCAGCCGGCTTTCAGCGGCGAGATGTTCCTCATCTTCGCGAAGGTGCATCCTTTTCTGAAAGAACTTCGCGAGAAGATGGGCGACCCGCAAATGTTTCTCAACCTTGAGAAAGTCATCACCCACACCAAATGGGGAAGGGACCGCCTGCAGTTCATGGTCAAGCGCGTGGAGACGATGCGCCAGAAGCGAGCCGAGCGTAAGGCGAGCTAACGGTACTATCCCCTAAATTCGCGACTCCAGTTTGGACTCTCATCTGGAGCGAAGCGAAAGACCTATGTGCTCCCGCCGCAACCACATAGGTCCTTCGCTTCGCGAAGGATGACAGGGCTGCTTGCGGCGTTCAGAAGCTCGGGTCGTGGCCGGATCTTTATCCTGTGAGCGCAATCACTTCCCGCCCCACCCCATCTGTTATCCTAATCGGCTGTGCGGATGATCTGGTGGTTTCTGATACTGGGTGTGAGCACGCTGGTCGTAGTGTGCGTAGCGATCGCCCTGTACGTGCACTTGCGGCGGCACCTGCAGAAAGCGCACGCCTCCCACGAAGGAACCTTGAGCGAAGTGGAACACGAGCGTCAGCCGGACAGCATCGAACACTGAGATTCGGTTTCGCAGTTTCGGAGGTTCAATGATGGCAAGATCTGCAATGCATACTCTGAGCAGTCCGCAGGAACGGGCCCTTGAAGCCTCTCGCCAGGTTGCGCTCGTAGTGGGCGCGAGCCTGGTGGTGGCGTTGTGCGCCCGTATCACAATTCCGTTGATGCCCCTGACGCCCGTCCCGCTCACCGCGCAGAATCTTGGCGTCCTGCTGGTCGGGTTGATGCTGGGCAGCCGTCGCGGCTTCGCTGCTCTTACGCTCTATTTGGTGGAAGGCGCGGTGGGCTTGCCGGTGTTTAGTCAGAGTCCAACCGGCCTGGTGGGGATCGCTCATCTCTTCGGACCGACAGGCGGATTCCTGATGGTGTACCCGTTTGTCGCTTTCCTCGCAGGCTATGTTTTCGAGCGCGGGACGAAGAGCTTCCTGCGTGCGACGATCGCCGGATTCCTGGCTGAGATCTTGCTGTTCGCAGGAGGGCTGACCTGGCTTTTCGTATTCACGCATTCGCTAGCGAAGGCAGCCTATCTCGGCCTGTATTGGTTTCTGGCCGCTGAGGTCATTAAGATGATGTTGGCCGCCGGCGTTGCAAGTCGATGGTACCGCAGCGCAGTCAAGCAGTAGATTCCGGGGAGTTCATAAATGACAGTCGTATCGGAAACAGGCAAAGCGCCGGGCAGCAGTGTCGCAAGTCAACTGCGCGAGATTACCGTGGCTCACAGCCCGGACTCCGATGATGCGTTCATGTTTTATGGCCTGGCCACGAACAAGGTTCGTACTCCGGGCCTGCGCTTCAGCCATACTCTGTGCGACATCGAGACCCTGAACCAGAAGGCCCGCGAAGGCGTCTATGACGTCAGCGCGATTTCGTTTCACGCCTATCCCTACGTTCAGGACAAATACGCGCTGATGACTTGCGGAGGCAGCGTGGGCGAAGGGTACGGGCCGATGATCGTCTCGCCGCGTCCGTTCACGGCAGCCGAAATCAAGACCAAGCGCATTGCGGTGCCGGGCACTCTCACCACGGCCTACCTGGCGCTGCAACTGTTTGCCCCCGGGGTGGAGACTGAGGTCGTTCCCTTCGACCAGATCATCCCCCAGGTTCTCGAAGGAAAATACGAAGCTGGCCTGATCATTCACGAAGGACAGTTGACCTACGACAAGTCGGGTCTGCACCGCATTGTGGACCTGGGAAAGTGGTGGGGGAAGGTGACCGGTTTGCCGTTGCCCTTGGGAGGCAATGCGATCCGCCGCGCGCTCGGACCGGAACTGATGCCGGCTGTCTCCGCCGCCCTGCGCGAAAGTATTCAGTACGGACTGGATCACCGCGAAGAAGCCTTGTCGTACGCGATGCAGTTTGCCCGCGATCTCGACACGCAATCGGCCGACAAATTCATCGGGATGTACGTGAACGAGCGCACCCTCGACTACGGTCCCGACGGCCGCGAAGCCGTCCGCCGCTTGCTGGATATGGGCCACAAAGCGGGGATCATTGGGCCGGAAGCGAAAGTGGATTGGGTGGGGTAAGAAGCTCTTGGCTCGGCTCTTAGCTTTTGGCTTGGAGCTTCCGCTCCGCTGATTTCGGTAAAGCTCTTTGCCGAATCCTGTTTAGAGAATCAACCATTGACTCCTGTGCGGGAACGTCGTGACCGTAAGCCAAGAGCCAAGAGCCAAGAGCTTAAGAGCTAAGAGCCAAGAGCTAAGAGCTTGCCTCCCCAAACCCTCCTCATCGACGCCGACGACACGCTCTGGGAGAACAACATCTACTTCGAGCGGGCGATCGCCCGCTTCATCTCGTTTTTGAATCACCACGAGTTCTCTCCCGAGCAAGTGCGCGAAGTGCTCAACGATGTGGAACGTGAATGCATCGTGAAGCACGGGTATGGCCTGCATAGTTTCGCCCATGCCCTGGTCGATACCTTTGAGCGGCTGAGCCTGGAACCGGTTACGCCCGAGTTGCAGGCGCAGATCAACAGTTTCGCCCACACCATCGCCGATCATCCCGTCGAAACTCTGCCCGAGGTCCCCGAGACTCTGCAGTACTTGTCGGAGCAGCAGCACCACCTGATCCTGATGACCAAGGGCGCGGTCGCGGAGCAGACCGGAAAAGTCGAGCGTTCCGGCCTGAAGCAATATTTCGCCGCGGTCGAAATTGTGGCGGAAAAGGATCCGGCAGCCTATGCGCGCGTGGTGGAAAAATATGAGCTTGAACACGAGGCCACGTGGATGGTGGGCAACAGCCCTAGGTCCGATATCAACCCGGCGCTGGCGGCTGGCTTACATGCCGTCTTCGTGCCGCACGGCAACACCTGGATTCTGGAGCACGAGGAGGTCAACCCGGCCCCTGCGCTACAGAAACTTCTGATCGTGGGCCGCTTCGCCGAACTGCGCGAGCATTTCTAGCTTTTCACTTCCTCCCTCACGCCGGTTGGACAATCGCCGCGCAGATCTGAACCGCAGAGTTCACAGGGGAACACAGAGGAATAAAGAAACCTCTGTGGAACTCCGTGTCCTCGGTGGTTAAGCCTTTACGCCGTAAAAGTTTCCTGGATGACTGAGCAGGTCCATGGCCCTGAGGCGGAATCATCTCCGTCACTATGGTTTCATCTTCGTCACCACCGCATCAAACTAACCAACACGCGCTCTCGCGCTAGGCATTTGCGGCATGTTACCCTCGTCTTGCTCTGCGATCTGGCTCCCACTTCGTCTGTGGCGATTCAGACAAACAATTTACGGCGGCTGTTGCACACAGTCGAGGCGCTTTCCGAGCTCGGGCCCGCGCTAACTGCGGAGCGCGACTTCTCCGAAACTTCCCGGCTCATGCTGTCAGCTATCATGGAAGCGGCGGGCGCGCGCGAAGGTGCGCTCCTTCTCTTCAATGACAAGCCCGCCATGCTGACCTCCGCCTCGGCGCAGGGATTCGCCCTGATGCCGGATCCTGCCTTCATTCCTCTCCTGCCCAAACACGTTCATGCGCTGACTGCCGCGCGTGGTCCCATTGTTCTGAATTCGTCCACCTATTCGGTGTTCCTGAGTTCGAATGGCAACGTCGCACCGGAATTGTTCAAGTGCCTTGCCCCCTTGAAAGCGGGAGGCCGGCTGGCCGGAGTCGTTGCTCTGGGCCGCCGCCCCGGCGAAGCGCTTTATGAAGACAGCGAGCTCGACGCACTGGAACTCCTTTGCAGCTACATTGCCCTGGCCGTCCAGAATCATGCCTTGACGCAAACCATCAGCCAGCGCGTTTCCGAGAACTTGCGGCTCATGGCTTCGCTGCACGGTTTCTACGACAACGCGCTCGAAGCCTTTGCCACCGCGATCGACGTCAAGCACGTAAACATTCATGGACACTCTCTGCGCGTGGGGCGCTACGCCGCAGCGATCGGCGAGGCCATGGGCATGGAGCCGAGCGACGTGGCTGCGCTGCGCAGCGCCGGGTATCTGCACGACATCGGAAAAGTTGCCGTCGATCGCCGCCTGTTCGGTAAGGCCGGGGCGCTCGATCCCGAGGAGTTCCGCGAGATGGCGGACCATACCACGGTGGGCCACCAGATCGTCAGCAGCGTGCAGTTTCCCTGGCCAAGAATTCCCGAGACGGTGCGCTGGCATCACGAGCGTAGCGACGGCTCCGGGTATCCCGACAAGCTTGGTCAAGATGATCTGCCGATGGCGGTGCGCATTGTGGGTCTTGCCGATTCGTTCGATGCCATGACCAGCGCCCGTCCTTATCGTGCTCCCCTGTCGGTGGGTAGCGCCCTCAGCGATCTGGTCCGCATGGCGCCGGACAAGTACGATCCGAACGTGGTACAGGGTCTGCTGATCCAGGTGCGCCGCGACGCAGTCGGCAGCAACCGAACTCCACTGCTCGACTCCATGACGGTGAACATTGCGGCGGCTGACATCGATCAGTTGGCCGCGACTTTGCAGCACAAAGTCTCGCGCGGGAAAGTGTATTTGACCAAAGAGATTGGCTACTAGCCCGGCCCCGGCCTGGTTACACCCCCAACCCGTTGTCTTGCAATCACTTTCAAGCACTCCAGGAATCAAGCCCGACAGCAACTTTTTCCACCCCGAGGGTTCATAATCAGGAGACCTGCTCTGCCCGGAGTCTTCATGAGATCCAGCCTTGGGAAGCTCGCGCTGTTTCTGTTGTGTCTGAGCCTGGCTTGCGCGGCCCCGCAACTGCTCGCCAAGAAAAAGGACAAACCTGACCTTTCTGGCACTAACGAACAGAAGCGGGCGGTGCAGGCGCTCAATCGCCTTACCTTTGGTCCGCGGCCGGGGGACATCCAGCAGGTCACGGCCATGGGCGTCGACCGCTGGATTGATCTGCAGTTGCACCCGGAGAAAATTCCGGATAGCTCCATGGATGCCCGCCTGGAACCGTTGCGCACGCTGCGAATGAGTCCCAAGGAAATCATCGAGGATTTTCCCGATAACCCGATGATCAAGCAGGTGATGGACGGCAAGAGGCCGATGCCTTCCGATCCCGCACGTCGCGCCGTGTATCAAGTGCAGATCGCACGCCTCGAGGACAAGAAAGAAAAGAAGGAGCGGAAAGCAGAAGCGGCCGCTCCGGTAGTTGCGCCACCCGCGGCAACCGAGACCGCCAAAACCGCCGAAGAGCTTGCCGCCGCTGCGAGCGCAGATGGCACGAGTTCACCGTCGGACAGCACTTCCATGAACGCGATGAGCGAATCGAATAGCATGAGTCCGTTGACTGAGGCGAAGGCCACGCCGGCGGACGACGCCGAGGCCCGCCGCCGGGAGGATCGGCTCTATGCCGATTTGAAAATTCAAGGACTCGTCGACCTTCCTCCCGATCAGCGCTACAAGAAAGTGATGGCGATGTCGGCCGACGAGCAAATTGCGCTTGCCGACTCGCTGCGGCGTGGCAAGGGGCAGGAGTTTCTCGCGGGCATGGATCCGAAGCAGAAGGAAACCCTGCTGGCAATGAACAACCCGCAGGGAGTGGTGGTGGATGAACTGGTTCAGGCCAAGCTGCTACGGGCGATCTACAGCGAGCGCCAACTTGAAGAAGTGATGACCGATTTCTGGTTCAACCACTTCAACGTCTTTGCCAACAAAGGTCCCGAACGCCTGTTCCTCACCAACTACGAACGGAATGTGATCCGCCCCCACGCGCTGGGTAAATTCGAAGATCTGCTCGTCGCTACCGCACAGAGTCCGGCGATGTTGTTCTACCTCGATAACTGGATGAGCGTTGGGCCAAACTCCATGCAGGCGCTGGGGGTACCCGCGCCGTCAGTTCGTCCCTACGGCCCCTACGGCGGTCCTCGCCGCTACCCGCCGTCGAATCCGAACGTAAAGCGCAAGCAGAACGCCGGACTGAATGAGAACTACGGCCGGGAGTTGCTCGAACTGCACACGCTCAGCGTGAATGGCGGCTACTCGCAGCGCGACGTCACCGAGGTCGCCAAGGTGTTCACCGGTTGGACAATCGAGAAGCCCTACGAAGGCTTAGGCTTCAGGTACGACCCCCGCATGCACGAGCCCGGCCCCAAGTTTGTCCTGGGACATCACATTAAGCCCAAGGGTGAAGGCGAGGGCCGCGAAGTGTTGCACATGCTGGCGACCAGCCCGCAGACGGCGCATTTTATTTCGCTGAAACTGGCCGAGCGATTTGTGTCCGACGATCCACCCCCGGCGCTGGTCGATCGTATGGCGAAAACATTCCAGAAAAAGAAGGGCGACATCCGCGAGGTGCTGACCACACTGTTCCGGTCACCGGAGTTCTGGGCCGATGGAGCCTACCGCGCCAAGGTCAAAACGCCGTTCGAATTTGTGGCGTCAGCGGTCCGCGCTACCGGCGCCGACGTGGACGACGCGATGCCGCTGGCGCGCCAGATCGGCAATATGGGCATGCCTCTCTACGGAGCGCAGCCTCCCACTGGCTACTCGATGAAGGCCGACACCTGGGTGAGTTCGTCTGCGCTGCTGAACCGCATGAACTTTGCGCTGGGGTTGACCGGCGGCAAAGTCCGGGGCGTGAAGGTGGATGCGGTGCAGTTGGCGGGAGGACCGCCTCCGCCGGCCGATGCAACGATGGCGCTTTCCGTCATGGAAGCCAAATTACTCGCGGCAGACGTTTCGAAGCAGACTCACGACTCGATCATGGCGCAGATTGAAATGCCGGCAAAGAACGCCGTGCCCGAGCAGCAAGATAAGACCAGTCCGCCGCGCAAGCCGGCGGAACCGGCCCGTCCACCGGACGCGAGCACGATCGCAGGCCTGCTGTTAGGGTCGCCGGAGTTTCAGAAAAGATAGCTTTTGGCCCTTGGCCGTTGGCTTTTGGCTTGCATCCCACGGCTGCACGCAGACCAGATCAAGCTGAATACATCACTCGATCAAAGCCAAGAGCTAAGGGCCAAAAGCTAGGAGCCGTTCTTATGTCCATCACGCGTCGCGTCTTTCTCCGCAACAGTGCACTCGCCGTCGTCGGGACGGCTGCGGTGCCGAGCTTTCTCACGCGCGCCGCATGGGGCGCCGTCGAAACCGGCGCGCGCAACAAGCGGCTGGTCGTCATCTTCCAGCGCGGCGCTGCGGATGGGCTGAACATTGTCGTTCCTTACGCCGAACCGCAGTACTATGCTCTGCGCCCGAGCATCAACATCCCACGCAAGTCGGTGCTCGATCTGAATGGCTTCTTCGGGCTGCATCCTTCGCTGTCGGCATTTCAGCCGCTGTGGCAACAGGGGCATCTGGCGATCGTGCATGCCGCGGGATCGCCGGACACGACGCGCTCGCACTTCGACGCACAGGATTTCATGGAATCGGGCACACCGGGCGTGAAGATCACCGAGGATGGATGGCTCAACCGCTCGCTCCACGGCATGCCTGTGCCGTCCCAGAGTTCATCCGCGTTTCGAGCGATTGCGCTCGGACCCTCTGTGCCGCGAATCCTGAGCGGCTCCGAGCCTGCGGTCGCGATGAATAACATCAACGACTTTGCCGTGGGAGGAAGGAATCCGAAACCCTCGCCCGCTGCGAGCGCGTTTGAGGCCATGTACGACCATTCCTCTGACAGCGTGCTGCACGGCACAGGCGAAGAAACCTTCGACGCGGTGAAAATGCTGAAGGCCGCGGATCCTGGCAAATATAAGCCCGCGCCAGGGGTGAATTATCCGCGGGGCCGCTTCGGCGACAGCCTGCGCCAGCTTGCACAACTGATCAAAGCGAACTTGGGCGTGCAGGTGGCATTTGCCGACATCGGCGGCTGGGATCACCACGTCAACGAGGGCGCGACCGAAGGCCAACTCGCAAATGTGTTGAGCGATTTCTCGCAGGCGTTGGCGGCTTTCTGGATGGATCTCGGCGACCTGGGCGAAGACACGATCGTCATCACAATGTCGGAGTTCGGGCGCACCGCTCGGGAAAATGGCAACCGCGGTACCGACCACGGGCACGCAAACGTGATGTTCGTTCTGGGCGGACCGGTGAAAGGTGGCAAGGTGTATGGGCGTTGGCCGGGCCTCGATCAGGCACAACTCTACGAAGGCCGGGACCTGGCCTTGACCACGGACTTCCGGCAAGTAATTGGAGAAGCGGTGGCGCGGCACATGGGGAACAAGGATCTGGCCGCCGTTTTCCCGGGGTTCGAAAATCAGCCAGGAAAATTCCTGAAGGTGCTGGGATAGCCCCATCTCTTTGTTTGTCGTAGGAGCTAGCCTGGCTCATTCGCCCGCGGGAAGCGCTGCCGCAGGGCTGCGACGAAAGCAGAATCCGCGTTTGCGGAAACCATTTCCAGCGGCGAGAATCCGCGCCACCACGCCAGCCATAGCGTGATGGACAGCAACGCAATGGTGAGTGCCACATTCGGCCACGCGTTCAGGCCCCACTCTCCACGCCATGCGAACTGCAACGACGACGAGAACGGCTGCAGGTAAGGAATAGGCCACTGATATCCGTCCGGACCGCGCGAGCCTACCACGTCTTCGAACAGATGCAGGTGGAAGCTCACGAGAGCGAGCAATCCCGTTGTCCACTTTCGGGTTGCGATCGCAAATGCCACGACGGCGACGACCAGGGCGAACGCTAAATTGTGGAGCGAATGATGGTAGAGGGTGAACCACAACAACGGGTGGTTCGAGTTGCGGGTCAGGATTTCAGGGATGATGCCGAGGCCGTCGATGTCCGGAATTGCGCAAGCTAGTGTGACGAGGGCACGGTCTTTGCGATCCAACTTGGCGCAGTTGGCGAGCACCCATCCGCTGAGGAAGTGCGTGACCGGGCTCATGATTGTCCAGCTTACACTTCGATCAGCACGTCGCCGTTTTCAATCTTCAGTGGATACACCGCGACCTTTGCGCTCGAGTTGTGGGCGGCTTCGCCGGTTTTCGGATCCCACTGCCAGCCGTGCCAGGGGCAAACGACTTTGCCGTTCTCGATCATGCCCTGACCGAGGGGTCCGCCGCGGTGCAGGCAGACGTTATCCATGGCGGTGTAGGTGCCGTTGACGTTGGCGATGCAGATGGTCTTGGCGCCGCAGGGGAATTCTTTGGCTTCGTCAGCGGCGGGGAGTTCGTGGTCGGTGGTCAGTTTAGTGAATGCCGGCATTTCAGTTCTTGCGAGCGGCTCGCTAGGCTTCGCTGGACGGACGAATGCGTCCGTCCCTACGAGTTATTTTGGTTGCAGGGTTTGCGCGATCATGACCTGGCGCTTGAAGTTCTCGACCAAATTGGGATCGAGGCGGACTTCGGTGGGCTTCTTCGCCAGCGTCATGGTGTCAATCTTGTCTTGTAACTTGAGCAGCGCATAGAAAAGGTTCTCGGGGCGCGGCGGGCACCCGGTGACATAGACGTCGACCGGAACGATCTTGTCCACGCCCTGCAGCACGGCGTAGGTGTTGAACGGGCCGCCCACCGACGAGCACGCGCCCATCGAGATCACCCACTTTGGGTCGGGCATCTGGTCATAAATGCGCTTCACGACCGGCGCCATCTTCAGCGTGACGGTGCCGGCGACGATCATCAAATCGCTCTGGCGCGGGCTGGGACGGAACACTTCCGAGCCGAAGCGTGCGATATCGAAGCGCGAAGTCGAAGAGGCAATCATCTCGATCGCGCAGCAGGCCAGGCCAAACGTCATGGGCCAGACCGCCGACTTGCGTGCCCAGTTGAAGACGTAATCAACCGTGCTGATCATGAAATTCTTCTCGAACTTGTTTTGCAGCCAGCCCATGAATCGTCCTCTTTTGGATAGACCTTAGACCTTGCCGAGCACTACACAGGGAGTCTAGGTAACCCGATGATCGGGTGTCAAACGCTTCGCATAGAGCATAGAGAACGCTCAACGCGAGATCTC
>JBARBI010000367.1:0-4079 GCA_049792875.1 Candidatus Sulfotelmatobacter sp.
GCGCGCATTGCAACATGCGCTCAAGTCCGTGACCTATCCCATGCAGCTCCTTACGCTCAATCGTTTGGCTCCTCAAACGAAGTATGTCGAAGAAGAAATTTCGCCGTACTTCTGGCCAAATGGAAAGATGCCGATCCGGGACGACTGGAAGCGCCTAGCGGAAGGCGGCTTCGAGAGCTTTCGGCTCAAGGTGGGAGGCCTGGTTGAGCGGCCGGTCGAGCTTTCCCTTGCCGATCTGGAGAAACTCGGAGAGGTCGAGCACGTCACCATGCATCATTGCATCCAGGGATGGAGCGGTATCGCTAAGTGGGGCGGCATACCCATGGAGGCGCTCATCGACCTCGTGCGTCCAAAGCCGGAGGCCGCCGCGGTCGCCTTCTTCTCTTTCGGCGAGGCTCTGTACGGCGGCCCCTATTACGACACGCAGAGCATAGAAAATGTTCTAAAGCCACAGTGCCTGCTTGCATCGCGGATGAACGGGCAACGGCTTCCGCAGGTATACGGCGCGCCGCTGCGGCTACGCGTCGAGAACCAGCTTGGCTACAAGATGGTCAAGTGGATCGAACGCATTGAGTTCATCGAGTCGGAGAAGCTGCTTGGAAAAGGAGAAGGCGGTAAGAACGAGGACGACGAATACTTCGACCTGCTGCCCAATATCTGATGGGGAATCTCGATTCGTTTCCTGCTCCGGGCGCCGGTCGGGAGCAAGCGGGGGCTGATCACATTCGCCCTTTGCTGCAACGGCTTCGACTCAATTGGTTGCTGCAGCGCTTCCCGCCACGGCTTGTACGGGCGCTCTACGTCTTTGTGAATAGCTTTCTTACGATCGGCGCTTGCATTGTTGGCGCTGGTGAGTCGCAATCCCTTCGTATTTCCGTCGCTCGGACCCACGGCGTATCTACTATTCTTCGCCCCGCTTTCAAAAGCGTCCCAGCCCGCGAAACACTATTTTCGGTCACGCCATCGGGCTCATCTGCGGTTATGGGGCTTTCGTTGTCATGGGCGCTGGAGCCCTGCCGTTCGGAGCGCACCCCGGCATCTTCTGGCCACGAATCCTGGCGGCGGCACTCTCACTGGCGACCACGGGCGCCTGCATGGTTCTGTTCGAAGTCAGCCATCCACCAGCCGGAGCCACAACACTGATCGTTTCTCTCGGGATCATCTGGCGGCCCCGCGAACTGGTCATCATCGAGGTGGCGGTGCTGCTGCTTGTAGCCCAGGCAATGGTGATCAATCGACTTGCCGGATTGTCCTACCCCTTGTGGAATGTCCCCACGGACGGCGAGACACAAGGGATCGCGTTGCGCTGAGAGACGTACGCGGATGAGAGTGCAGCATATGCGCCAATTAAGGGGAGGGAGCAAAACGATTTAGAAACACGTCGATAACCTCTGGGCGCTCGGCGGAGAGATTATTCGCGATCCATGAAAACTCTTCTCTAAGAAGGAAACGCATGGAGCAAATCCTTGCCGAACGAATCGGCGACGAAGGCGGTCCGCTGGTCTACGCCATGGAATCTGAGGAACCGCAGCAGCGTTCCCTCGATTCGACATGCAAGAAGCTTCACCGGTTCCTCAACCGATCGGGCCATTGAAGCCGGTCAATTCACCCACAATTCCCCCGACGAGGCAAAAGATTGAAACAAAATCTCAGGATCACGAGTGGGGTCTTACCTTTCAGCTCGAAGTTACCACGGGAGCTGGCTAGAGCAACACCACAAGCGCTGTTGTGCGTTTTGCTCCGACTCTGCGGTAACCATGGGATACGGTGGAATCGAAGTAGATGGCGTCGCCTTCCGCTAATTCGTGTGTATCTTCGCCAGCGCGCAGTTCCAGCCTGCCGGAGAGAATGTACATGAATTCGATGCCTGGGTGTTCGTGCATATGGCTCTGCTCCGGCGTAATCGGTTTGAACTCGGCCAGATAGCAATTTAAGGCACGGTTGGGAACCGGGAAATCCAGGCTCTCGAAGTAGTATGCAACCTGGGTTGCATCCGGGGACTCTGGAAAGCTCAGGCGATCCTTCTTGCGCACGATCTCGAGTACCGGCTTAGGTTCCGAATTGAAAAAGTACTCCAGACCGACGCTGAAAACCATGGCGATTCTCGTCAGGGTAGGCAAGGTAGGATGCATCACATCCCGCTCCAGTTTGGAAAGCAGGGCTGGCGAAAGCCCGGTATGCTTGCTCAAATCGACCAAGCCCATGCTCTTGCGCAGCCGGAGCCGCCGCAATTTGTTCCCAATCCCGTACTTCTTGAGTTCCGTTGTGATGGTGTCAGACGCCATACGAAAAATCGTTTTCCTCTCCGTGCCTGTTTCCGTTGGGAGTTTTCCGCTCAGGAAAGACATCTTCTATAGATTCTTTACAGTAAAACAGATTTTCCCTAACATCAAATGGCGGGCAGTAGATGAGCCCAATCGCAATCCAGCTTGGCGCGCTGCTAAACAGGCGCTGTGCGGGACTGAAACTGGGCATGGCCCGCTTGTCCGACAGATCGCAGAGGAGAAAAAATGAAACTACGTTTGACCGTTTTACTGGCTGGCGCGCTCGCCCTGACCTCAGTCGCCTCCGCGGCCGATATCGTGGATACCGCTGTCGCCGGAAACTTCACCACCCTGGTAGCTGCTGTGAAGTAAAGTGGACCCCATTGTCAAGACCAAAATTCGGGCTCAATAAGTTATAGATCGGCGGGTCTGATTTCAGTGGGGCAGCCGGAGCCGCCCCGTGCCATTCCGGCGCTTGAGTCGGCGCTCGGGTCGCACCTCTGCGTTGCCCTACCCTCCGCTCAAGTGCATTCATTGTAATCCAAACATTCTGGCCCGAAAGCGTTAAACCTCGGGGGTTTGGGGGCAGCGCCCCCAAGTTCAGCAATGCCTCCTTCCTTATTGATTTCGAGTCCTCATCCCCGGTACAACTCTGCGGGCGTCCGGTAGCCCAAGCTCTGATGCGGCCGCTCTTGGTTGTAGAACCGGAACCAGTTTCCGATGCCCGTTCGCGCCTCGGGTACCAGCACGTAGTCTCGCAAGTAGATCTCTTCGTACTTCAGCGAGCGCCACAAGCGTTCGATGAAAATATTATCGAAACAGCGCCCGCGTCCGTCCATGCTGATCGTGATCCCACGTGTCTTCAACTCGCCGGTGAACTGCTCGCTGGTGAACTGCGAACCTTGGTCGCTGTTGAAGATTTCAGGCCGCCCCCGGCCTAGCGCCCGCTTCAACGCCTCAACGCAAAAGTCCGCCTCCATCGTCACCGACAGCGACCAGCTCAACACGAACCGGCTGTGCCAATCCATGACCGCCGCCAAGTACACAAACCCGTCCGCCATCCGGATGTAAGTGATGTCCGTGCTCCACACCTGGTTGACGCGCGTCACTTCGACGCCCTTCAGCAGGTAGGGGTAAATCTTGTGCCCTTCGCCCGGTTGACTCAACTTCGGCTTGGGATAGAGGGCCTCGATCCCCATCACCTCCATCAGCCGGCTGACTCGCTTCCGGTTCACCTCGTGCCCTTGGCTGCACAGCCAAGCGGCCATCCGCCGACTCCCCAAAAACGGATGCCGCGTGTACTCTTCATCCATCAGCCGCATCAACTTCAGATTCTCTTCGCTTTCACCCGTTGGCTGGTAGTACAAGCCCGACCGGTTGACGCCCAACAGATCGCACTGGCGCCGCACGCTGATCTCGGCATGATCCGGCTCCACCAGCAGCCGCGCTTGCTCAGTCGAGAAGGCCGACCTTTTTTTTTAGCCAGTCCAACTCCACTTTCAGTCTGCCGATCTCCTCATACAGCGCGTCCTTTTCTCCCTCCCTGCTTGAAGCCTTATTCTTGCGCCCATCCGTGAACAGATCCGCCAGCTGCTCCAGCGCGGTCTTGCGCCACTGGCCGATCTGCACCGGGTGTACGTGAAACTGCGAAGCCAACTGGCTCAACGTCCGCTCCCCGCGGATCGCCTCCACCGCCACTTTGGCCTTGAACTTCGGGCTGTACTGCTTACGCGTTGTCGTCATCGCCTCTCCTTGCGCTTCCGACTCCGCCAAATTCTAACTTATTGCCTGGTCTGAAATCTGGGGACCACTATA
>JBARBI010000368.1:0-3305 GCA_049792875.1 Candidatus Sulfotelmatobacter sp.
GCCTTACGGATTCTCAGCATTCGATGGAATCGAGTTGGACGACAAAGGCAACATCTACGTGTCCGAGATTTTGCTCAACCAGATCTGGGTCCTTTCGCCCGACGGTTCGCAGCGCATCCTGATAGCCACCAAGCAGAACGCGCCGCTGGACAACAACACGAGCCTGGTCTTGAAAGGAGACGTTCTTTGTACAGCCAACCTTGGCTTCACCCACGCGAAACCCGAGGAAGCAGACCGAACGGTGGTCTGCATGAAGGGTTTCCCTCTGCCGAAATAGTTGGCTTATGGAAGAGTAGCCGGAGCGGCTATACTCGCGGTCGCTGACCCTGGTCTCAGGAATAGCTAAGCCCAAGGTAAGGTTGGCCGACCATCCACCCAAAACGCCCGCAAGAAGCACGTTGAAACGCCTCTTGAGCGCCTTGGCCCGCAGTCATTCACTGAGAAATTGCCGATGAAGAGCGGACTTCCGAAAGCAAGTTCTCCATTGTTGGACAGCTGTCCAACAGACGGCAGAGAAACTGGTCGTCTCGCTCTCTAGCTGATAATCTTGCCAGACCATGGAATCTTTCGCCGTTCGAGTCTTCTGTTTCGTGCTGTCACTGGTGGCCATCGGAACCGCACAGGAAGTGATCTCGCTCTATGCCGGTACCGCGCCCGGCTCAACGCAGGAGAATTACCCGGAGAAGCAGTACTTTTCCAAAGTCTGGAACACAGACGTCGTCACCAATGTGACCCGGCCCACCCTTACCGTGTTCAAACCTTCTCCGGAGTTGAAAAATGGCACCGCAGTCGTTATCTGCCCAGGGGGCAGTTTTATGGCCTTGTCCATCGCGACTGAAGGTACTGAAGTTGCCCAGTATCTGGCCGCGAAAGGCGTGACCGCATTCGTTTTGAAATATCGCCTGATGCATACCGGCGAGGACGCCACCCAGGAATACGGGCCATTGTTCGCGGATAGACCGAAGTATCTTGAGGCCATGAAGAAGATCAAACCTTTGGCCGTTGCAGACGGGTTAGCCGCGGTCACTTGGGTTCGGCAGCATGCGGCGGAATGGGGGATTTCTCCCGATCGTGTCGGAATCATCGGCTTCTCCGCCGGCGGAACGGTTACTGCCGAAGTTGCGGTCCACTACGCACCCGAAGGTCGGCCCGCGTTTGTAGCTCCAATCTACTCGTTCGGATTATCGAACGATGTTCTCGTCCCATCGGATGCACCGCCCATGTTCATTGCAGCCGCGAGTGACGATTCGCTCTCGCCAAAGAGCGTTGCGCTCTATGAGAAGTGGACTTCCGCCCAAAAAGCGGCCGAACTGCACATTTATGCGAAGGGTAATCATGCTTTCGGAATGCGAAGGCAAAACCTTCCTACGGATCACTGGATCGACCGGTTTGCCGAATGGTTGCAATTAGAAGGCTTTCTGAACAAATGGCAACACTCGAGCTGATCGCAATTGACCTCGACTGAAGCGGGCCTGGCGTACGAGCCGCGCCTGCCGTTCTCGCAAGAACCCCCGAGTTTCCACCTTTCTCGACTACTCCATGATCGGCATATCGCCGACCCACTAGTTCCGGTCGTATCACGGGCAAGCCTGAAGTAATCCCAAGGTAAGAGTTGCCGACCAACCGGCCGGAGCCCGGAAACAACCCTTCATGAGCGTCCTGTGCCCCGGAATTTGCGTCGAGGCGCCGGTGGTCAAGCTGGTCAGATCTGGGTCATACCGCCGTCGACGACAAGTTCGATGCCGGTGATATAGCTACTTTCGTCAGAAGCGAGAAACGACACCACTTTGGAAATTTCGTCCAAGGTTCCGGTGCGACCGAGGGGTATTTTGCCCACGACGCTGTCTGCGTACTGCTTGACTTGTTCTTCCGTCATCCCCAGCGAATTGCGATAGCCCGGTGAGGGAATTACGCCAGGACTAACCGCGTTCACGCGGATTTTCCGGTCTTTAAGATCCGTGGTGAAGGTACGCGCGAAAGAACGCACGGCGGCTTTGGATGCGCTGTAGACACTCATCGCGGGCGCTCCAGTACTGGCGACGATCGACGCATTCAGAATGACGGAGCTTCCATCCTTAAGGAGCGGAAGCGCCTTTTGCACGGTGAATAGAAGACCCTTGACGTTCGCGTTGAAAGTGTTGTCGAAGTGCTCTTCGGTGATTGCGGCGAGCGGGGCGAATTGCCCGGTACCGGCGTTGGCGAATAGAATGTCGATGTGCCCCTTCTGCTGCTTCACAGTGGCGTACAAGCGATCGAGATCCGCAAGGTTTGAGACGTCCCCCTGCACTGCAGTAATACTCTTACCGATCTGCTTCACTGCCGCGTCGAGTTCGCTCTGACGGCGGCCCGTGATAAAGACGTACGCGCCCTCCGCAACGAAGCGTTGCGCCGTAGCAAGACCGATTCCGCTATTGCCTCCTGTGATGACTGCTACTTTTCCCTCCAGCTTACTCATGAGCTTTCTCCTGTTTTGATTTCCTATTTCTGATGCCATATTTCCGTACCGCCTAGTGCAGATGTCGCGGGTGACTAAACAGATGCAATATTTGTACCGATAGGTATGGAAAAGGCATCATAGATAGGTATGAAACGGAACAAATCCCCAAAACGAATGGGGCGTCCCCGCTCCTTCGATATCGACCGAGCGTTGGACCGCGCGCTGCTGGTGTTCTGGCGAAAGGGATATGAAGGCGCGTCTTTGTCGGACCTGACCAAAGCTGTGGGCGTCAATCGTCCGAGTCTATATGCCGCCTTTGGCGACAAAGAAGAGCTGTTCCGCAAGGCGCTCGACCGTTACTTGAAGGGGCCGGCGGCCTACACCCAAGAAGCATTAAGGGAGCCGACCGCCCGCGCAGTCGTGGAACGATTGTTGCTGGGTGCTGCCGATTTGAACACAGCCCGGCGCAATCCCGGTGGCTGCCTCATGGTGCAAGGTGCGCTTGCGTGTGGCGAGGCGGCCGATTCCATCCGGCAGGAGCTGACCACCTGCCGCGTCGCCGGTGAAGCTGCGATTCGCCGGCGTTTCGAGCGTGCAAAATCAGAAGGTGACCTAGCGGCCAATGTGAACCCTGCTGATCTTGCTCGCTACATCGCGACGGTCATCTATGGAATGGCGGTTGAGGCAGCGGGCGGCGCAAGCCGAAGTAAATTACAGAGCGTAGTCGAGATGGCGCTGCGAACGTTGCCGATGTGAGACAGCCTTTGGTCCACTTTTGTCAGAAGCGACACCCACCGACGCTTGTTTGAATCGAGACCGGGCCCAGCCGAGAAGACGCAACTCTATAGGCCGGACGACTTCCGGTTTG
>JBARBI010000369.1:0-12516 GCA_049792875.1 Candidatus Sulfotelmatobacter sp.
CTCTGCAATCGACTCGTCTGCTGGTGGCTCTCTTGCTCTGTGCCTCCGCCATCGGGGCACAGGTGACCACAACTGCTAAGGAAGTTACCGTTCAGGTTTCGACCGCACAGCCCTGGACCGACGGCGGACTCGATCTACAATCCGGAGATGTGGCGGAAATCTCGGCCGCGGGCCCGTCCGGCAAGCAGGCCGTTGCCGGTGTGCCAGCCTGCGATCCGAAAGGGGTGACCGGAACCACCGCCCAAACGGCCGACCTGCCGCTACCCAGCGCACCTGCAGGTGCGCTGATCGCCCGGCTCCACGCGCAGGGAGCGGTTCCCCTTCTAGTAGAAGCGAGTAGTCAGCTGCATATTGAAGAGGCCTCGCATCTCTGGCTGGGGATGAATATATCGGGCACGCCGCTGTGTCACGGGGAACTTGTCGTCAAGGTCCACGTAATTCCCGCGGGCTCAAGAGCGACAAGCACTGCCGGCGAGCAGGCCACCAGGGGGCAGCAGCTTAAATCCCAACTTGCCACCGCGGCCGAAGTCTTCATGTCGGGCCAGTTCGGCATGGGCACGTCGGAGACGGGTTCATCCAATGCGAACTCCGCGGGAACTGCTACCTCGACCGCCGTGTCCGCCTTCAAGGTGTCGGACGCTCCTCTGGACGCGCAACTTCGCAAGGGGATCGACGGCTTGCCGCGCCGGGTCAACGACCAGTTTCAGAATCAAGGCGACATGGTGAACTTTGTGATCGTCGGAGCGAAAAAAGACGTGCAGGCCGCCCTCGATGCCGCTTCCTGGCATGTCGCCGATACAAACAATGAAAACGCTGTGCTCAACGCTGTCCTCGAGACTTACGACAACAAGGACTACCTGGCGATGCCCATGAGCACGCTATATCTGTTCGGGCGGAAACAGGATTTCGGCTACGAGATGGCGGAGCCCATTGCCATGGTGGCGAGCCGCCACCATTTCCGCATCTGGAAGGCACCTTTTGCCTGGCAAGGTCATGAAGTCTGGGTAGGCGCGGGCACGCACGACATCGGCTTCGCCAAGGACAAGCGCAACGGCAACGTCACCCACAAAATCGATCCTGCCGTTGATGGCGAGCGCGACAACATCGGTAGCAGTCTGCAAAAGGCTAACAAAGTCAAGACGTTAAGCTATTACCTGCCTCCCAATCCTGTGCAGGACGCCAAGAACGCGACCGGAGACGGTTACCACTCCGATGGCAAGTTAGTGGTGATCGTCCTGCAATGAAACCAAAACATCGCGCATCCGCAGTTGGCTAAGTCTCTCGTCTCCGCAAGCCGAACCGCCAGCTCAGTTGGAGTCTTGTCTAGCCTGGAACCTGTTGCAGACTCTTGTTAACCAATCCACAATTGCCGCGTCTAATCCCACAAGAATCTGGCAATACCTCGAGAAAAGCACCGCTCGCATAAAAATCGAGGGAACGCCAGGAAGACATCCTACGTATAACGTCCTGGGCGGGGTTCTGCCCCTCGCCGGACGGTTTCGATGCGGAGGTTATCGAAGGAAGGGAACCGCACCCCTGCGTGCACGGAGTCGTACGAAGCGCCAGTCTGTGAGTGGCGCCGAACGGATCGCACTGTAGTTAACGCGTTCGAAAAACTGGGGGATACCTCTATGGACAACGGGCAGAAGGGAAACGGTTCGATCAGGCCAGTCGAGAGATATGACGTAGGCCACGTGCAAGAAGTCATCCGGCAGGCGCACGGCGAACTTCGCCAATTGCTGGAACAGCGCGCTGAAATCATGAAGCGCATTGGCACCGTCAAGCAGACGATCTCAGGCCTGGCGAATCTGTTTGGCGACGGGGTCTTAAACGACGAGTTGATGGAGTTGGTCGACCGCAAAAGCAGCGGGCGCCAGCCCGGCTTCACCAAGGCCTGTCGGATGATCCTGATGGAAACCGGTCACGCCATGAATGCGCGCGACATCTGTGATTATTTTCAGCAAAAAATGCCAGCGATGCTGGCCCGCCACAAGGACCCGATGGCCTCCATCACGACTGTGCTGAATCGCCTGGTCGAATATGGCGAGGCACAGGCCGTGCTTCTAAACGGCAGACGGGCTTGGCGGTGGGTTGCGGAAATGCCCGCGCCGGCTACCAGCAGCGAAGTACAAGTGGCCGCCAATCTAGGCTAGGCCATCGAGGACGTCTCAAACCAGACACGGCTTTGCCGCGCCTGGTTTTTGTCTATGCACTAGCCGGGCGGCAGTAACATCCCTTTCTCCAAGTGCCGCGTCACGTGCGCGTAAGACGCCGCATGCGGATCGTGCGTTACCATAACAATCGTCTTGTGAAAGTCCTCGTTCAGACGCTTCAGAATCTCCAGCACTTCTGTTGCGGAATGGCTGTCCAGATCGCCTGTGGGCTCGTCGGCCAGCAGCAAGGTGGGATCACTCACGATCGCCCGCGCAATCGCCACGCGCTGCTCCTGACCACCCGAGAGTTGCTTGGGTAGGTGGTTGACTCGATCCTCCAAGCCGACCAGCTTGAGCGCGGTCAAGACGTGGTCGCGGCGCTGTTGCGCGGTCAGTTTGGTCAGCAGTAGCGGCAGTTCAACATTTTCAAAGGCGGTGAGGACGGGGATCAGGTTGAAGGTCTGAAAGACGTAGCCGATGTGCTCATTGCGCCAGCGGGCAATCTGCGAGTCGTTGAAGCGGAAAATATCCTGCCCCTGCACCAGCAGTTCGCCGCTGGTGGGCCGGTCGATGGCCGCGATCATGTTCAGCAGCGTGGTCTTGCCCGAGCCAGATGGTCCCATCAGTGCAAGGAATTCGCCCTTGGCGATGTCAATCGACACGTCATCGAGCGCCGTCACCTGAAAAGCATCGCGCTTGAAAACCTTGCTGACACTGCGAACCTGTACAACCTTGGTGGCCGTGGCAACGTTTGTTTCTGCAACTGTGCTCATGATTGCCCCTTAATTTTAATTTTGTCTCCATCTCTTAACGCGGGCGGCGCGGTGGTGATGACGCTTTCGCCCCCAACCAGTCCGTCGACCAGAGACCCATCGCTGCGCTGGCCTACTACGTGGATCTCGCGCGCGACCGCCTTTCCGTTATAGGCGATCAATACGATCTTCTTGCCGTCCCGATCGCGGATCGCCGTCGACGGCACGTACACACCCGAGGGCTGCTTGGCATTCTTCGGTGTGTCGTTGGCCAGGAATTTCACGGTGGCATTCATTTCCGGGCGCAATTGGACAGCAGGATACTTGTCTGGGTTCAGTACCTGCACCTTCACCTGGACGGTGGCCTTCTGCCGGTTCGCCTCGGGCGAGATCTGGGCGATGACTCCGTCATATTCCTTGTCGGGATATGCGTCGGTTGTGACCTTCGCCTTCTGCGTGGGACCAAGGCGGGCGAAGTCGGCCTGCGCGATATCGAGCTCAACCTGAAGATCATTCAGGTCGGCCAGGGACACGACCGATCCCTGCGGTCCACCGGCGGCTGCGCTGGCAAACTGCGCCGTGATGAGCTCTCCCTTCTCCGCCGTGCGGTCGAGAATGGTTCCCGTCACGGGCGCGCGGATCACGGTGGCGTCGAGTTGCGACTGGGCGTAATCTAGCTGACCCTGCGCCTGCATGAGAGCGCCTTGCGCACGAGCAATCTCCTCCGCCCGCGGACCTATCTTCGAAAGCTGAAACGCCTTCTCCAGAGAATTTACGCGCTGCTGGTCGGCTTCGAACTTCGCAGTAGCATCGTCCAGTTGCTGCCGTGAAACCACGCCGCTGCCCGCCAACTCTTTCGTGCGGTCCAAGGTCAACTTGTCGTTCACGAGGGTGGCGCGCGCTTCATCGAGATTGTGTTGCGCCTGCTGCACTTCCTCGGGCCGCGATCCGTGCTGCAGTTCATCCAGATAGGCGCGCGCATTTGCCACCGCGCCCTTGGCCTGTTCAAACGATGCGCGGAACTCTTGATCCTCCAGGCGGACGAGCACCTGGCCTTCCTTGACCTTGTCGCCCTTCTCCACGCCGATCCACGCCAGGCGGCCCGTGACCTTGGAGTTCACGTTGATGGTGTGATGCGCCACGATGTAGCCCGTGGCCGAGAGCACGGTGCCGCCTGCGTCATTGCCGCTGGTTTCTGCGGTGGCGCGGACGGCTTCGACTTCGGGTACGTCCGACGAGAACAGACGATAGGCCAACGCGATCACGCCAAGCAGCACAACGACAGCGAGCCCGCCAAGGATGTAGCGGCGCGCCCATGCCGGAGGCTCTCCGCCGGAGTCGCCGCGTTGGGTGCGGTCAATGCGCAAGCTCTGCAGGTCTTCGTGTTTTGTGTCTATCGCCATAAGAATGTCTACGTATCCAGCCTCCCCCAAGTTCGTGGCTTCGTCCCACCGCCGGCAAGATGCCGGCGCTACTGGTTCGCTAGCTGCGCAGCGCGTTGAGAATATTCTGCCTCGCCGCATGCCACGCGGGCGCAAGCCCGCCCACAAATCCCATAATCAACGCAAACGCAATGGCGTACCCGGCCACCTGCGGCGTGATGCGCAAGGCGAACACCACTTCGCTGAAGGTGACAGCATTGGACGTGCCCGTCTGCATCCCGTTAAACGGAAGCATCAACAGGATCCCCGCCGCGGCGCCCAGCAGCGCCAACAGCAGAGACTCCAGCACGAACGACGTCAGAATGGCTGGCCGCGAGAAGCCAATCACCCGCAGCGTGGCAATCTCTCGTCCGCGATACGCCACCGCCGCATACATGGTGTTCATAGCCGCGAAAATCGAGCCGATCGCCATGATGAAGCCCACCACGATGCCGATTACTTTGATCGGTGCGCCGGAACTAGTTTGCTTGGCGTAATAGTCGGTTTCGAGCACGCCTTCGAGTTTCAACCGCTGATCGTCGCTGACCCGGTTCTTGAGGGCCTCGGCGGAAATGGGATCGGTCGCGCGCAGGTATGCCGACGAGTAGCCTCCCTGACGATCGAAATCCGACGCCATTTGATTCACGTCGCCCCACACCTCGGACTCGTAGGCCGAGCCCCCGGCGTCGAACACTCCCACGACCTTCCACGATCCCTTGCCAAACTCCATCGTGTCGCCGATATTGGCGTGCGAAAAGCGCCCCTGAATCGATTTGCTGACCACAACCTCCCGCTGGCCAGTCTGAAACCAGCGTCCTTCCACCAATTTCACGCTCGGCTGCTTCCCTGGTTCGTCGGGTGTCTGCCGCATCTCAAGACCGTCGGGCATCATGCCCCGCACCGTGACGTTGACCTCGCCAGTGCCGTCTTTGCGTGGCAGGATGATGACCACCACCCACTCGCCCGACGTCATCGGTTCGCCATGACTGTCTTTCGCAATGCCGGGAAGCGTCTTGAGCGTGGGGAAAAGCGCCGCATCGAAACCGCCGGAAAGCTCCGCCTCCGATCCCTTGCGCAGCACGAGCACGTTCTTCGCGCTGCCGCTGCTGACAAACGCACGGTTCAGGCCCGCGATGAGCGCCATGAGAAAGATCGCTGTCGTAACGGTGAGCGCGATGCCCAACGCCGTCATGACCGTGAGCCCCTTGCGGAGCCTCAAATTGCGAACGTTATAGCTGATCGGTATCGCCATAAGTAAACTCTCAACTCAGCCGATGTGGCGCAGCCCATCCACAATGTTCATGCGCGACGCGTTGAACGCCGGCAAGTAGCCACTTACTAGTCCCAATACCAGAGATACCAGAATCGACAGGGCCGCCGTGGCCCATCGGACCTTCATGTTGAGGGGGATTCCGAGCCCGATGAAACTGTGCGTCAGGAACGCGATCACGGGAATCGCCACCAGAACCCCAATCACTCCGCCAGCAACGGCGAGAGCCACGGATTCGCTCACGAAAATCGACAGCACCCGCTGGCGAGTGAAACCCAGAGTTTTCAGCACGGCGACTTCACGCGTGCGGCTGCGCACCGACATTGCCATCGTGTTGGCCGAAACGAGCATAATGGTGAACACCACCGCTCCGCAGATGCCCAGGATAAACGCCTTGATGTTCCCCAGCGAAGCGACAAAGCCCAACTGAAAAGCCCTCTCGCTCTCGGTCTTGGTCTGCAGCGGAGAGTTGCGGAACATACCATCAATCTCCCGCGATGCACGCGAGACATTGTCGGCCGAATCGACTTGCGCGGCGTACCAACCTGCCTGCCCTTTGAACCAGGGCACCGCTTCTTCCAGATACTTGGCATTGAAGTACAGCGCATTCTGAGGAGGATCGCGGTGATAAATCCCGCGAATCGTCAGATCAAGGTTCGTCGGAAAAATATTGGCCTGCAAAGTGACGCGGTCGCCGATCTTCCAGCCATATTTCGTCGCAAGCGTTACGTCCACCAGGGCTCCAGCGCGATCTTGCTGCCAGGCTTTCACCTGATCCGGCGGAACGATCTTGTCCGACGCCACTTTCAGATACTCTTCCGGATCCGTCGCCAGTTGGGCAAAGAAGTGCTCCGGCCGGTCGTCGATGTAGCGGCCTCCGAACCAGGTGATCGGTGTTACGGCGGTCACTCCTTGAACGCTGCGGATCTTGTCGCGATAGAATGCCGGCAGAAAAAATGCCAGCGAGACGCGGTCGCGAACGATCAAACGGCGCGAAGCTTCAGGTGCGACCTGGTCCACATAAAACGATCGCCAGATGCAGATCATCAGCGTGAGCAACAGCAGCGAGAAGCTGATGCTCATCATGGTCAGCACACTCCGCCGCTTGTTCCGAAACGCACTGCGCACCACAAAACTGCCCAAGGTCATAACCTCACCCGATGTGCCGCAATCCGTCGACAATGTTGACCTGAGAAGCAGTGTAGGAAGGCACGGCCGCGCTCAGCAGTCCAACCAAACCGGACGTCAACATCGCAACGATCCAAATTCCGAAGGTCACCTTCATAGGGAAAAAACTGAAAAACTGAGGAGAGTGAGTCAGTCCATACACCATCATCCAGCCTAGTCCCACGCCGAGCAGGCCTCCGAACAGCGAGAGCGCCACGGCTTCACTCACAAACAATCCCAGCACACTGCGCCGGGTGAAGCCCAGCGTCTTCAGAACCGCGACTTCGCGGGTCCGTTCGCGGATCGACATCGCCATGGTGTTGGCCGATACCAGCAGCGTCGCAAAAACCACCGCGGAACAGATGCTTAGGATGAATGCCTTCACATTGCCCATCATGGCCACGAACTCGAGGCCGAAGGCTTTTTCGCTTTCTGTCTTGGTGGGCTGTGGTGAGTTGCGAAATGTGTCATCCACCGCGCTGGCAATGTTGCTCACATCTGCGGGAGAAGCTGCCAGGATGCTGAAGGTGCCAGCTCGCCCCTTGAAGAAATCCACGGCCTCTTCCACATATTTCGCGTTGAAGTACACCGACTTGTTGTCCGGGTTCGTGTGGTAAATGCCGCGCACGATCAGTTCAAGATTGACGGGGTAGATGGTCCCCTGCAGAACAATGCGGTCGCCCAGTTTCCATCCATACTTCGTGGCCAGGGAATCGTTCACAATGACGCCCTGCCGGTCGCGCTGCCAGGCGGTAGCTTGGTCCGCGGGCATCTCGAGGTCCCGATACACTTTGAAGAATTCCTCGGGGTCGGTGCCGAATTGTGCGAAGAAATTTTCCGGCTTCTGGTCCTTATAGATCCCGCCAAACCACGAGATCGGAACCACGGCCACAACCCCGGGAACGGCACGGATCTTTTCACGGTAAAAGCCGGGTAGGTTAAACGTGAGAGAAACACGATGCCGCACCACCAGCCTCTCGGCGGATTCGGCGCTCCCCTGATCCAGATAGAAGGCCCGCCAGATCGTCATCATCAGGGTGAGCAGGAGCAAAGAGAAAGCGATGCTCAACACCGTCAGAGTGCTGCGGCGCTTGTTGCGGAACGCGTTCTTGGTGACAAACCGGGTTAACGTCATCGGCTTACTCCAGAGGGAACCGGGAACCGGGCGCAGGAGGCAAGCATGTCCCAGCCCACCAAGAATAGTCGAAGTACCGCGATTCCGACAACCGGCCGGATTCGACCTTTTCCACGCTCAAGTTCCACGAACCCACTCATATTTATGTTCTATCTTTCCGTCAACCTGGCCCACCAGTGGAGATCGTCATCAGGGTGAGATGACAAATGTCACACCAGGCTACACATAACATTTACAACCGCCGTCGCGACAATAAAGTTACGCAGCAAATCCGCGTCTTTGAGGATGGCGTCCCGCAACGCAGACCGCGGCCGCCGTGTACTGAGTCGAAGCGCCCCTCATCCAGCGCCCTCAGATCGCCGGAACCGATGCCTCATTGAGCCGCAGATAGACCGTCAACTGTCCCCGATGGTGCGCGAGGTGGTTGAACACAGAGTCGGCAATCATCACGTGCCGCGGACTCTCGCTAGCCACGTGGCCGCCAACCACAAACCTCCAGGGCGTCAACAGATGTTCTTCGGTAGTGTTTTGCAGCGCCGCTCGAGCCTCGGCGACAGCGCCATCGAGAGCGGACACCAATTCGGCGCGGGTGCGCCACTCCAGAGGTTTGAACTTTGCGGCCCCAGGCGACTTGAGATCCAATTCGTCCTGCTTCACCATCATCGCGACCCACGACGGCATGGTCGCCACCAGCGAAGCCAGAGAGCCGAGCGGCATCGACTTTGGATGCGGCTTCCAGTCATTGTGACCTTCCGGTACACGCTGCAGGGCGCCGCGCGTGCCGGCGGCTTCCCGTTCCAGTTCTGCAAGCAATAGATCTGCGAGTTTCATAGCGTCTTCTCTCCGTGCGATTCGTTTTCAGCGTCGGTCAAATCCCAGGCCCGAATCGACATCCGGAACCGTATCAGGCATTGAGGACAGATTCAGTCCTCGATCTGTGGCACAATGAAAATCATGTTGCAAACCTCAGCGCGGCTGCTCCGGCTTTTGTCTCTTTTTCAAGCGCAGCGCTACTGGTCCGGAGCCGATCTCTCCCAGCGGCTCGAGGTCACGGGGCGGACCCTGAGGCGCGATGTCGATCGACTGCGCAGCTTGGGCTATCCGGTGCATTCGACCTCGGGAACCGCGGGTGGATACCAGTTGGGTGCCGGTGCGACTCTACCGCCTCTTCTGCTCGACGATGATGAAGCGGTGGCGGTGGCTCTCGGGCTGCGAACCTCCGCCAGCGGCGGCGTGACCGGGATCGAGGAGGCGTCGGTGCGGGCGCTTCTGAAACTCGAGCAGGTGCTGCCACCGCGCTTACGCCATCGAGTCGCCGCCCTGCATTCCTTCATCGTGCCCATGGCTCGTGGAGGACCAACCGTGGATGCGGAGCGCTTGTCGGCCATTGCCGGCGCATGCCGTGATCATGAAGGAATCCGATTCAACTACCACAACCGCTCCGGCGCGCCCAGCGCCCGCATCGTGGAGCCGCACCGGGTGGTCCACACCGGATATCGCTGGTATCTGGTGGCCTGGGACCTCGGCCGCAAAGACTGGCGCACGTTTCGCGTAGACCGGATTGAGGGCAGGCTGAAGACCTCAACGCGGTTCAAACCGCGCAAACCGCCCGAGGGAGATTTTGCGGCCTTTGTGGCCAAGTCCTTGTCGTATGTGGCCTACCCCTACCGCGCTCGGGTAACCTTGCGCGCCCCCGCCGAAGTGGTTTCCAAGCGCATCCCACCTTCGGCTGGAGTGCTGGAAGCGATTGACGAAAGCTCCTGCACCCTGCACACGGGCGCTCACTCTCTGGAGGGAATCACCATCCACCTGTCGCTGCTGGGCGTCGACTTCCAGGTACACGAACCCCCGGAACTCATCGACTACATCCGCCGACTGGCGAACCGTATGGGGCAAGCCGTGGGCTAGCCGTGGGGCGGGCGGCCGAACGATTGCACGGGGTCACCTGCTTACCTTGGTAACTCGAAGGTTGGCACGAGCAGGGATATCCTAACCCTACCCATTCCCCTGGGTCTCCGCCGGCCGAGCTTTGTCGTATCGCCGTGAAAAGCTCGCGACGGAATGGAGATGGGAAAAAGAAAATGTCTACGAAAATCGGCCACTTCGAAATCCTGAGTGAACTGGCGAAATCGCCTACGGGCGCGGTCTACAAAGCCAACGATTCCGAGAGCGGGCAGACGGTTGCTCTCAAGGCCATCCAGTTGAGCGCGTTCGGTGAGAACGCGGCAGGGCTTACACAAGCATTGCTGGCCGAGGCTGAGAGCACCAAAGTCTTGAGCAGCCCCAACATCACCAATGTGTTTGGTGCGGGTGAAATTGAGGGGCAGTTCTGCGCCGCGATGGAATACATCCAGGGCAACAGCATTGCCACGATGCTGGCGCGCAAAGAAGGATTTTCGATCTGGGATCTTCTCGATATCGGACGGCAGCTGTGCAGCGGCCTCGATCACGCGAAGTCGCACAACATTGTTCACTACAGCCTGGAACCGGCCAAGATTATGTGCGGCTGGGACGGCACCGTCAAGATTCTGGGCTATGGTGTCTCCAGCGTCGGCAACTTCGTACACAGTGTTGCCGAAGGAGTTCCGTCGATCCTGCACTACATGTCGCCGGAGCAGGTTCTGGGCCAGGAAACCGACAGCCGGTCGAATCTGTTCAGTCTCGGTGCGATGTTCTATGAAATGGTGACCGAGCGGAAGGCCTTCGATCGTGAAGACGCAGAATCCTTGCGCCAAAGCATTCTGGACAGCACACCCGTAGCACCACTCCACGTGAATCCGAAGGTGCATCCTCTTCTGAGCGACCTCATCATGAAGGCGCTGGCGAAGGATCCTGGCCAGCGCTATCAGAGTGGCCGCGAACTGCTGGACGATCTCGAGAAGTGCAAAGAGTCGAAGCCGGCGGCATCCAAGAAGCCGGAAGCGCCGAAGAGTCCTGCGGTTCCTAACAAGGCGGCCCCGGCGGCACAAGCAAAGTCTGTAGCGCCTGCCGGAGGCAAGCCTGCGGCAACACCGTCGAAGCCAGCAGCATCTGCAGTGGCGCGCCCTTCGCGTCCTGCCGCTGTACCGGCGGCGAGCGCGCCCGTCCGGCCTACGGCCTTGGCCCAGCCAGTTTCCAAGCTTGCCGTGCCCAAAGCGGCGGCGGCTGCCGCCGGAGCCGGAAGCAGCGGCTCGAGTCCGGTTTCCCCTGAGGTTCCAGAGATCGATCTGTCGAACCAGTTCATCCCACCGTCCGCGCAGCCGACGATGGACGCACCGGAGCAGCCGTCCGAGTCCATGTCTTCGGCAGTTGTCGACGAGCCCCTGGTCGAAACGTTCGAGCCACAGGTCGCTGAGGACGGTCCAAAGATCGCAGTCGATCCCATGATGGCCGAGGGGGGAAAGGGGAGCAGCAGCGGCACGAGTTTCTCGGAGATCTCTGAACTGCCGCCGCTTAAAGAAGTCTATGTTGCGCCGCCTCCCCCTCCGCCGTCCCACTTTGAGCCGGCGCGGTCCGCCGCGCCGACGGCCACGATGTTCCAGGGCGGTCTGAAGGCCGAGGAGAAGCCTAAGGTCCAGCCTCGCGAAGTTGCTGAGAAGGCGATCAAGGAGATCAAGAATGTTCCGCCGAAGCTGATGATGTATGCTCTGGGCGGAGCCGCCGCGCTCATCCTGATCATCGGCATAGGGGTTACCCTCTACGTTCACAGTCTGAACAGCGACGACGACTCCAGCGCCGGCCGTGCCCCCGCCTCCGTCGAAACTCCTGCACAGCCAGAGGCCAGCCAGCCTGCGCCGAAGAAGGCGCCCGCTCCTGTCGTTGCTCAACCCATCGAGACCCAGCCTGCCGCGGCTCCTGAGCCCGAAGCTCCGGTGGCTCAGCCCGTGACACATTCAAAAGCGCGAAATGAGAAGAAGAAGGCACCGACGCCTGCCCCAATCATTCCCGGTCAGTTGGCCATTGACTCGACACCGCAGGGCGCGCAAGTTCAGGTGGATGGCAGGAGTGACCCGAGTTGGGTCACGCCGTTTGCGCTAACCAATCTTCAGCCTGGCCAGCATTCCGTTACGGTCAGCAAGGCGGGCTATTCCACCGACACGCGCACGGTGGCAGTGACTTCGGGAATCCGGGCGACCGCCGTAGTCCACCTGGCGCAGTTGATGGCCACGCTGGTGGTGAAGAGTGATCCACCCGGGGCCAACATCTATGTGGACGGCCGCGACATGGGCACGAAAACGCCGGCCCAGGTAAGCGTGGATAAGGGGCAGCACGTGGTTCTCGTCCGCATGTCGGGATATATTGACGAAACCATGAACGCGCAGTTTGTGCTCGGGCAGACGTTCAACTTCTCTCCGACGCTGCGCTCGCTCGGCAACGCCGACAACATTAAGACCGTAGGCAAGATGTCGAAACTGTTCGGCGGCAAGGGCGGACAGCCAGGTCAGGCGACGGTCAGCATCCATACGCAGCCCAAAGGCGCCCAAATCGCGATCAACCAGCACATGCTCGAAAAGAACTCGCCGGTGGATGTGATGCTGGATCCAGGCAACTACGTGATCGACATCACGCTGAGCGGGTATGCGACGGTGCACAAGGTCATCACAGCCGACAAGGGCGGCAAGGTGGTGGTGGACGAAGC
>JBARBI010000370.1:0-14177 GCA_049792875.1 Candidatus Sulfotelmatobacter sp.
TGGACACTCGCTCTTCGAGGAAATGCGAATACATCTGCCAATCGGCGGCAGGACTCGAACGGATGTCTTCTTTGCCTTCCGTGGCGCCTACAATCCGGCAAGTATTTTGTGCGGGTGTCAACTTGACGATTGCTGGCTCATAATCATCGGCATTGACCCCAACGACACGTGAGAAATCCAGCGAGAAACTAGGCGAAACGGTTTGCAAAACGTTCGTGGACGCAGGACTAGGAACTCCCCAGACGTAAGTCACCGTTGGCTTGCGGCGGCTCATTACTCCCGAGAAGACGCTTCCCGCCTCTTGCACGGCCGAGCCTCCAACGCCGGAGTTCATGTGGGTTGCGGCGCTGTATGTCGCAGTGTTGACGCCTGCAGTCATCGCCTGCGTGACGGCCGAGTCGGCGGCAAGACTCTTCATGGAGGAAGGTTTCGTCTTGGTCTCGGCGAGTTGCGCCTTCTCGAGTTTCAATTCCTGCGTTGAGTTCCCTTGTGTGACCATCACTCGCGGCATGCGGGACTTCGAGGGGGCGGAATTCTGATCAGGGCCGCCTCCTTCATGCGCGGATGCGTTGCCTGAAGATGATGGCCCGTTGGCCGATGCGGCCATGATGGCGTCCATTTCTCCGGGCGTAACTCCTGCTTTGTGCAGTGCGATCAAACCGTCCGGAGAAGTGTCGAATTTCGCCGGACCCGACTTGATAGTGGAGACCACGACCGACTCCGGCAGACCACCTTTCACCATCTTGATCACATCGAGGTTGGTTAAAGGTTTGGGCGTTTGCTGAGACAAGAGTGGAGCGAATAGCATCAGTCCCGTCATTCCCACCATTGCCGCGAACTTCAGTTGCTGTTTGCAAGTCATATCCCGAACTCCTTCCCGGCGTTGCTTTCGTTTGTCGCGTCCATGGGTGGCGTTCTACCCACTTCTACTTTTTCCCCATCTCCATCTCGAGGAGCTGGTTGTGAATTTCCAGCGCACGTTGTTTCAATTGCGCTTTTTGTGTCGAATTTGAGCTCGAATAACGACGCTGAAGCTCGGCAGCTTCCTTCGCGAGGGCCAAATAAGAAGCCGACGACGCGATCTGCTTTGTTCGGTTGTTCAGGGCATCTATAACCGCCTGCGCTTGTGCATTTTTCCTGGCCAGCTCCGCAGCCTGCTTTTGCTCAAATTGGGCTTTGAGTATTTCGAAGCTGACGCCAGCCTTCGGCTGTATGCCCCTTGCTTGTATCTGAAATTCTTTAAGCCGTTGCTGCATGAAAGTTGCTTTAGTAAGGCTCTGCCCTCTGTAGCGCAGCATGGCCGTATCCGGTAGAGCGCGAAATTGTGCCTGCGTCATGTGCTCAACATCGTTGCCCAGGAGCGATGGCTTGGCGAGCATGCCTCCGGATTCTGAAGCTCCGAGCATGCCGCGATTCGCATTTCCCGGTTGTGTTCCGGGAGTAGTCGCCGTTGGTGGCGGCGGCGGAATGGCGGTGGTCTTTTTGTTCTGGGCCACGGCTGCGGCGCAGCAAGCCACAAGTACAATCGCCAACTTTACCGCGATGCTGTCGAGCCTGGGATGAGTTATGACGTCTCCTCTTATTTCCACGGAACACCCTGGGGACCTGTAATGTGCAGTGCAATGGAATACTGAGCGTCGCAGCCGGCAGACCAGCTAATATGCACATCCGAACTGCTCGGCGTCGAAGAGTCGGGATTCGAGTTCAGGTAGCTTGCGTGGGGAAGACCGTCGCTGGAGCATGCGTGGTTGTTCCATTCATTCATTTCATAGGGCTCCGCCGCCCAGCCGTTCTTAAGGTTGAATGAGTATTTGTCTATTCCGTAGACTTGGGACTGTGCCTTGTCCGGAATAAACATCGTGTGCTCCCCGAATATGCTGAACGACTTAAAAAATGGGATATTCGACGGAATGCTCAACTGAGAAGAGTCTGACCACTGATTGCACAAATTGCTGTCCGCAGTCGCCTGGCAA
Organism: Candidatus Sulfotelmatobacter sp.; assembly: GCA_049792875.1. Lineage (GTDB taxonomy): Bacteria > Acidobacteriota > Terriglobia > Terriglobales > Acidobacteriaceae > Sulfotelmatobacter. Next base: position 1,974 of record JBARBI010000370.1, read on the forward strand.
GACACCAGCGTCATGTCAGCCAGCGGTAGGATTTCCAGATCGCGTGCCGCCGTGAAGTGGACCGCGAAGGGGCTGCTTTTGCTTCCATCACTTCGCCAGATTTCAAATGTCGCTGGGCCATCGATTACGCCGGAGATATCTGCGGGAATCTGACCGAATACGTGGCCGTCCGCCCATCCCAGCACAGTTAGTTGGCGTTCAACATAGGGCTGCTGATACACGCTGGGCCCGGTGTTTCCGAGATGGATCACGGTAATGGGAAACTTGTGTCCCAGCTTCAGCACGATTTGCCCGGGGTTCCCATCCGAAGAATTGAAATGCACGCCCTGCAGGACTACTTTCCCTCCGGGGCTCACCACAGAGGCAGAGTCCATTGACTGTAGGGTTGGTGGCGCGAACGGGCAGCTTGCGATGGCGCAGAGGTTCGCATGAACCTGCGCAATGTTCCCGATTTGTGCGTTCGCATGATTCGCGAACAAGGCAACAGCAAGTGCGCAGATCAGGGTTTTGACGGCGGTGCACTGCATCAGCTGCGATATTCGGTGTGTGTTCATTTCGATCCGAACGGCCTCCTGTCCAAGTTGCAGCCTGGGGTTTCTTTCGTGTCCAAGATCCGTGGTCCAGTTCTCATTTTGTAATAATCCTTCCGCTTTCAATTCGGCTTGCCAGTCCAGGGATCGACGCCGCGCGGGCCTGTGACCCAAACGTTTACCGCGTAGTTCGACCCGGGGCCTTGTCCAAAGCAATCCGGCTGACCGAACCCACCACATCCAGACCATTGGCAGGTCTGGCCTTGCCACGTAGCATGGAGGTCATCTTCCACCCAACTCAAACCAAAATTTCCTTCCCGGTGCAGGGTCCCCTGGCAAGATGCGTCTACGGAAGCCATGGCGGCCTGCGTCGCAATAAAGCCGGGTTGAAGATTCTTGAATTGATAGATGTCCTCGCCGGACGGCGCCCAATGCGCGAAATTCGGGTGATCAGGGTTTGCCGAACAGTCGGTGCATTCCCACGAGACTTCTGCGGTGTACCCACTGACATCGGGAATGACATTCGGTGAGGACGGAGAGGTGTACGTAACTTGCAGGTCAGTAGTGTTGGTCAGCGTGAAATGATTTAGAGAAAAGGCCGCCTGTGGAATCCGTCCAAGCAGCGTCATTTCCCGCGCGGCATAGAACTTGAACCCACCCTTGGTGGCTTGTTTCCCGTCGTTGCGCTGCACCACCAGGGTAAGGTTGTCCTGGTCGAGCACGCCTTTCAGCGACGGATTCAGGTTGAGCTTAATGCCATTGTCATTCCATTCTTGGATCTGAAAGTCCTGGCGGAAAATGTCCTGATAGTAGATATAGACCTTGGAATTGGGTCCCGAATCGCCGAAGGAACAACCCGTGATGGTGTAAAAGTTGTACTTCGCGTCCGGAGTAAAGGTGGCAGGATAAAATTCCCCGCTCACGTTAAGAATTCTCATGGCCGGTTCGGTCGCGCAAGTCAAAGCTATAGTCTGAACCTGGGAAACTGGCGCCAATGAAGCGACAGAATTCCCTGGTGAGTTCGAAACCTTGCCCGTAGAGATCGTTCCCGGCGTTGAGGACCTTTGCATGGTCGCCGCCGTCGGTGCGGTAGCTTCATTGGTAGTGGTGGCGGACATCGGTTGCGACGCGCCAGCCTGCATTCCCACTGGTCGCACTACAGTTCGGACCATCTGCGAAGCTTCCAGTTGCGCAGACTGCTTTTGTTTTTCCAGGACCGCTATGATTGTGGTGTCCCCTTGTGCGGCGCGTGGATTCTTGATAATCTCGCCAGTTTTTGCCGGACCGAGCTTAATTGTGCGTGAGACTGTACCTCGCTTCGCGCTTCCTTCCGCCATCATTGCGTCCAGAACTTTCTGACTTACTCCCGCTCGGTGGAGAGTCAGCTGCGCTTGAGGCGAAAGGTCGAATCTGATCGGACTCGACTGAATCGAAGAAACGATGGCTGCCTCTGGGACCCCGGCCTTAACCATCTTGATCACGTCGGCGTTCGTCAACTGTTGCCGAGGTGGAAAGGGCTGCGGATTGAGTTCCACCTTGCTTCCCGGATTCTGCTGTATTCCACTCTGGCCTGTGGCAACCTGCTGATTCCGTAGCAGCGCACCAGAATTACTCTGCGATTGTCCGTTTTGCGTTGCGCCTGATGACAGCATTCCCTGCTGCGGCGCGCCGGAAAGCATTCCGCCTGGACTGCCGGAACTCCCTGGGGGAGGAGAGGCCAAGCCGAGTTGCTGGCGTGGCGTCTTCAGCATGACAAAGTTCACGTCATAGGCCATGTTCTGGCACGAGCCCCAATGAGCAGTCAGGTCCGACGCAGTCGGGTTCACGATGCGCGGCAGCATGTTGCATTGCGCGTTAATAATCTTGATTGGGCCGAGAGTCGCAAATTGCGGAACTGCGCCAGGCAAGAATTCGCCCGACTGGGCGACCGTGAGAGTCACCTGGAGATCCGGCCCTACGGGCACTTTGTCGTATCCATACGTGCACACGTCGAAGACGTTGACCTTGCCTCCGACCAGAAACTCCTTTACCTCTCCGACATATTTGAAGTTGTTGCTGAGCGTACCCAGCGGTGTGTATGCCGTGAGCGGGCCGCCCGAGGAATTTCCGACACTCACCGTGATCGCCAACCCGCTGCAACTGTTGGCCGGCATGTGTCTGACCGTATTTACATCCCAGTACACAAAGCCCTCGATAGTTCCCGCGGTGCTTTCCGGATGGTCGCCGCCGGGTGGCAGATGCCGAGAAGGTGCCGTCATATTCCGGTTCGGCGCGGGCATTGTGGGGGACACCTGGGCCGCAACGCCGGTGCAGGTCAAAACAATCACGGAAACGAAATACCTAAAGTTGCGCATGTCCTTTTCTCCCATTCAGTGATCTCTCATTACTTCAGCAACATCGGTAAAGGCTGCGGCGGTGTCGCCAGCGAGCCTATATTCCCGCTCAGCCACGGGCTGACGCCGCGCGGTCCCAGGACGGTGATCTCCAGTGCGTAGGCCGACACGCTTGCATAATTGAGAATGTCCAGTGGCTTGCCGGTGGTCATCGTCAAATTCGGCCAGCAGCCATCTGCCTCCCAGAAGACCTGAAACGAAGAAGTTGAGGTGTAGTTGACATTCCAGTTGCCGTTCTTGGAAGGATCTCCGCCCACTGTTTGGCAAAAACTGTCGTCAGGGCTCGAGTGGCGCAACTGCACTCCGGTCTGCGGGTCCAGCTGAAATCCCGGCGCGAAGTGGAATTGATACGTGTCGGTGCCGCCCGGGAAACTGTGCCCTGGATTCGCGGGAATCGGAAACTGATCGACTGCCGATTCACGCGCTACCGCGATCGTCTCTCCGGGTTGAAGCAGGGCCAAGGAAGGCGACTCAACTTCGGGCCGAACCGGGCCGGCCGCAACGGCATTGACCGTGGCCAGACTGACTCCCAAGGGCACGCACGAGTAGCCGGTGGATTGAGCGCAAACTGGCGGTTCTGGGAGCAGATGGAGCGGTTGGTCTTCGCGCGCCGCCAGGAAATTCATCCCGGCCGCCTGATATTCCTGCCCGCTGGCGGTCTTTACCACCAGCGTGACGTTATTCGTGTCATAGAAGCCACCAGTGTTCGAATCAATTTGAGCGAGGATCTGCCGATCGCTCCATCCGTCCGGGGGAATCTGAAATGACACCCGATCGCGAAAGATTGGGGAGCTCCGCACTCCGCGTGCATCGCCCGTCGGCGACGCAGATCCGTAATGCAGGCCGCTCAAATAGACGGCGCCGGCCGTGTTCCCAAATCCACAGCCCTGGATTACGAACGTGCCATCTGGCCCGGGCACGGGGCTGAACCAGATCCCCGACTTCTGCCCGTCTATGGTTGCGATTCCGCCTATGCATAACTGCGTTGGATTCGGAGCTCGAGTACCGATCACTTGCGGTTTTGGCGAACTGGGAGCCTGTTGCCGAGTGGGTCCGCTCTGAGCTGCTGATGTCGTCGGAGAAGAGCTGTTCGGTATTGTCTGACTTCCAGACGCAGACATCGTCTGACCTGCGCCAATCGGCTGCACAGCGCCGTTTTCCATGAGTTGCGGCTTTGTTCCGCCGTTCAGCAGCATCCCGTTCTGCGGTGTGCCCGCGGGTCGCACACCGCCCGTGAAGGTACGAGCGCTCGCTCCCGAGGACAAAATGGTTTGAGCTGCCGCACTCTGCTTGCGCAGCAGACCCGTCACGGCGGAGTTACCGCCATCGCCACCCGGCGCAGTACGAGTTGGTCTGACCAGAACGGAGCGAGCCAAGGCCGACGAAATCAACCGGTTGGATTTCCACTTCCCGGAGATCATCGCTGGATTTGCCGCCCTGCTCTGCATCAGGGACGTTGCCGTCCTGCTTTGGATCCGGTCGCTTTCTTGCTGGGCCAAACATTTTCCAAGGCACAGCCCGGTCAGCAGCAGACTCAGTGTCAGATTCCTACGCATTTGGCTTCCTCCCCTTCATCGGTTGGCCCCATGGCATTTGCCAAGAAGCCGGCATCTACTTGACTGGAATCGTCAGTTCTCTCGCCTTAGGTCCGGACGAGTCCGCGCTGAAGCGGTGAAACCCGAACTGGGCGATGCGCTGAGATACCGAGTTCACTGTCGCTTCAACCTGCATGGAGTTCATATTCCAGTTGTCTCCGCCGGAGCCGCCGGTGAACGTGTCAGAGAGTGTTATGGTCTTGATCTGGTCGACGGTTACGGGTCGGTTAAGGAGAACCTCGGCCCCATGGGCGCTTCCATCCGCCCATCTCTGGCCGTGATTGACATTCGGCTCAGATTGCGTCGTGCCGTCAGCGAAATGAATCGTGATATTCAGATTGTCATTTCCTCCCCGGAGGTCGTCGTCTCCGGTCCAGAACGTGAAGACCAGCTTGCCCACCTGGTTCTCTGCGGGACAACTCACATCCGGCCTCGCCGGAATCGAAAGGTTCGGGTTACTACCGGTGAAGCGATGGAATCCGAAGGAGGCGATAGGCACACTGGAAGCATTATTTCCGAGCGCGCTCGCCTGGAACTCCGCCAGATCCCAGTTGTCTTCCGATCTCACACCTTGGGCCCCGTAGATCGGGGCAAGAGCCGGGCCCGCTGGAGTGGCCAATGCGCCAACTCCTGTAGCAGAAGGAGGGGTGAACCCGCCCGCCGCTAAGTGGACCAGCCCAATGGACTTGATCTGGTTCGGCGCGACCGGCTGTTTCAGTGGAACCGTGACGAAATTCGTGCTGTTATTTCCCCAATTCGCGCCGTGGTTCACATTGTTTGCAACCTGCATCGTGCCGTCGGCAAAGTGAATCTCTACGTTCAGGTTGTTCTGCCCGCCGCGAAGATCGTCGGTTCCGGTCCGGAACCGCAACTGCAGTTGGCCGACCGTGCATCCTGCGCTCAAAATCGTGGTGCGCTGAGGACGGAGCATGCCCGTCGGCTTCGTCGCTTGCCCATAGACTGTGTTTCCTGTCCAAAGCCAGCAAGTGATCACAACCACCCCTTTAATTACCCAGTTCTGCCTGCTGCAATTCATCAAGTTCATTGTGCGTTTCCTCCCCGCTGCCGCATGCGTCTGAAATACCGCTCCCGGGCGCGAGGGTCAAAGGAAACGCAGATTAAACGATGCTGACTTAGTAAGCGCTGCTATCTCAATGGGTTGTAGCGACGGATGACACAGAGATGCGATTCACAGAGGCAGGTAGTGCGACCTGCTACGAGCTGTCCGATTGCGGGCCGGGGAAAGTTGGTCAGGTGCGGCGTAGGAGACAGAACTTGTGCAGGCGTCTGTTAGCGGGTTGAGCGATTCTCAGCAACCACCGTGCTGCCGCTGGACATCGCTTCTTCCGCGTGGCGGGCGACGAGTTCGTAACCACGGTTGCGGGTTTCTGCGGCGAGGGCTTTCAGTTGCTTGTTCCCCAATGAGGAGTTGATTTTCAGTTCTAGTTGGCCGAGCGCCAGTCGCGCTTCGCTTTCGACGTTGTAATAACCGAGTCGCTTGGCGGCGGCGATGACCGAATTCAGGCGCCGAAAGGCCGACGCTGAATTTGCATTCTCATCCTTTGAACTTGCCATATCCACCCGCGCCTGCTGAACTTGGGCGGGCAGTTTCAATGCAGGGTCCGAACTGGTAAGGCTGAGGTCAGCTCCATGCTGGGCCGCTTTGCGTGCTTCGTCCACTTCGCCTTGGATAAGCAAAATGCGGCTTAAAAGCGTATATGCGGTGCTTGCATCCGGATCGCTCTTTTCCTTCTCAAATTCAGCGAGCGCCGCTCGAATCAAAGACCCAGCTTCCGCGGTTCGGCCTTCTTCGATGTCCAAAGCTGCGAGCTCGGTTTGGCTTTCAGCGGTAAGATCCAGTGCACCCATCTTCTGCCGAGTAGCGAGCGTTTGTTCGAATTGCGAACGTGCTCCAGCCAGATCGCCCTGCGCCTCCAACGCCTCGCCCAGGACAATCATCGCACTGGTCAGGTATTGATACGATCCATGGGTCGAGAGGTAAGAGTCGACTGCCTGCTGCGCGGAACGGTGGGCATCCTGAACTCGCCCCTCAGTTAAGCTCAAGTCGGCCAGTCGATATAACAAATAGCCCGGAGCGCTGTTCTCCTTCGAGGTCTCTACTTTCAACGCCTCCTGATAAAACTTCTCCGCCGCTTTCAAATTACCTCGGAGGTAGTAGATGTCCGCAATATTGCCCATCGCGGTCACTTCGTTGTTCAGATCGCCGCTCTGCTCGAATTCGGCCTTAGCCCCGCGGTACAACTGTTCAGCGCGATCCAGCTTTCCCTCATTCTCATAGGCAATGGCCATGTTATTCAGAACGGACCCTGTTTTTTCGTGTTCTCCCAGACCTTCCAAAAGGTTCAGCGCTCGCTGGTACGTTTCAATTGAGCGCTCGTAATGGCCCTGAGTTCCGAAGGTATCTGCCATCTGGCGCACACAATCGGCGGCAGCAACCTTGTTTCCAGCAGACAGAAAAATATTGAACGCATCTTCGCAAGACGGCAGGGCCTGATCGGGATGTTCCGTGTAATTCAGAAGCATGCACTCTTCTTTTCTTGCTAGCGCATACACCAGCTTCTGTCCTCGACCGGATGCTTTGCTCATTGCGGTTCGTACCAGGGCCAGCGCCGCTGGTTTGTCATCTTTCATCGCCCGCACTTCCGCTAAATCAATCCGCGGATCATCGGACGAAGGCGCCGGCAGGCTCCGCAGTTGACGAATAACTTCCATCGCCTGAGTGCCGTGACCCGACAAGGTCTGCGCCGAGACCAGGCGCAGGCCATATTCCACGTTGTCGGGAAACAATTCAAAGAGCGCGTGATACACCGACGCCGCCCGCTCCTGTCTTCCCATGCTCGTGTAATATTCCCCTTCGACTAACAACCGCTGGGCTCGAGGCAAGTCGGTGGATAGGTCGAATGCCTGTTTGGCTTCTTCCTGGTATTTTTGCTCGTAACCTAGTTGTGACCAGGCACGTGCCAGCATGGCGTGCACCAGCGAGAACTTGGGATCGATTTCGGCGGCTTGTTCGAGCAAGTCCTTGGCTGCGAGTGCGTCAAACTGCCGCAACTTCGTAGCTCCAAGGGAATAGAACCGTACCGCTTCGGGATCCAGCGGCAAAGCAGCGAGGACACCGGCTTCTTCGGTACCCTGCAACTGCTCGACACCAAGGCGACTGCGCAGTTGGGCGCCGATTCGCGAGACCAAGCGGAACAAGTCCTGCGTGCTGCCAACCTCGGCAGTTCCCGCCAGTATTTCGCCCGTCTTCCCGTCCTGCATACGAACGTCAAGCCGCAACTGACCCTGATCAGTTGTGCCGATCATCATGTATGAGCCCAGCACCAGCACGTCGCTGTTCAGGGCGTCGCCAATGCGTGTACTGGTGCCGCGATCAAGCGAGTCGGCGGAAGGCCAGGGAGCAGAGACTCGCAGGTTGGAGACATCTTCACCGGAAACAAGTCGCAATTTTTCGCCACCGGAAAGTTCGGTGCTTAACATCTCCGAAAGTGCCCCAGCCAGCCAAGCATCTTCCGCACGGCCCGACAGATTCTGGAATCCAAGCACCGCAACCGACTTGCGCATCTGGACGGAAGATACGGTCGGTTTGTTGCCCAACCGCCCGTAGCGCCCTGCGAGCGCTACGCCTATCGAGAGCAGCAGGATGGCAGCGGCAGAGACTGCGTATAAATAAGGAGAACGGCGCCGTTCCACGTTCGGAGCACGAAACGCAGTTATCGCTGACGCCTGAGCGGAAGATTGAGGACTTTCGATCGGCAACGTAACAGCGCGAAGGACTTGCTCCGAAACCGGTTCTGGGGTCTTCTCCATGGCAACCGGGGCGATGAAGCGGTAGCCGCGTCGCGGGACTGTCTGGACGAAGCGCGGGTTCTCGGGGTCGTCATCGAGCGCAGCCCGAAGCCTCTTGAGAATGACGTTAAGACTCCCGTCAAAATCGACGTACGTTCCCTCGGACCACAGGCTCTGCCGCAACTCATCCCGAGTCACAACTTCGCCTGGACGCTGGAGCAACAACATCATGAGTTGGAAAGGCTGGTCCTGGATTTTGACCCGAAGACCGCCACGTGTGAGCGTCTTGCTTGTGGAATTTGCCTCGAATAAACCGAAACGAAAGACATTGCCGACTTCGGCCATGTTTTTCATGAACCCGCCCCCCCCACTAATGTGGCTGAATCATAGCATTGACGAAAACGGTCTGCCACAAAATACAGAACTACTTTTAGTAGTGTTGTGCCACGCAACTCCGTTACAGGCAGAGCCGCAGTGCCTCCTGTTTCCCGAACAATTTCGCGTGTCAGCAAACCCCCTAGCTTGCTCAATACAAAAGGTTTGCCATGTCAGAACGGTTTAATTTGCGTTTCATTTGACCCTTCGCCCGCTCTGACGCATTCTGCCATCGTTGAAGTGAGACCAGTGTCAAAGGAGGAGCACCGTGAAGAAATTTGTCACCATGTTGTTCGGATTGGCCGGCTTCGGTTTGCCACTTACAGTTGTCGATGCGAGCCCTGCCTGGGCCCAGACTCAGAACTCAGCACAGTCCACGGCTAAGCTGCAATCCCTGAATATCAAGCCTGGCCTTTGGGAGAGCACGAGAACGATCAAGAGGACAGGCGAGATGCCGATCCCTGCTGAAATGCTGAACCGATTGACTCCAGAACAGCGGGCCCGGATGGAAGAGAGAATGAAGGCGAACTCCGGGGGGCACTCGAGCACCGTAACCGAGAAGCACTGTGTCACGCGGGAAGACTTGGAAAGAGACAGATTGAAGATCGCAGAAGCCAAGGAATGCACCACGACCGTGGTCAATTCCACAAGCACAAATCTCAAAGGAAAGATGGTCTGCGAGACAGCGGGGATGCATTCAACCGGCACGCTTGAACTGGTAGCGGTTGATCCAGAACATATCAGTGGCTCCTTCCACTCGACGGTGGACGGTAATGATCACACCATGAACCTGGAAGGCACGTGGGCCTCTAAGTGGCTGGGGTCTACCTGCGGCGATGTGAAATAAAGCGATGTGAAATTAAGGAGGAGAGGGCTTGGAGAGAGCCAGCTACGGTTTAAGTGTCGGCGTCCAGAGGAAACGGCGTGGGCGTTTCGGCGTCTTCGGACTGATTGCCTGCTTGTTCGCGGTCTATGCCGTGGTTGTTGTGCTGGATCCGTGGGCATTTCATATCGGTGAGCGCTGGACGCCCCTGCTGTATTGGACGGGGACCGGCAAACTGGTTACGAAGCACGGAACCTACCCTCTGATGGTCACTCTCTTCCCCGCGTCGCACTTCTCGCGGCTTCGTCTTGATGGCCTGCGACCAACAGGGGGCATACACGGCAACGCGTTGCTGTGCACTTCACGGGGCGTGACGCAATATTTCGACGTGAGCGGCACGATCTATGGCGGATGGCGGAGTACCGACGGTGCCTTAATGGATTTTCGCCTGCTTGAGCGGCGAACTGCCCGTGATGCGCTCATCGGTGACAACAAGAGAGGCTATTTCGATCTCTTCGGATATTGGCACGGCCCGCAACTGAGAATGGACGACCGCGGAGAATGGTCCGAACGGCTCCATTCCGGCCTGAGAGTCGAGCAGGCGTCGGTGACCCTAGAGTGGGGAGGCCATGCCGATTTCAATGCAGCATGCGGCACCATGACCAATCCGGCGCCGGGGCGATAGCGTAGGCAGCCTTTCATAGACACGAATTCCCATGTTGAATGCTCATCCGACCGGCGAACTTACCGAACCAAACGCCAGCCAGCGCTTCGAGCCTCGCGATCGCGAGAGTTTCTTCGCTGCCCAGGCGCGAAACCGTCGCGCGACATGGCGGATATCCGTTCTATGCGTGCTGGCCGCGGCGCTGATGGGCATCCCACTCGCGTTGATCATCACACCGCTGCTCTACGGACTGGCATTGATCATTGCCGACGTGGTGAATCTGTTCGCTCCGCTCCCCCCTGAGTTCTGGCGACAGGCGAGTGAAGTCTCGCGCTTTGGGCGGGTCGCTCTCGATTGGCTATTGCAACAGAAAACCGCCGATCCGCAGGCGCTTGCAATAGGAGCAGCGGTGATGCTCCTGCCGGGAATCTTGTTCTCCCTTGCGCTATGGGCAGCGGTCAACCTCATGTTTCGTCGCAGCGGGACCGGCGGTGGGGTGCTAGCGCTGAGGGCGCGGGAGCCTAACCCAAGTGAACTGAAAGAACTACAGCTAGTCAATGTGGTTCAGGAGATGGCCATCGCCGCTGGCTTGCCTGCGCCACAAGTGATGCTCATTGATTCACCCGGCGCGAATGCCGGGATCCTCGGCGCGTCGCCCGAGGATGCGCGGCTCATTGTGTCGCGCCCCCTTCTCGAAGACCTTAGCCGTGACGAACTGGAGGGCGCTGTCGCTCACCTGATTGGCTCGATTGGCAATGGCGACTTGCGTATCTCGATGCGGATGACGGCAGTGCTTGAGGCTTGCGGGCTGTTAATGACGGTCATAAATGCACCTTTCGGTCCGCAATCTCGCAGAATTCTTTGGCGTATGGTTCGTTATTCGTTGCTACGACGAGAAGGTGACCCGCAAGAAGCAGCGGTGGTTGCGGACCTTCTTACGCGAAGCGCCGATCTCGACGTCGACGATATTGATCGTTTTTTTGATCCAACCCTAAAGAAGTCGCGGCTGCGCTCCATTCGCAATTTCATCTTCTTCCCCATTTTCTTTACCAATACCGCTGTCAAGCTGCTGCTGTGGTTCTTTTCCGAGGCCGTATTGGGGCCATTGATGGGCTTGCTATGGCATACAAGGCAATATCTTGCGGACGCATCCGCAGTGCAGCTTACTCGCGATCCCGACGGTTTGGCGCGAGCGTTGCAAAAACTCAATGAGGACCCGGGAGAGATTCCGGGCGGAGATTGGGCATCGCACCTGTTTCTGGTCCGCCCCAGGCGAGGCGGCACCTTTGCGGCCAACATACAACAGCGACAGATGCTAGCTCAAGCCTGGACCGCGTCTGCGACCGCAGCCTCAGGGCCGATGCCTGGCAACTCCGCCGATTTTGCGGCGATCTCCCGGCAATTACCCGAGATCATGCGCGCGGCGTTCGCCGGAGATGAGCGAGCGGCCGCTCGTCTGCGCTCCCTTTACCAGTCAGTGTCCGCCGCGGATCCCGAGCTGGCCGCACAATTCCCCAATCCCGACGACCTGATCGCGGCTCGCAAAGGCAATCTCGAGGCTATGTCTCGCCTGCAAGCCGCTCGACGCAATCCGGCAGCCCTGGGTCAAGCTGGCAAGCAAGAAGATCAGTCTCCTTCCTCGCCCGAGACCCCCAGTTTCGTCGGGTTTCATGCCTCCCTGAAGCGTCGACTGAAACGTCTCGCACTTTTGGGAGCGCACATCGATCCGGTCGCTCGAGACCGCAAGGCGGGGATCGTGATATTGGTGCTATCGCTGCTGCTGGGGCCATTTGCTCTGTTGGCGATCCTCTTGTTGCTGCTGCTCATCGCGGTAATGATCTTGGCCAGCCTGACATTTGTTGTGATCTGGCTCGCGGTAATTCACAAGCTCTTCGCCCTGGCTGGAAGCCCGAGTGCGTAAGGAAAGAACACGATGCTGATTTCTCCGGTAGGAATTGGAATCATCGTTGCAGCTCTTGTCGTGATATGGCTGATCGCCGGCTTCAACGGCCTG
>JBARBI010000371.1:0-3427 GCA_049792875.1 Candidatus Sulfotelmatobacter sp.
GCTCTACCACTGAGCTACGCCCCTAAGTGGTTAATAAATCAATTCACTACGGAACCGGCTGCTGCATTCTGGTGCAGCGTTGTCCCCGAATTGTCCCCGAACTTTCCATCACCGGCACCCTGGCCATGGAAATCTTCAAGTTTGCGCTGGGCTTCGAGAAAATCCTTGGGCGGCACAATTTTGTAACGATCGAAGACCGATCGCGTTTTGTGCCCGCTAATTCGCATGGCAACTTTTTCTGGAACGCCAGCAGCCACCAGATTGTTCACTCCCGTCCTCCGTAAATCATGGTATATCGTCCCTCGATACACCATCTTGGCTTTGGGCTTCGCGTGAGGTCGGTCCACCCGTTATTTTGCGTAAAGCACTTCGCCTGTCTCGGAATCAACTTCGGGAACCATGCTGCCCAGGCCCGCCCTGATACACGCGCTCTGCCATGCTCTTCTGAACCCTACAATCTTAACAGCATCGCCACGTGGGTCCAAACGGAAACAGACGTAGGGGCAATGCGCCTTTCTGTTCTTCTCTCGCTGCTCGAGGAGCAATGTGCGAAGTTGCGATACGATCGGAATGTCCCTCGCCTCATTGGACTTGGTTTCGAACGCTTCCAGGTGAATGACACCATGAAGAAAATCAACCTGTTCCCTTGGCACTCCCTTCTCGTCTTTTCGTAGCCATTGAAGTCCAAGGACTTCGCCTAACCGCATGCCGCTGTAATAGCCGAGAGCTAATGGCAACCGCAGATAGGCGGGCAGTTCCGCAAAAAGTTTGTCGTATTGCTCGCGCTCTAAGTACCCTGGCCGCGGGTCGGCTTCTGGCGTCATTGGAAAATGCGGAACATGCTGCAGTTTTTCATCCTGCTTCGCCAGGCGGAACATGTGCTTGAGTGCGCTGAGAGAACGATTGATGCTGCCGTTCGACAGCCCCTTGGCTCGCTGGTCCTCGATGAATTTGCGAATCAAATCCGCATTGATCTCCGAAGCCCGACAGCCTGCAAAGAAATCATCCAACCGCGCAACCTTGTCCAGATGAGGGCGCCCCTCCTTGTCGCGGCGAAGGGACTTCCGCTCATTGACGACATAATCCTGGTAGTACACCGCCCGCAATTCTTCGTAGCGGATGTTTCGCGAATCGCTGTGTGTGTTCGTCTCGACTTCGGCGAGCCTCTTCTTGAGGAGTTTCTTCGCTTCGCCCTCCGTCTCGCCAGCGCTGACGCGAATTTGCCGGCCACGGTGGTAATACTGAATCCACCAGAAGTTTCCCCGCTGAAAGATTCTGCCTTGCCCGCGTTCTCTCATCGTGTCCTCGCTTTCTTCGGCCCTGGCTTCAGCGATCCCCGGAAACTCTTGAGCCGATCGATGTCCTGCTGCGTCCAGAAACGAAACTCTCGTTTGCCGACCATCACCGGTTTGGGGGCTATGACCAGGCCCTCGCTCATCCATGCGTGCAATGTCTGCCGGCTGATGCCTGCCTTTTTCGCTGCTTGTGCCGTCGTGAATGTTCGGGGATTCATACTGCCTATGTATCATAATAGTTGACCTTACGTCAAGCGATTTGCTAAGATGGGCGCATGGAGAATCCGCTGGCCATCGCCGTGAGAGATTCGCAGAGTCCGGATGAGCTGCACGAGCACTTCTTCCGCTATTTTCAGGGCCTCTTCCTTCTTCATCCCAAGTCGAATGTTCGCGGAACCAGTGTTCTCTCGCACGACTTTCCCGATGCTCTCTTCCGGACTCCATCGATGTTGGGACTGGCGCTCGCTGGCGCACTGATGGCCATGCTCAATCACGAGATGGACCTCGGCCCAGGCGCCCCGTTTGTGGCCGTTACGCCTGAGCATTTCAAAATCCTTGACGAGATCATCCTGGAGCAAGCCGCCATCGCCGGCGGGATACTCAACACGAGTCACCTTGTTCTGAGCCGCACGCTGGAATGGGAGCGTAAGGACGATAGGAAATACACCCGCTGGCTGAAAGCTCTCGGCAAGGCCCAACGGGTACATCAAAGAAAGATGGCTGCGCCCATCACGGACCGCTCTGAGCCTGAAGCCAAAAGAATAGCCGTGGAGCAGCTTCGACCGATGTGGACGCGTCTCCGCGAGAAATTCGCAAAGCAGCATAGGCTCCCAAACCCTAAGCAGGTCAGGGCCGCATTCGAGGAAGAGATAACTAGCCCGGACGCTCCGCAGTTTGTCGGCATCGCGCACAATCGCCAATTGTGGCTCCGTTGGCTCGATTCTAAGCATGATGACCTTGTGAAGATTGCGCTGACCTACTCAGTTGAAAAAGTCTACGACTCGTACGTCGCTTTTGTCCGGGGATACAGCAACCCCGATTATGCGCGGAAGAAAATCAGCTCGTTAAAGAAATCGGCGAGCGCGAAATAGCTTATGGCGGCACCGGCAGCCCTCAATCTTTCCTACTTTCCTGTACTTCTTTGAGATAATCGGCATAGTTGCGCAGCGTGCGAACTACTGGACTCAAATTTTTGTTTTTCGGCCACAACTTATCCACGGCCTTTCGGATTTCGTTGTCCAGTTTCGCTAGCACGCCCTCCTCATGGAAAGGAGGCGACGTCTCCTGCCCATCCTGCGCAGTGTAGGCGGTGTTGCCGGGGCTCATTTCTTTGAGGATTTCTTCAGTTTTCACGCCAAACTTCGCAGCCGCATCGATCACTCCAGTTCCGCCTTCCAGGACTGCTTCGATCGCAAGCAAGAGTTTGTCTTGTGCGGACGGGTGCGCCATTTTGACGGCATCTTTCAGCTTGACCTCTCCGGATTTGACTTTCGGAAGCAGCTCGGACTTGTGCTTGGTGACCGTCTCGACCTGCTGAATCTTGTGGGTGCTCACTCCGGCTTTCTTGGCGAGCGCACCTCGAGTTTTTCCCCGAGGTGATGAATCCATCACCTCGGGATTTTTGTCACCCTGTCTTAGATTTTGCCGCTGCCTTTGCTTCGCCGCCTCCCGAGTGGCGTCGGCAAACTCGTTCACCAGGACGGCGCGCTGATCATCAGTTAGATGACGCCGGAGCACGTTCTTCGCCCAGATGAAGTCCGCGTCAGAGAACCGGTCGCAATGCCAGCCAGGGCCCGCAGTGAACTCGGATAAAGGTATGGAGAGACCTACCGTCGAGTGTTTAAGCACCCGCGGTTCGACCCCCAATTCTTTGCAGGCTTTCAGTCGGTGCCGTCCATCGAGAAGCATTTCGCCGGCGTAGTCGAGCATTATCGGTTCGATCTGACCGTTCTCCTTAATGTCCCTTTTCAGTCGCTCGAATTCTTCCCGAGGCATCACCGGAAATAATTCCGCGACCGGATGCACCTTGTAGCCGTATCGATATCCCATCGTCGTCTCCCCTCGGGCGCCAGCCAATCTGGACGCTTTCCGGTTTCTATCCGAAGTGAAGATTCTTGCGGTGTCCGTTTTTT
>JBARBI010000372.1:0-19629 GCA_049792875.1 Candidatus Sulfotelmatobacter sp.
GTGTACTGGCGGCCATCCGGGACACTTCTTGAATGAATGACAAGGGGCTTTACATCCAGGTTCCCGCCGATGAAAAGATGGCGGGTTGTGAAAAGCCGAGAAGTGAGGCGGACGCCAGTAAAGAAAAGTCGTTGATTCTTGAGATCACCCATGAGTTGAGGATTCGCGAGCATTCCACTCGTGTAGATCGACAGTTCTCGGTAACGGCGTGGGTAACTTGCCGTAACGGTGGCCGGTTCGACGCTATTCGAACCGACGTCAACAAAATTCGATTGCGCTCGAGCAGCCACGGACTGAAGGAGAAGAAACAGCACAATAGACGCTATGGAAACGCACGTCTTCATAGGTGATATCTCCGTACGATGCACCGCGAGCTCAGGTTAAATGACGTGAGGTACAGGCACTCTGTCGCTCGCCCATCTGGAATAATGCAAATGCGATGCCAACGAGGGAGACCTCTAACTCGAGACCAGTGAGGCAATTAGGACTTCCGTATGGAAATGCATGTGACCTTATTCGGTCATCAGCCTGTTGCCGGTCAGTTCCTTTCCGACTTAAGTGGCGAACTTCAAGAAGATCGGAGGCCAGACGCGAATGACAAGACTAGAGTCACGACTGTCTGTCATCTGACGTGCCTGGCTTAGTGATTGAGAGTCTATCGCTCCGAAAGAATGTTCGGGCGCTTCTCTCGGAGCAGGATACTCCACCGCAATATCTGGGACCGAAGGATCGACCCGATGTGGAGCGATGTTCCAGTAATTGGAAGAGTTGCTCCCTCAAAGCATTCGTTTGATGCTGACGGTGTGTGCATTTCGATTTCGGACGAATCATCAAAACAACGTAAGCAGCACACGCGTCGAGACGTCATGCCCTTTCAAGGGCAGTGCCTAAATCAGGGCGCGGTAAATAACAAGGCTCAGTTTTCATCCCTTTGCGGAAGAATTCGTTACCCAATCTGAAACTCTGGTGATCAAAGTGCCTTTGATCACGACGGGACGCTTTTACGTGCTCAACCGAAGTGCCGCGATCTTCCAGGCAAGGAGAAAACCATGATCCCTGGTTGGTGGCATAGAGCGTTGAACACAGCATTTTTCATCTTGCTCGCAATGTTCCCCGCGCAATGTATCGTGAAGGCTCAAGTAACATGGGTGCCCGAACGCAAAATAAGGCACTCTAACGGAAGCGCGATGGGCCAGCCGTGCAACGAAGCAAATGCCCAGTCCGCTGTGAAAGAGGCTTTGCGACTTGTCTGCCTCCGAAAAGGCGCTTCGACCGACGAGGTCACAGTTCGTAGTGCGATCGTCGTTGGGTTCGTGGGAGGTTTTGTGAACCACGATGACGTGAGGCGACCTGAGATGCAATTCGCCGCGTTCCTGCGCGACAGGTACCCGTCGGCCGTTCGTGTTGAGGTGTTCGCAAATCGCGATGGGAGGAAAGCCCTTCGTTGGCTCTTGCGCCAGCTCGATACGAATGGCGATGGCATCCTGACGGCCGCCGAGAAAGAACAAGCAGCCATCATCATTTACGGGCATAGCTGGGGTGGTTCGCAAGCAGTCACGTTGGCTCGACAACTAGAGCGGTTAGGCATTCGGGTGCGGCTCACTATCCAAGTAGATAGCGTTGTAAAGCTTTGGCAATCTGACTCTCGCATTCCAGCCAACGTAGATCGCGCGATTAATTTCTATCAGTCGGAAGGCCTGCTCCACGGGCGGCCCACTATCAGCGCGGCTGACCCCGATCACACAAGCATCCTTGGAAACTTTCGGATGAGCTATAAGGGTCACAGCATCAATTGTGATAACTATCCGTGGCTGGTCCGAGTCCTGAGCAAGCCTCACCATGAGATCGAGAATGATCCTGGCGTATGGAACCGAGTTGGCTTGCTAATTGATTCCGAACTGTCGAGCGAAGTTTCAGGCTCTCAGACTTCATGGGAGTCCGGCGCTCTGCCCACAAAATGACAGGTGTTCTGACCCAGGGTCAATGACGGTTCGGATCAACATTCCTGAAGTCGATTTTTGGACAGCCTCGGTCGGTTCGCGGTTATTGCCAAGGATTTGCACTAGTTTCAGGTCAGCGCGGGACATCCAGCAATCGCACACAATCTAAAGTGCGGCGCAGAGCCTTGCGAAATCGCGCCGATTAAAGACGAGCAAAAACACCCAGCCACAGTCTTCCGTAGGGCGTCGGATCATGAGTGCTGGCTGGGGCAAATGGCTACACGAGGGTGATTATGCGTGACCAATAAATGTGCGTGTAGCTTTTGCCAACTGCTGTAGCCGTACTCGTGTGCGATGATGTATTTAGCATCGGCGAGGCTTGGTTGCGACATGCCGGCCAAAGGGTCACTAGAATGGTATCGCCTAAGCGCAGCAGCATCCCGTTGTCGCAAGGCGTGAAGTAGGTCTCTTGCTTCTCTCTTCATAGCTTCCAGGTTTACTTGGGAGCGTACACGGCGCATCTGCCACCTCTCCATCGTCGGTTATTTACTGCTCCGCGTTCCATTTGGATGTGATGGTCGTCACGGATGAGCGCACCAGGCGCTCAAACTCGGCACGGTGGCCCTGGCGAGTGGTCAGAACCGAGGAGAGGCTGCGCGGATTGCGTGGCAGCTCCCACCCTAGCAGCCAAACCGTGAGCGACTTACAGAGCGGACTCAATGGCTAACGATCAAGGCTGCAATCCCCGAAACCCAACAGGCGATCCGCAGCTGCGAACCAGTGTACAGGGATCTGCAATGTACGCACGCCGAGCGCTTTTTGGAGAAGAACGGCGCGGAGGGCGAGCGCCGTCGGCGCTTCCTCACGGGAATAGATCCCAGCGTCGCCATTGCCGGACTTGATCCGCTGGCTCGCGCGGTTCTGAGTCTGAGGACGGCCGCAGGAGCATCGATTCTGTACTGCACTCTCCGGCTTGCTCTCTCTCCCATTACTGTGCTTGTGGCCAACTGTAGATCGATGACTTGGGTTTGTGACATGCGGCAACGGAATTCCTCCGCGGGCAATTCTGCGGAGGCACAGGAACCCTCACCTAGCGGCAGCCTGTTCGGCGGATCGTGAAGCCTTACCAGCTTTCTAGCCGAGGTGCCATCAGCTCACTCAGAGACCCAACCGGTGAAATCGATTGGCACTTTCGTCTTTGCTATCGCGATTTATACCCTTCAAACAAGCCACGATCACCACAGCTATAGCAAACACAAGAATTAGTTTCATACCATTTGCCCCTTTCTTCACTCGGCCATACCGCTTGTGGCAGACGGTTGATTTAACTTCACGATTGCGAAGCGGTCCGTCGCCAGTTACTTACAGCCGGGCCTTTCCACATGCGAACTTCAGTGCCCCCGCGCTCAAACAATACCTGGTCCATCGTCAACCTCATTAAACTGATGCCCCGTCCATGTTCGGCTTCCAACCTGTCGGGAGCGAGAGCGTCCGGAACCGCGTTCGGATCAAACCCGTTTCCTTGATCCTTGACGATCAGCCAGACTCCTTTCTCCCATTCGCAACGACAACACACTTCAACTAACTTCTGAGCATTCATTCCGTTCCCGTGCAGGACCGCATTGTTGAGGGCCTCACGAAGTGCCACTCTCACAGCGGGCTCATTGCCCACAGCGCAGCAGGATCGTTCGATAAGTTGCATCAACCAATCCACCAGCGGCGAGATGGCCTCGATTTCGCTTGGTATCGAGGCTTCGACTGTCATCGAGGAAGAAGTAATACGCATCTTGCCAAATTTTGGCGACGTGGTGGATCCGTCGATCACAGCACTTACTGTATTCATGACACGACCCTCACATCGTCCAGAAAGCGGTAATTAGTCTCATAAATGAACTCGAGCTGCTTGGGCAGCATGTCTTCAAACCACTCCACCGGCCATTTTTTGAGGGCTTCGGGCAACAGGGTGGGATTCGTGTACGCCAACGTGTTCAGTGTGATCTGCCAGGCTTGGTCCAATCCAAGGTGCCCCTGGTCAACGAGGATTTGCATGAGCTCCGGCACCACCAGCGCCCGGTGGGTATCGTTCATCTGAATCGCGACTTTGTCTGGTAACAAGCGCCAATCCGAGTTGCCGCGTTGGAAGCGGCGCACCGCATCTGCCAGCGAGCCGGCACCAAGAAAGTACTCCTGCATCAGGCGTAGCCCTTGCCCCATAAATCTTGAATCATCGGGATAAAGAACCCGTGTTAGCGTTTCAGCAACGAGGGTCTGACCAAGCGCTTCTACAAGATCGCCGTGCGAGAACTCTTCAGAGTTGAAGTAGTCCGGCGCCAGGTCGACGCCGCTGTCAAACAGCAGGTGCCGTTCGTACAATGCCTTGCTCGTTCCGACGAACTTCACTGGACCGCATCCGTATAGAGCGTTGATGAGTCTGGCAACACCCAAGACCCGCCGTTTTACTGCAGCCTTAGCGACCATGGTCGAGTCCTTCAACGGTCCCGCAGAGATAGTCGGCGGGGCCTTCACGTCCCATCGGATCAGCTGGTGTGATCCGCACAATTCGAGAGTCGCGTATAAAGCTATGTGACCGAACCAGCGTGTAGCCTGCGCAAGTAAAGAGTGCAGTCAACGCAACTGCTGCCAAAAACGTTCCCGCTCTCGCCGCATAGGCAGCCGCACGGTCCAGGTCATGGCTAAAGACATAGCCAAGTCCGGCATACGCCCCTGAATAGAGGCCTGCGCTAACTGCATCGAAGGCGAGGAAACGGAGCCTGCTGGTGCGGGATGCTCCGGCCAGGGGTGGCGCTATCGCGTCCAGTCCTGGGACGAACTTGGCCAGCACGAGAAGCGGAACCCCATACTTGGCGAAGATCTCTTTCGCTCTGCGATCGTGGGCATCAGGGTCTCGCGCGAGGCGGTGAATGAGATGCAAGACCTTGTCACCCCGCTGCCGACCCGCCTCGTACCACACCCAGTCAGCCAGAACACAGGCAGTGACAGCCAGACCGAGCGCGGGGACCATGCCCAATTTCCCGGTGGCTGCGAGCGCCCCGGCCGCAAGCAGAAACAGAGGTCCTGGTAGCGGCAAACCTATCTGATGCGCGAACAACGCAGCGAACAGGATTGAGTAGCCATGCTTTAGAACGAAGTGGACGATAGTATTCATACGGAATCAGCACCCGGGTAACCTATCCATGCCCAACCGACGAGGCGAAAAGCCCAATCCCATCAACCGTGGTTAGCAGTGCGTAACACTCACATATCTTCACGATAAACTGTGGGGCACGTGTGTTGCCGAACGTCGATTCGGACTAAGTCATTGCGCAACTTGGGGTTCATGGACAGGATGCAGAAGGAGAGGTGAATGGTCCGCCCGCCGAAGGGCACCGGCGACCAGATCGGGTCAAGAACGCAGTAAAGGCTAGCTCGGGCCAGATTTCGGGCCGTGGTGGCGCTGCCGAGCGGTTGGTTGTGAAGCGTACAACCCTGCAAAATAAGATGAGGCGATTGGGTATCGAGAAGAAAGACTGCGCGCGTTGATTCACACTAAGTGGATCGCGGCAGGTCCCCACAGAGCAGCAGGGGCAAAGTTAGGGACCAAAGCTCCACATCCCAACAAGGAATGAACACACTGGAAACCTGGCGGTATTCCACCTGGTCGCGTCGTGCCCGCTTTTCTCGAAGCGTCGCCCACTTTCCAGAGGTTTCGTGAGTGCCCGGAAGTCGGCAGCACGCGTTACCTAGTGGGCACCGCAAGGCTGACCTGCCGGCTTGCCGATTCTTGCCCTCAACGCTTTGTCGCTTTGTTTGTAAGACAGACAAGCACTTATGTGACTTCAGGAATCGGTCGGTATTTGGTTCACTGATTGCTTTTAATGGTGCCGGAACGCGAATTCATCTGATAGGAGGCCCCGAATGGCAAGCATTTTCACGCCGGCAAACGCAACAATTGATCCGGTAGCGAATGGGGCTCTTGTCGCCGCTGTTATCGCCTCACACGAATGCGGCTATTGTCGATCGCTAATCGTATCCGGTCAACGATGGGTACGGGAGAAGATTTACGAACCGTTCACTGACAACGACCCGCACTATCGTCGTTTCCACGCTGACCTTTTCGTCGATGTAGAATTAAGCTGTTGGGAAAAACACCAAATGGAATTGGAGACTGCCCGGGCGGCTCGAACTGCCCACCGTATCATGTAAACGGAGTCGGGCGTTCCGCGCGTTCCTGGTGCAGATCATTCTGGCCGCGATTAACTCGTCAGCCTATCAGACTTCGGTCTCCGGCTAACTGTCACAAAACGACAGTTGTGTTTCTGCAACGAATAGCCCTAATGCCTGCTTCCAATCACTGCCTGACGGTCAGCACAGGGCATCCGGCACCGCACACGACCTCATATGCTGTGACCCATGGCTTGTGCGAAATTGTGCCGGCTAGAGGCTCGCGACGTAAGCCTAGGATGATCAGGTCAACTCTCTTGTCCAAAGCAACCTGCAAGATTTTCTCACTTGGTATCCCGAACTGAACGAGAAACTCAGTGTCGATTGGCGTCTCTTCGTCACAACGCACCAACCGCTCAAGCCACCGCACGCAAGCCATTCGCACGTTCTCCCGCATTGACAGAATTTCGGATGAGGTGTACCCGCCGGAAATTTGCGCTGCAGGAGCTGCTGGAACGACATGTAGCAGGATCAGTTTAGCTTTAGTTTGATGCGCGAGCGACACGGCCTGGGGCAGTGCACGGAGCGAAGCTTCGCTGAAGTCGGTCGCAAACAGATAGGTCCGAATTTCGCCAGGCAAATCAACCCGGCGGTCCTGGTATGAGTGCGGGCCGACGGTTAGCACGGGACAACTCGCATCCCGATAGACCTGCTCGGCGACTGAGCCCAAGAGTACTTTTTCAATGCCCCGCCGGGCGTCCGTTCCAAGCACGATCAAGTCGATCTGTTTTTGGCAGATTATTGCATGTAGTTCCTGCCAAATGTGACCGTAGCGGATGATGAATTCGCAATCCAAGCTCTTCGCCGAGTCATCGTGAAGCAAGTCACTCTGCAGTTGTTGGATACTCTTGGACGCACCCTCATAAGCCAGTGCCTGGGCATGTGGCCCCGCGATCAGATAAGGGACTGTTGAAACAACATGAGCGACGTATAGCTTGGCTCTGTAATGGAGGGCAATGCCCAACGCATGGTGAAGGGGTTTCGCGGAAGAGGGCGACAGATCTGTTGCAATCAAAACGGACTTCAAGCGCGGATGTGGAGATGAATTGACGAGTGACATAGCGGCACTTCTTCCTCCGCGGCTGGCGTCCAGTTCATATCCGGGAACGCCACGGCGTCGTTGATCAATGTGGCCGCACGATCGAAGCCGATCGAACTGCTGACACAAAGGTCGTAGAGCATCGGATCTAGCAAATCACTCCCGTAGTAGCGGCGAATGTATCCTGCTCGTTGCGAATCCGTTGGTGCACGGAGAGCTTGAACGTCTGTGCACTCCGGATGGCGGGCTTGCAAGGCCTGGACTCGTTTCTCGAGAGGTGCATAGACAAGGACATTGAAGACGTCTCTCCGGCCGCGCAGGAGACATTGAGCACCGAGTCCCACAAGCACACATTCTCCAGAATCCGCCGCTGCCTGGATCAGCTGCGTGGCAAGTTCGTGGACAGAGTCCTCGTCAACTTCATCTAACCAGCGAGGGGATACGTAGGGACAACAGGCTGCTGGATTAATCCCCGCACGTCGCACACGGCGCCACCAGCGGGCCGCTTGCTCATCGAACTGAACAGCAGTTGCGAAGTCCAGGTCAGCGATGCGGGCGATACGGTCTGCCAAATGATAGTCGAGGAGTTCCCACCCAAGCTTCCGTGCAATTAAGGAAGCCAGTTGCGTTCCGCCACTTTCGCACTGGTGCGTAATTGTGATTACTCTAAACATATTTTCTCTAGTTTCGGTTTCGGGTTCGTGCTTATTGAGCAACGCCTATTCGGCGTTTCCGTAAGAGGGGCCGCGCCCGGGCGGGTCAGGGGAGACCGCCTGGGCGCGGGTGGGGGGGCTACTGTGGGCGAGGGATGCACCTCGGTCACTGACGGGACGGATCCGTCAGTGTCTCCTTTATGGTTCAGGTGAAGCCGCTCGCAGATGTCGCGTGCATAACAGGTTCCCGCCACGAATCTTGCGTGTAAGTCGCGCAGCCAAAGCAACAGCTGTTCACCGGTGGAATCGACATAGGTTACGTCCGACAGATCAACGAGCAACCCGTTCGTTGCAAAATGCCGGGAGAGGTCTGCTTTCACTTGAACTGCCCAGGCTGAGACGATCTGGCCCTCCAGCTTGAGTGCCAAGCCTTCACTGCTTTGGTCGAGCTGCGCTCGGAGCATTTCTTACTTCCTTGAACGACCGTGGTAGGTCGCTTCACTTTGGGTGTACGGGCACTTCGCATGCCAGGTCCACATACGGTATCTTGCTGATAACGCTCCAAAACCGCTTCCCGTTTCAGCTTGCTGTTTGACGCGATGTGGGCATTGCCCGCATGGGGGCAACGGATCGGGTGTAGCAAACATCCCTTGAACTAGCCCTGAATGTCCGCGTTCATTTGGCGTGTGCATTTCGAATCCATTTGGGGAAGGCAAGGATAGGAAACGTGGTGTTCCGCGTGTTTCGAGAACGTGAGACACGCTACTTGAGGCTGGCGATCGATGATCACAAGATCGCCAGGCCTAAGTTGATTTGTTGCCAACAGCTTGGCTAGCGGGGAGATGAGGAAGCGTTCGATAGCGCGCTTTAGGTGCCTAGCCCCATAGCGTTGGTCTGTGCCTTCGTCTAAGAGAAACTGCCGGGCTTCCTCCGTGATCCGAAAGAGAAAAGGCCTTCCTGCGGCATTGCTAACACGAAATTGGACCCTTCGGAGCTCGATCTGAAGCACTTCTTGCAATTGTTCACGCCTCAAGGGATGAAACACCACAAGCTTGTCTAAGCGATTCACGAACTCCGGGGAAAACTTCCGACGCGCCGAGTCTATCGCCGTCCGTTCCATTCTTTCATTTAAGCGGTTCGCTTGCTCTTCAGTCGGAGGAACAAATCCCATGCCTCCGGTCATTAACTCCGTGATTTGGACGGCACCGAGATTCGAGGTCATGAAGATGATGGTTTGCGATAGGTCGACGCGACGGTTGTCTCCTAGAGTCAATGTGGCTTTATCGAGGACCCCGAGTAGGAGCTGCCACAGTGCATCACTCGCCTTTTCGATCTCGTCGAACAGTAAGAAGCTGAGTTTCAGTTCGCCTCGGTGATTTCTGGCTAGCGCCTCCTGTGTAATCAGGGGGTGTGTTTCGCTGTGACCAAGATAGCCTGGGGGCGAACCAATGAGTTTGGAAATTTCATGGGAGTGCTGGAATTCCGCGCAATCTACCTTTATTATGGCCCGTTCGTCCCCGAACAAAATCTCCGCAGCGGCCTCCACAACGCGCGTCTTCCCGACACCAGTGGGCCCCAACAACAGGATGTTTCCCACGGGATGTCCAGAAACGTTAAGTCCCGCGCAGAACACTTGATAAAGCTCCACGAGAGCCTGCACTGCCTCATCTTGGCCGACGATTCGCTGTCGGAGGGCATCTTCGAAATGGCACGACGCGGAACTCTGCTGATGCGGATCCAATGCTTCACTGGACTGCAATCGAACTGCTGTCGACATGACGTTCTACGTCCTTCTGAGCAACGGTAATGCCTTTCGAAGCTCTATGAATTGACCAGGGACGTGTTTTGTGCCCCGACCAGTGGTCGGTGGCATTACATCAACGGTAGTCGCAACTCGGCTGCCAAATCTTGATGCGCCATCCAATTGAAATTGAGAGCGAATCGGGAACCCTTCAAGGAAGATGAACATTTATCTGCCCGCATACGGTCATCACTGCCAGGAACCGCCGTGTCCTGTCGATGTGAACCAATCCGCCGCGTCGCTGCCTATGCTCTTGGAAATCATGCATTTGAGTTATCAGTGTCGAGGCCATAGCCGGTGGCCACTTGAATGCATAAGTGATCGCAGAGTTGCTGGTCGAAAGGACCAACTGTTGAGAACAACGCGGGCCGTTATTGCCGCGTGAATCGGGCCCAGGCGTTTCGTCTGGAGCTGAAGGAGCATGTGAGTCGTTCACTTGCGAATCAGGAGTATGCAGCCACACGCAGTCAAAACTAACGGGCAGAAAAAGTCCAGCTATACAAGTGGCATCGCGATGCTGCTGTTCCTTTGGTTCTCGATTCTTCAACTTGTTCCTCAGTCGCGTGGTCAGCAACACCCAGAACCCGCTGGTAAGCTTCGAGGGACAGCGTTTATTCGAGACTCCAACGGTCAGTCCTATATAGCGAACGCAAAGGTGACATTGCAGGCAGCGGCGGTGATGGAAACGGAAACGGACGAAAGCGGCAAATTCGAAATTCAAGACGTGCCGCCTGGAACATACATCGTTAAAGCTGCGGTACCAGGATTACTCGGAAGTCAGGATGTGACCGTAGAGATGGGCAAGGTCGCTGAAATCTCTCTGGAGTTGAGGCCCTCGGCGGTTCAGGACTCAGTCACAGTGACGGCCAATGCCAACGAAAACGAAACGACCTCAGCATCTCCATCGGGAACAGTCACAGCCAGCACGCTGCGAAATGCGCCGAACATCGACGACCGCGCTGAGAGCATCCTCCCGACCCTCCCGGGAGTAGTGCGCGGCCCTGACGGACGCATCAACTTGAAAGGTGCACGCAGCACGCAGAGTGGGGCGCTGGTAAACAGCGCCAACGCAACCGATCCCGCGACTGGCAGTCCAGGATTTGCCGTACCTATTGATGTCGTCTCTTCGGTGCAGGTGATTTCCAATCCCTACGATCCCCAATACGGAAAGCTAACCGGCGCGGTTGCCTCCATAGAGACAAAGACCAGTGATTTCGAAAAGTTTCACCTCTCCGTTCAAAACTTTATTCCACGCGCCCGAGTCCGCGACGACACGGTATTCGGTGTTGGTGCTGCTACACCTCGCGTGACATTCACGGGTCCCATCTGGGCAGATCACATTGCCGTAACGCAATCACTGGAATACCGGTTTGTGCGGACTCCCGTGAACAGCCTCCCGCCATTTCAGCGGGACACAACACTGGTAAGCTTCAATTCCTACACGCAGTTCGATTTCAATCTAACTCCAAAACAGACCGCGACAGTTTCCCTTTCTGTGTACCCACAACGCCTGCAGTACATGGGTTTGAACACTTTCACGCCACAGCCGTCCACGTCCGACTATCACCAGCGCGGGTACCAGTTGTATGGACAGCACCGGTATCTCACTGGAACTGAAAGCGTCCTGACATCGCAATTCAGCTACAAAACATTTGATGTGGATCTCACTCCGGCAGGCTCCGGTCCTTACCAGCTCATGGTGGAGACGACCGAAGGCGGCTTCTTTGATTCTCAAAAGCGCCGAGCTTCACGTTTCGACTGGCAGGAAATGTACCAATTTGTCTCGCGTCATTTTCTGGGAACTCACCTTTGGCACGTCGGCTTGGAATATGCGTACTCCAGTTACAGTGGCGTCCAGTCGTTTTCCCCGGTCGAGATCCAAGGGGCCGACGCAACTCCGATCGAGCGAATCACCTTCACGGGCGAAGGTCGCTCCTATGTGTCACAGCACGAAGTCACGTGGTTTGCTGCGGATCAGTGGACCGTTTCTCCACGACTGCTCTTGGATATTGGGATGCGTTTTGACAGTGATACCGTGACAAGTTCAGTACACGCCGCTCCGCGTGTCGGCTTCCAGCTAGCACTGACCCACAGTGGACGAACGATGCTGCGCGGGGGGATCGGGGAGTTCTACGACCGTGTTCCCTTGATGATCCCGGCTTTCCAGTGGTTGCCAGAGCGGACTGTCTTTATTCTCGATCCCGCGGGTCAGGTGACCAGCTCAACCGCCTATACCAACAAGATTCTCGGCGGTCTGCGCAATCCACGAAGCACCGCGTGGAATCTGGCGCTCAGTCAAAAGGTCACCAGTGGACTTATGCTCCAGCTGGGATATGAGCAGCGCAATACCGCCGACGATTTCGTGATTTCTACGACAAATGGCTTCGCTGGCACCGGATTGGTAACACTTTCGAACAGCGGAAGTCAGTCGTACAAGGAATTGCAGATAACCGGGCGCTACCAGTTTCGCAAGCACTTCATCAATGCCTCTTATGTGCGCTCCCGTGCGTATGGAGACCTGAACGACTTCTTTCAGTTCTTCGGTAACGTTCCAAAGCCAGTCATTCAACCCGATGGACAAGGACGCCTGTCGTTCGACTCTCCAAACCGGTTCCTGTTTTCGGGTGAATTCCATGCCCCATGGAAGCTGGTAATTGCTCCCGTCTACGATCTGCACACCGGATTCCCATATTCGGTACAAAACGAGTTTCGCGAATATGTAGGACCACGGAACAAGAGCCGCTATCCTCAATTTTCATCCTTTGATCTGCAAGTGTCGCGGCCCCTCTCGATACCTTTGGGTGGCGATCGGAGGCTCAAAACTCGCGTGGGTCTGGCCGCTTTCAATCTATTCAACCAATTCAATCCCCGAGATGTGCAGAACATCGAAGAGAGCCCTCGCTTTGGTGGGTTCTTCAACAACTCGTGGCGCGAATACCGCGGGAAATTCACTGTGGAGTTCTGATTATGAAGATTCGAATCGCTGTCATTTTATTACTCGCGTTGGGGTCCACAACGATAGCTCATGCACAGCAAGCCTTGACCCCCTACGCGGACGAGGTCATCGCAAAGCTGATCGACCATAACATCCAAAGAGATAAGTTGGGCGGCGGCTACACCGGGACGAGACGCTACGTTCTTGAGAATCAGCGCTTGAACAAGCGAGCTGAACTGCTTACGAGCGTCAAGTGCGATCCCGACGGAACGAAGCATTTCGAAGTTGTTTCGGAACAGGGTTGGAGCTCCGCGAATAAGCGAGTGCTACGCCAGATGCTTGAATCCGAGACGGAGACTTCACGGCCGCAGGTCCGCCCCTCGACCAGTCTTACTCCCGAGAATTATCGGTTCCAGATGCTCGCGAGCGAATTCTTAGAAGCTCGCCCGGTCTACGTGATCCAAGTTCTGCCGAAGCGCGAGGACAAATACCTGTTCGAGGGTCGCATCTGGATCGATGCTGAAGATTTCGCGGTCGTTCGAGTCGAGGGCAAACCAGCAAAAAATCCTTCTTTCTGGACGCGCAGCGTTCATTTTGTGCAGCAGTATCACAAATCCGGCGACTTTTGGTTCCCATTCTCGACAGAAAGCGTGACAGAAGCGCGCATCTTTGGAGAGACAGACGTCACTATCAGCTATTTCGACTATCAACCGAATTCGTCTGCTGGGTCGTCCCTATCGGCTAAATCGGTGATAGATCAGATGGAGGCAAATTATGCTAACAAGTAATGTTGCTGTCATTCTTGCTGCAGGCCTGGGAAGCCGCCTGAACAGCGTGTCGGGTTTGCTTCCTAAGCCACTCGTACGATTCGAAGGTATTCCTCTGCTTCAGCACGTCATGTCCGGAGCGAAGCAGGCAGGAATTGAACGCTTCGTGATCGTTGTCGGGTATCAGGGCGATATCGTGCGTCGCTGGTTCGCAAGCAGTTCGCTTCGCACTACGCCCGTAACCTGGGTGGAAAATACCGAATACCACAAAAAGAACGGCATCTCGCTGCTCAAGGCCAGATATGCTGTCGACCAGCCATTTTTACTCCTGATGTCCGACCATATCTTTGAGCCAGGCACCGCCGCCTCTCTGCTTCGCCAGCCGTTGGCGAAAAACGAAGCCATTCTCGGAGTGGATCACAAGTTGGACTGCATTTTTGATCTGGACGACGCCACTAAGGTCGTGCGCATGGGTGATTACATCATTAGCATCGGCAAGAACCTTAAGGTTTACGATGCTGCCGACACCGGAATGTTTTTGTGCACTCCAGCAGTTTTCGATGCGCTCGATGCCGTGATGAAGGACGGCAATTGCTCTCTGTCGGATGGCATGCAGCACATGGCCTCGAATAGGAAGCTGCGAGCCTACGACATCGAGGCTGCAATTTGGCAGGATATCGATACTCCCGAAATGCTCGACTTCGCGCAGGTGCAACTCTCGCCGCACTACTCGCCTATGACGCGGCTGGAAGAGGTGGCCCGTGTCTAGGTCCCGTCCAGAACCAAGCGTTTGCATACGGTATGTACTTGGGGCGATAGGAGTCGCGCTGTTGGTCTTCTTAGTTGTCCACGCAGGCCCGCGGGCGTTGCTGGAGAACACGAAATTGGTCGGTTGGGGTCTGCTGCTCGTGATCGCATTGGGCGGACTGTCGCATCTCATCAAGGCTTGGGCCTGGCGCCTGACACTTCCCAGCGAAGCGCGCTGTCCGTTCTCGCGCATGTTCGGATTGCGCCTGGTATCGGAAGCTATCGGCCAACTCGGCTTTCCTGGTGTGGTCGCTGGCGAGGCAACGCGAGTCACTTTGCTTGGGTCCGACATACCTCTTGCTAGCAGGATATTGTCCGTAACCCTTGACCGTGGTTTGTTCATCGCGTGTGGCGCCATCGTCATCGTCTGTGGAATTGCGGCAGGTTTTCTGTTGCTCTCGCTTTCAAACGCCTTGCGTATCTATACGGCGCTTTTCGCGATTAGTTTCTTGGGCATTGTGTTTGCAACAGCATTGGCTGTGAAAAAAGGGTGGCCGCTGCTATCAGGGCCGGCACGTGCCCTTGGTCGCGTGCCATGGATCGGACCATGGGTCCAAAGTAAGGAATCGCTGATCGGCTCCGTCGAAGAGCGGCTCTTGCAATTCCATCGCGAAAGGCCGTCTGCATTTTGGGGGAGTGTAGCTCTGAATTTCGCCTGCCACGGTTTAGCGATCACCGAGGTCTATCTAATCTTGTTGCTCATGGGGAAACACTTCGCCTGGAAGGGAGCATTGATTCTCGAATCTTTAACAAAACTCATCAATCTGGCTGGGTCGCTCACTCCCGGCAATGTTGGAATTTACGAGGGTGGCACGATGGTGATCGCCGGCTTCTTTGGGCTGAGCGGCACAGTCGGACTGACTCTGGGGTTGTGCCGACGGCTGCGCGGGATCTTCTGGGCTCTATGCGGAGTTCTCTCCCTCCTTGTTGCCTCGCGAACTGTTGGCCATCGCGACGAGATTGGCAGCTCAGGTTCTTCGAGACAAAAGACACAGTTGCCTCCCGACGAATCACTGTCGCAAACGAGCTGTGAATCCCCCAAAACGACTGCCGCCATCATATTTATTGACGACTACCCCGATGTGCGAGGATTCACGCCGGAACTTGCACACGTGGGAACGCTTCCAATCGTCCTCCGTGCAATCCTGCAAGCACAAAGTGCTAATGCGAACCGCATCATCGTGGCGGCAAATCGAATGGCTGGCAACGTGATCCGGCACGAGTTGCTACGGACTAGGCGCCTCCCTGGAACCGTGGAGTGGTTCGAAATGGATGGTGGATATCGCTCGTTAACTCGGCTGATTGCCGAAGTCGCAGGAAACACAGATCGCATTTTTCTCTTGCTGGGAAGCACGACGTGCCACCCCTGTCTATACCAGGCGATGAACGAATGGGATGGACAGGGCGAAGCATTGGCACTCACGACGGGTGGTCAGTTGCTGGGTATCACTGCGCTCTCTCGCCAGGGCGCCCTGGACATCGCCAGAGACTGCCCCTTGTACGTTGAGACGCCTCTTGAACTCTATGCTTGGTTCAAACCGAGACACTCTGTCATGTTCAAGGAGGTTGCAGCCGAGTTGTGGCAGGTCGTCACTGCGCCTCGAGACCGGCTGATTGCTGAACGAAAGCTGGACGAATGGTTGGTGAAACCAACGGACGGCCTGTTCGCCCGAATGAATCGCCGGATCTCCATTCCGATCAGCCGTCAGCTCATTAAATTTCCGATTACTCCGAACATGGTGACCCTGTTCACGCTTATTATTAGTTTTCTTGCCGGTGTGTTCTTCGCTCTGGGCGGCTACTGGAACATGGTGATCGGTGGGCTTTTGTCCGTTTGGGCAAGCATTCTCGATGGATGTGATGGCGAGGTTGCTCGTCTCAAGTTGCAAGTAAGCAAATTCGGATGCTGGTTGGAGACTATCTGCGACTACTTGTATTACCTCTTCATCTTTGTGGGAATGAGCATCGGATTGACCCGAAGCCGAGGAACAGAAGCTTATCTCGTCTGGGGCGGGGCGTTGATCATCGGCGCAGTGGCCAGTTTTCTGGTGGTCGGCTCCGCGCGGCATCGGTTTGCCTCCAGTCACCCCGAGAAGTTCCTGGCTTTATGGCAAAAGAAAGCGGACAAACGGAAGAGAAACCCGTTGATGTATGTTGCGCGTCAGACGGAGTTCATTATCCGTCGCTGTTTTCTCCCTTATGCTCTGCTGGTGTTCGCAGTTCTCAACATAATGCACATCGCCTTCATTGCAACCGCGATCGGCGCCAATCTCGTCTGGACCATTGCATTGTACTCGTACCGAGTCATTTCTAAGCCTTCATCTGTCGCATCCTCGCCGTCTACAAGAAACCGAGGACATCAATCCGTCGGCGGCGCAGTTTTGACGTGTGGACATGGAGCCGATTGAAACAGGTCCGTTCATCTCCTCCGAATCAAGGGAAGGTCTGACCACGCTTCGCGTCGTCAGTTGGAATATCGCGCGCGGCGCAAAACTGGACGCCATCATCGAATTTCTTCTCGGCGCCGATGCGGATATCCTCTTTCTTCAGGAAGCCGACAGGAATGCAGGACGGACCAGCCATCGAAACGTTGCGAGAGAAATCGCCCAAAACCTGAAATTAAATTACGTCTTTGGTTGCGAATTTGAAGAGCTGGCGCAAGGCTCGCGTGCAGCACCTGCCTACCATGGTCAAGCCACCCTCTCGCGCTGGCCATTGTCCGATAGCTCGATCTTGCGCTTCC
The DNA here is from genome assembly GCA_049792875.1 of Candidatus Sulfotelmatobacter sp. Classification (GTDB taxonomy): domain Bacteria; phylum Acidobacteriota; class Terriglobia; order Terriglobales; family Acidobacteriaceae; genus Sulfotelmatobacter. The sequence continues at coordinate 16,907 of JBARBI010000372.1, forward strand.
ACAACCAATCGAATTTCTGGCAACCGCGCTGGTTCATTCCCCGCCTCTGCCCTCTGCAGAGGAGACGCGGAGGCCGGATGGCATTGTTAAACGACGTGCTCATCCCTGGGAGGAGCGTGGCCACCTACAATCTTCATTGTGAAAGCAAAGGAAGCGACAGCCTTCGCTCTAGCCAGCTAGACGAGTTTCTGCAAGATGCGAAGCGCTATAGGCTTGACGTTCCGGTAATTGCCGCGGGCGATTTTAACTTTGATCTTTCGCAAGGTTAGGCCGCTGCGGTTCTCGCCGACGCAGGGTTTCACAATGCGTTCACTACGTTGCGTCAAGTAACAACCATCTCGCGTTCGATGCGTGACCGCGTGATTGACTGGATTCTGATCCGGGGGGCCATTAACAGCAACAAACCCTCAAGTTCACAGTTCAGTTGTGGCGTCCGACCATTACCCATTGTCGCTTACTGTGAGTTTCCCGTGATGCCGGTCCTGGAAGCCCGCCTCATCCAGAGCAGGCACGTTTCACCGCCAAGGCCACAAGGGCGCTCATTGACTTGCCTGTCGAACTGTGCACGGATGCGGTCTGTCGAAGACTCTGCCCAGACTGAGGCAATGCCCTAGGAAGGGCACTGCTGCGTTTCTAATCGTCAGGATAAGAAGAACTGTAGTCAACACTTAGCTAAGACCTGTGTTGGCATGGAATCTGCATATTCCATAGAGCGCACACAATACTCGAGGTGCTCAATGCGGAAAAACAAAACTAAGGAGCAATTTTGGTATGTATTGGGGTCGCTCAACGTTATTGCTATGGCATACCCGTTAGGCACGTACCTGCGGGCCGACAGCATGGAGGATCAGATTATCGCGGTCTCTGTGCTGGTGGGGGCGGGTCTGCTGCTTGCGATCGTCGACACGGTCAGCATCGCGGTCAGCTATTCGGATTGATATGTTCCTGGGTCGTCTCGAGCAACTTCAGAGCCTCTGCGACCTCCACACTTATTCGCGAAGAACATAGGCGGCGGCGCAGTGGATTTGTTGCATTCGTTCGCAAGCAAGCGTGGGTTCCGGGCAGTGATGCCTGCATGGGGGCAGAACAGCCGTTGTTCGTTCGTGGGGCCTCGGGCGCCGCGCTTAGTATCAATCGAATAGCCGATCTAGATGTGGTAGCCGACTTGCAACTACAGCTGATGTGATGCGACCGACCATGGTCGCCAGCGACAGAGAAAGACAATGCTGCAAACGCAATCCGAAAACGTGATGGTCTCCACTGCCCAAGTTGGGAGAGGGCTGATCGGTCATTGGGCAGTCGACATGAAACCTCCTGTCAGAAAGCGTGTTGTTTCGACCGGATCGGAACTGGGTCTCCTCGATACTGTAGGTGGCCAGAGATTAATTTGGGTGTGGTCTTTGCAATCGGAGTTCGTGGCGTAGACATCCTGTTTGTGTGATGTCTGCGAACGCGTCAGCCGACGCTCAAAGGAGATGCTGATGGGCCCGCTCGTCAGCGATCGAGGTGCGTTCCTCGTAAACACCAACCCCTACCGTGCCCGGGCGGCTTCCCGTGAATCCGCTCGGGCACCGGCCCTCGAAAAGCGGTATCGTCTCATTCAACCGAAGAAGGGAATCCGTATCTAGACATTGCAAAATGGAACTAAACGCGCGATTCAAGCGGGCTCCATTCCCGTGCATCACAACCGATGGTCGGAGATCCGGCGGCACGGCCCTCCCTCGCGCCCGTGCCGGTTGCTATGGAAATGCAACTTAATCCCGCGTTCGGAGGCCTCAAACGAGTTTTAATCTGCAGGTGTTGCAGTTTTCTTTTGAATTTGTCTTTCTAAACAGGGGTTTATCTGCCAGGGGGTCGTGCGCGCTCTCAAATCATGTGGTCGAGCCATGAAGTTACCGCTACCTTCCAAGGTAGACTCCACTCACATCGGCATAACGTTCTGATCGGAGCGCCGGACCAATTCATAATTGCGTATCCGGTAGTTCAGTGTGTCTCGCGTAACACCCAGATAACGTGCTGCTAGAGACCGGTTCCAATTATTTTTTTTGTAGCGCTCTCTGAAGCACTTGGGTCTTTCTTGAGCTCGATGGTCTTGCTGGAGTCTCCGCGCCAGATCTACCGCTTCTTTCCCCGACCAAACACGTTCACCGCGAGCGTCCCGGATTGAAAGTGTTTACTTCCCGGGTACGGGAGGGAAGTTCTTCAGCAGTTTTTGCGCTCCCTTATTGAGCCTCTCCTGGTTTTTCTCCTGTCTTTTGCTGGGGGTTCAATCGTATGTTGGGCAGCACCTATCCAAATGAGCTTCTTTGCAGCAGGGTCATACATGCCAAGGACGAAAGTCCCGATGTTGATGGTTGAAGTAGTCGCCGAAAATGAATCGAGGCCTCCGCCCCACGGGCTTCAGCCGCCCCAGCCGTTTGCGAAGCCGTTTAATTGCTTCTCCCGATCGATAGCGAGTTAGTAGCCAAGGAGTAAATCGGGTTCATCGCCGTCAAACACCTTGGTTAGGCCCTTGGCCGCCATTTGGGAATCGACTGCTTGCTTGACCTGGGCGTCCAGGATCTGGTCGAGCTGGCCACCAACTCGGGGTGCGCCCTTTACCTCGTCGACCCATGCATAGGTGTGATATTTCGAAAAATCAGTTCCTGGCACATAGTTCGTTCTCACGTCCTGTCCGCGCGTCGTAGAGCACGCGGACAGTGCCAGGACTAATGCAGGACCAT
>JBARBI010000373.1:0-19312 GCA_049792875.1 Candidatus Sulfotelmatobacter sp.
CGGCCTGGGATTGTCTCTGGCTCGCCGCATCGTGGAAGACCACCAGGGCCGGATCGACGTGCTCAGCGTGGTCGGTCAGGGGACAACGTTTGCCGTGATTCTCCCCCTGCGGCGCGCGGTTCCGGACGCGTCTTCATAGGCGCCCCATCCACTTCCTTCCCTTCCGTAGTAAGCTAGGCAGACATGCCTCCGGAGAAGATTCTGGTTATAGACGACGAGCGCCTGGTGCGTTGGTCGTTGCGTCAGAAGTGCGAAGAGTGGGGATACCAGGTCGTCGAGGCCGCGGCTGGCGATCCCGGACTGCGCCTGGCGCAGCATGAGTCTCCCGACTTGGTTCTACTGGATGTACGCCTGCCGGATTTAAACGGCATCCAGATTCTGGAACAGCTCAAGAAGGGCCCCGATGCTCCGGCTGTCATTATGATCACCGCCGACCCTCAGCTGGATGACGTGAAGAGCGCCCTTAAGCTGGGGGCTTATGATTTCGTCGGCAAGCCTTTGGACTTTGAGGAGTTACACGTCACTATTCAGAATGCGCTGGAGGCTTCCCGCCTCCGCACTGAGGTTCAGTCGCTGCGCGGGGAAGTTCGCCGGAACACCGGATATCACGAGGTGGTTGCGGTATCGCCGAAGACCACAGAACTGATGAATTTTGTTCAGAAGGTCGCTGCCAGCGAGGCCACAACGATTCTGATTCAAGGCGAGAGTGGCACCGGCAAAGACCTGATCGCCAAGACTATTCACTACGACAGCACTCGCCAGAACGGTCCGTTCGTCGCCATCAACTGCTCGGCCATTCCCGAGACCTTGATGGAAGCCGAACTCTTCGGCCACGAGCGTGGCGCCTTCACCGATGCCAAGGCGATGAAGAAAGGCCTGTTCGAAACGGCGAATGGCGGCACGCTCTTTCTGGATGAAATCGGGGAACTCTCGCCCCTGCTGCAGGCCAAACTGCTGCGCGTTCTCGAAGATCAGGTGATTCGCCGAGTGGGAGGCGTGCGCGACATGCAGGTCGATGTACGCGTCATCGCTGCCTCCAATCGCGACCTGGAAAAGGCAGTACGCGAAGGCCATTTCCGCCAGGATCTCTACTACCGGTTGGCCATCATCGCCATCTTCATACCGCCCTTGCGGGAACGCGCCGAAGACATACTGCCGCTAGTGGATTTCTTCATTGACTGGTACAACCGCAAGTTCAAGAAAGCAATTCGCGGTATTAGCCCCGAGACGCGGCGGTTGTTGCTGGCTCACAATTGGCCGGGAAACGTCCGCGAACTCAAGAACTCGATCGAGCGCGCCATGATTCTGGAAGACGAGTTCATTCTGCGGCCGGTCTACATGCCGTTCGCCGTGGGTGAAGCGGCTCGCAGTGGTTTGACAGCATTCGAGCACAGCAGCGCCTCTTCCGAGGGAGGGGGCAAGCAACTGGCCAATGGACGTGTGCTTCCCCGGCTCTACATTCCTGAGGAAGGCACCTCTTTGGAAGAGGTCGAGCGCGCCATGGTGGAGTTGGCCATGCGTCAAGCCAACGGCAATCAGACCCACGCCGCCCGCCTACTCGACATCAGCCGTGACGCGTTGCGCTACAAGCTGAAAAAATTCGAACTCGTTCCCGCCGGCGACGACGAGACCGCGGCAGACTCCGTTCCCTCCGAGAATTCATCCGGTTAGGAGCGATCCAGCAATCATCGACGGTTCCGCTAAGAAACAGGGGCTTCCTTTTGGGAAGCTCCTTGGCGCCAGCGTGAGCGGTTATGAAGGAGCGCCAATTCTCGAGATTTAGCCCCGCGATGCGTGCTCTTGCGCCTTGGCAATGTACTGCTCAACCTGCTGCCGCTGCGGATAATCCGGATTCGCCTTGAGCAATTGCTGCCAGGCCTGAACCGCGCCCTTGGGGTCTTGTTTACCCTGCCAGCGTACCCAGCCCAGGTTGAACAGGGTCTGCGGATGCCCCGGCCGGTATTTCAAGGAAGTCTCCATGGCGGCCAGCGCTTTATCGGCATCGCCGGTGTACCAGTACGCCGTGCCCATGTCGGTGCGAACATCCGGATTCTCCGGATGAATCACCAGCGCGCGCTCGTAGTATTGAATCGCGCTCGGAAACTGTTGTCCGTCGTAAAACAGGTTCCCCAGTTTCACCAGCGAGTCGTAGTCGTTGGGGTTCTGCCTGACGGCCTCGAGCAACGGTGCCGACGCCTGAGCCAGCGCAGCTTGCGCGTTGGGATCGGGCTGCTGCGGGTGCGCCCCGCTTCCCTGCTGCGTCGTCGTGGCAGATGCGGCCTGGGCCGCGGCGGGCGATGCCGATCCACGAAACAGATATCCCAAAGCTACGCCCAGGAGCAGGCAGAATGCCGCCAGCACATAAGCTTGCGTGCTGGTCCATGCCCCGCCGTTTCTGGCGGGATCAGTAATTGATTGCGATGGGGCGCTCTTTTCTTCGCTCATTTTCTTTCTCCGATCTGGTGCCGGCAGGCGCCCGTTGCGGCGATTCCAGGTGAAACAGGCGTGTGACCGCAGCAGTCATCTTCTCCTGTTCTTCCTTCTCTGGGAGTTCCTTGAGTTCACGGGCGAGGGAGCTGGCAATCTTCTGTATGACCTGCGTTGTGATTGCGTGAAGTGACTGATCCTGCTCCCGGGTAAAGGGCCCGCGTTCTGTGATGAAGGACTCCAGTTCCTGCCGGCAAATTTCGTCGAGGCGGTTGCGCAGCGCCACGATGGTCGGCACCACGCTCTCCGCCTGCAGTTTGCCGCGGAAGTCTTGCGCCTCCGCGGCTACAATCTTCTCCGCCTCAGCGGCCGCCGCGGCGCGTTCCGCGGCATGGCTCTTGGCTTCGCGCTCCAGACCGTCGAGGTCATAGAGCAGAATTCCGTCCACCCGGCGCACGTCTGGTTCCACGTCGCGCGGCATGCCGATATCGAGGATGACCAGAGCCACGCGGTTGCGCTCCAGCGCGATTCTCTCCGCTTCCTCGCGAGTCAGAACCACGTGCGGGCATCCGGTCGCGCTGATGACGATGTCGGCGCGCAGCATGCACTTCCAGCGATCCGCCAGGGTGGCCGCGGAGCCTCCCAACCTCTCTGCCAGGGCACTGGCGCGCGTGGGCGATTGGTCGATCACGACCACTGACGCGGCCCCGTTCTCAACCATCTGGCGCGCCGACAACTCGCTCATCTTCCCTGTCCCCAGCAGCAATACTCTTCGGCCATCCAGAGATCCGAAAATATGCCGGGCCAGGTCGAGCGCTGCGGTCGGAATCGAGACCGCTAACTTGCCCACAGCCGTCTCCTCGCGCACTTGTTTGGAAACGCTCAGCGCTTTCTGCAGCACCGCGTTCAGATAGGGGCCGGAGGCGCCCACGGTTCGGGCCTGCTCCCATGCGGCTTTCACCTGCGACACGATCTGCGGCTCGCCCAACACCAGCGAGTCCAGTCCGGACGTCACCCGGAAAATCTGGGTCAGGGCGCTTTCATCCAGCAGGCGGTAGAAATGCTCCCACTCGCTCAGCTTCAAGCCATGTTCGACACCCAGAAAGTGAAGCAGCGAATTCGCCGCCAGCGTAGGCTCGCTCGCCCACACCAGGAATTCGGTGCGACAACAGGTAGATAAAACTACGACTTCTTCGATGCCTTCCGCACTCTTCAGTTGCCGCGACACGTCGTAACGCCGGTTCTCGCTGATCCAGAAGCGCTCTCTCATGGCCAGCGGAGCGGTGCGGTGGTTCAGTCCGACCACCATGAGCGTTGGTTCCAAGACGAACACCTCGGGTGCAAGTTGCAATTATGGAAGCGCAAGCCATCTGCCAAAGATCCGAACGGATGACCTTCGTGACAATCAGAGTGTTTTCAGGGACTTGCGCGCCGATCATGACACCGAGGGCGATTCCAAATTCCTCCGGTGCGGCATATTGCGCGGAGCGCGAGTCTTTTCACGCGATCTGCATATGGCACATTGACTTACGGACCGGCTACGATCACGACCCGCCGTGACCGCAATCACTGACCAACGCCCCATGCTCAGTCGAAACTGCATGACGATTAGTACATTCTTATCGAATCTCGAAGCTCGTACGTGAGATTCCCTTGCTTCCGAGCGGACGAAGCGGCGAGACAACTAGAAGTTTGAAAGGAAAAGCAATCATGAAGATGTCGAAGCTTGTGGTCCTGATCGTAATGATCGCGCTGGCGCTATTCCTCGTTCTGCCCAACCTTTCCTGGGCCGCCGATGACGGAGCGACCATCTACAAGACAAAATGTGCTGCCTGCCACGGCGCAGACCTCGCGGGGAAACCGGCTGCCAAGGCTCCCAGCCTGGTTTCCGCCGATGCCAAGAAAGTCTCTGACGCCGACTTGACCGACATGATCGCCAACGGCGGCAAGGATAAGAAAGCGATGCACGCGTTTGCCAACAAGGGTATGACACCGGACCAGGTCAAGATGGTCGTGTCTTACATCCGTGAGGAGCAGAAAAAGTAGTCGGTGGCAGGAAAGTAAGATCGCTGTTCCGCATTGCGAACCGGCGCTGCCAAACCGGCACCGCGACACAAGCGAGGGTGAGTGATCCGCTCACCGGCATGCTCTGGCCCTACGCCGAGTGCCGGGCATCCCCCTCCTCGGTTCGCTTCCACACGGAACAGCCCGCCCGGGTCTAAGTGCTCACCCTTAGACCCGGGCATCCGCTTGCTCACAGCAAATTCCCCTCGAAGGGCACAGGCGAACTACTGATCATGGGGCCCAAACGCGGCTCTTGCGAAATCGGTCACGGCCCCCTGTGATTGTAATCACAGCCTTTTTTCGCCCTTAAAAGTAGCCTTAATTTGCTTGTGGGAGTTCTTGAGAGTCAGTTGCCGAAGGGGGGAACATCATGGGGATCACCAGTCATCATCCGACTATGGGCCGCATGGCTCAGGACTTTTCCAGAAATCCATTGCTGGTTTATTGGGAGATGACCCAGGCCTGCGGCCTGGCGTGCAAACATTGTCGGGCCGAGGCCATGCCCACCGCCCATCCTCTCGAACTTAACACCGATGAGAGCAAACGTTTTCTGAACCAACTCGTCGGATTTGGCGATCCCTTGCCGCACCTGATCCTGACCGGCGGCGATCCCCTCAGCCGCAAAGATATCTACCCGCTGATCGACTACGCCAACGGACTGGGGCTGGAAGTTTCTGTGACTCCGAGCGCCACTCCCGAGTTGACCAATGACGCGATCACCAAGCTGAAAGCGCACGGCATTCAAAGCTTGGGACTTAGCCTCGACGGCTCTTGTGCGGAGAAGCACGACACCATCCGCGCGGTCCCGGGAACCTTTGAGCGCACCATGGAAGCGGCGCGTCACTGCGGACGACTGGGACTTCCCATCCAGGTCAACACTCTAGTCGCAGAAGAAACCGCGGACGATCTGCCCGCCATCTACGAACTTTTACGCACCAGCTTTCCGGTCATGCGCTGGAGCCTGTTTATGCTGATTTCGGTCGGTCGCGGCAAGGCTCTCAATGAAGTCTCGCCGGAAGAGGGTGAATCCATCATGCGGTGGGTGTTTGATCTCTCTCCGCACTCGCCTTTTGCCATCAAGACCACTGAGGCTCCATCCTATCGCCGAATCGCGATCGACAAGATGCGCTCTTCCGGCATGGCCGCGCCAGACATGAAGGCCACTTCCGTCTATAAGGGATTCCAGATTCGCGACGGCCACGGTATTGTCTTCGTGTCGAACCTCGGAGATATTTATCCGTCCGGATTCTTGCCGCTTCGCTGCGGAAATGTCCGTACCGGTTCGCTGGTTGACGTATACCGTGACTCCGATGTGTTCCGCGCGCTGCATTCCCCCGACCAGTTCCACGGGAAGTGCGGCGTGTGCGAATACAGCCACATCTGCGGAGGATCACGCGCGCGGGCCTATGCCTACACCGGCGACACCCTGGGAACGGACCCGTTCTGTCCGTATGAGCCCGCAACCGCAGAGACTGCGTAGCAGGTGGCGAAGGACGGGATTTAGGAGTAGAGCTTGATCGGCGCAACCACCCGGGTAATGGTTCCGCCGGGACTCGGTTGGTCCGGCTTCAGGCCGCATCGCATCGAGGCGAAAAGACCAATCAACTGGCCCAGGATCACATCGAGCACGGGGCGACGGTAATCGGGAAAATCTGCGCCACAATTCAACGACAAAGAATAATCCGCTAGCGACGATACATCCTGGACCCCTTGCGCTGTGACCACCGCTCGTACCCGCCCCAGACGTTTGCGGTCAATCTCCCGCAGCAAGTCAAGTTCGTAGCCGCGCCGCCGCGCCTCGCTGGAGAGGAAGGCAACGAACAGTGTCTGGCTGTCGACGCTCGACAGCGGCCCGTGTCGCAGACCGAGCGGTGTCTCCGCCATGGTGGTTACTTTGCCGGCGCTGAGTTCGACCACCTTCAGCGCGGACTCGTCGGCCACAGCTCGCAGAACTCCCGCACCCACAAAGCAGGTGCGGGTGCAGCCCAGCAACGTAATCGCTGCGGCCGCTTCGGACGCCACAGGAAGAAATCGCCGTCCGGCCTCGCTCATTTGCTCAACCACATCGCCGAACTGCGAAAAATCTTCCAGGTGCGCTACGCACTGCCCGGCGAGAACCATGTTGCTGAATGAACTGGTCATGGCAAGGCCGCGATCGTTCACCGCATCGTCAAGCACCAGGGCAACCGCACGGTCCGGGTGGCGCGAGCACAACTCCGCCATCGGCCCCTGCGGATTACACGTAATCACCAGATGCCGGATTTCTCGATGCCGATCGAGCGCCCGCTCCAAAAGCGCCACGCCCTCCGGACTCTCTCCCGACCGGGAAAAAGAAATCCACAGATACTCCCGGCCCGGCCGGTGAAACTCATCGAATTCGGTCAGTAGAGTCGTACTCGGAATGGGCCAGACGTCACAACTCCAGCGCCAGCGCAGCAGGGGAGCCAGAGCCCGGCCCGTATAATCCGACGTGCCGGCACCGACCAGATAGACCGTTGGCGAGGAAGTGCTCCCGCGACCGATCCCGGCGCGCCGCAACGTGTCGTTCAACTCGCCTCGGCGGTCGCGGCAGCGCTCGTACGTCTTGCTCCAGGTTCCGGGCTGCTGCCAGATCTCGCGAGGGGTGTGCTCCAACCCCCGCTCGATTTTCTCCTGCTCCGGCAAGTCCAGCAGCGCAGTTAACGGGTTGTCCAACGTCGAATCTCCTACGGACGAAAACAGTAGTCTAATACAATGCAGCTTCGTTTGAAAAGCATTCGAAAGGAAAGGAAACGCTGTTCGGAAGAAAACGTTAGACACGATTCAGGGCTTTCGCGGAAACCCATCGGAATACGCAGCGAGCTCGTCAGCAACTAATCCGCCCCGGAAGTGTTTCTTCTCGGGAGGAGAGAAAACATGAGACGCGGATCACATCTTTGGAGTTCGCTGCTGCTGACCGCCGCGCTGGCTTCGTCGTTGGCAGGACTCGCATGCTCCGAGCACCACGCCTATCGCGTTTACGATCCTTACTACACTGACTATCACGCGTGGGATAGGGACGAAGATGTTTACTACCGTCGCTGGGCCGAGGAAACTCACCGGGACAGGGACCGCGACTTCCGCAAGCTACCGCCTCAGGAGCAAAAGCAATACTGGACCTGGCGTCACAACCACGGCGACCACGATAGAGACCACGATCGTGACCAGGGCCATCACTAGCGTCATCGCGAGGCTCTCAGGGGCTGAGAACCCCGAGAGCCTCGTCCGTAGTAGTCAGTCTCGCTCCCAATTGTTCTAACTCGGCTATCGTCTTCTCCCCGTCCTCCTGCTTCAGAGTTTCGATGGCATCTTGCACCACCGCCACGCGCCGTCCCCGTGCGAGCAAGCCCTTGACGGCAAACCTCACGCAATACTCCGTCACCACTCCAAACACAACAAACTCGGCGCGACTTCCGAGGCGCTGCACCAAAGCATCTGCGTGCCGGCTCTCAAAAATGTTCAGCGTCTGCTTTTCCAGCAGGATCTGCTGGAAACCGGAGAAGTCCTCTGGTAGTTTCGCGTCCGCATCATTCGGCACTCGCAAAACCGCTTCTGTCAGCGCGTCGGGGACTAACTCCGCTCCGGCGGTCCCCTTCACGCAGTGTGGCGGAAAGACTTTGAACTCAGGATCATCGTGCGTGTGAAAGCACCCATGCGAAACCAGGAACACGCGCCCTTGCCGCGCCGCATCCGTGAGCCGCCGGATGTTGGGCAGCAACATCTCGGCGCCGGGCACGTACAGGTGCCCTCCTGGCAACATGAAATCGGCTTGCACGTCTACTTCCCAGAAAATGAAATCTCGCGAAACCATGGTTCCCTTCCCGTGCGAAGGCCGAGCGTAACATCATTGGTTTAGCGCTGACAACGGGTCTCCTCCGACTTCACCGCCGACGGCTCGTCGCGTATGATCTGCGAGTTCCCCAATTCTCGAGAAACGACCCAATGAGCCACTCCGACAAACTAGTGATCCGCAACATCGGACTCCTCCTCAGCGGGGATCTCGATCACCCCATTCTCGACGCCGACACCGTGGTTGCCACAGGCGGTGTCATCCAAGAAGTCGGCAAAGAGAAAGACATCGACACCGCCGGCGTCACCACCACGATTGATGCCAAGGGCACGGCGCTCTCCCCGGGATTGATTGACAGCCACGTGCATCCGGTCTGCGGCGACTGGACGCCCCGCCAGAATCAACTCGGCTGGATCGATAGTTGCCTGCACGGTGGCGTCACCACAATGGTGTCCGCCGGAGAAGTCCACACCCCCGGCCGACCCAAAGACATCGTTGGCCTGAAGGCGATGGCGATTTTTGCCCAGCGCGCCTTCCAGGCTTTTCGCCCCGGAGGCGTCAGGGTCTATGCCGGCGCGCCCGTTCTCGAACAAGGCATGGTCGAAGAGGACTTCAAGGAACTCGCCGCCGCCGGCGTAAAGTTCCTCGGCGAGGTTGGGCTAGGCAGCGTGAAGGACGGCGTCACCGGACGGCGCATGGTTGCGTGGGCCCGCAAATACGGTATCCAAAGTACGATTCATACCGGCGGGCCTTCCATCCCTGGCTCCAGCCTCATCGATAAAGACATGGTCCTCGAAACCGACGCCGATGTCATCGGCCACGTAAACGGTGGCCACACCGCTCTGCCCGAAGACCAGATTGTCGCCTTGTGCGAGCGCTCGCCTCGCGCCCTCGAAATTGTTCACAACGGGAACGAGCGAGCAGGTCTCCTCGCGTTGCGAACGGCGAGGGAGTTGAAACAACTCCACCGCGTGATTCTCGGCACCGACTCGCCTGCCGGTTCGGGGGTTCAGCCGCTCGGCATTCTGCGCATGATCTCGATGCTGTCGTCACTCGGGGAAATCCCCGCGGAAGTGGCCGTATGCCTCGCCACCGGAAACACCGCAAAGATGCGCGAACTCAATTGCGGCCTGATCGCCGCCGGACGCGAAGCCAGCTTCGTTTTCCTCGACACCGCGCAGCAGTCGGCCGGCAAGAATCTGTTAGACAGCATTCAAAAAGGAGACCTGGCCGGAGTTGGCATGGTGATCACCGACGGCGCGGTCAGCGTGCAACGCAGCCGCAACACGCCGCCAGCCACCCGCGTACCAGAAGTTGTGAGACCATAACAGCTCATGTGGCGATGGCCGCCTCGTCCGTCCGAGGCAGGGCAAAGCCCGGCGCCGAAGCGCAGCCAGCAGATGCGGTTCGGCTTCAGCCCCGAGGTCTTTACATTGCACAATCATCGCGCTCTTCAAACGTTGCTTTTTCCGGCCCTTTTCTTCGTCGGACTTCCCGCTCTTTTCGCCCAGGCCCAAATCCCGGACTGGTGCCGCCCCCTTCCGCGGCCCGAATACAAAACGCTAGAGCGCGTCCCCGTCACCGACCCCTGGTTCGAGATCTACAAACCAGCGCCTGGAATCTTCGCGATCTACGAACCGCATCAGGCCGAAGAAGTGATCAGCTATCTCATCATCGGAGAGAAACAAGCTCTGCTGTTCGACACCGGCATGGGCATCAGCGACATCAAGAAAATCACGGCGGAACTCACCAACCTTCCCATCATCGTGCTGAATTCCCATACCCACGACGATCACGTGGGCGGCAATTGGGAGTTCGCCACCATCTACGCCATGGATACCGATTTCACGCGCAAGAACGCGCAAGGCTCACGCGAAGACGCTCAAGCCGAAATCACGCCCGATCAGATCTGCGGCACACTGCCGAAGGGATTTGACTCGAAGGCCTACGCAACTCGCTCCTGGAAGATCACGGCCTACAGGCAGGACGGGGACCACCTTGATCTGGGTGGCCGCACGCTGGAGATCATCGCCACGCCCGGACACACGCCGGACGCGATCTCACTCTTCGATCGAGTCAACGGCTTGCTGTTCACTGGCGACACTTACTATCCCGCTCCCATCTGGCTCTTCCGGCCCGAAACCGATTTCAAAGCGTACGCCGCATCCATCAGTCGCCTCAATGCTCTCGCGCCCTACGTCAGAGTTGTCTTAGGAGCGCACAATATTCCCGTAGCATCGCCGACCGTACTGACGAGGCTTGTGTTGGCATTCGCCGCAGTGCGGGCGGGGAAAGTCAATCCAACGTCGGATTCTCCCGGTAAGGTTCTTTACAAGGTCGGGGATATTTCTTTCCGGATGGTGGCCCCAACGGCCCATTGATCACAAAGCGGATCGCCAAGAACTGATCGGACGAAACTGGCAATCTCGAATCTTAGCGCAGTCCGTCTTCTCCTTTGATCTGATCCTTGGTCAGTCCGCCCACCCGAGCCAGCGGACGCCCGCTGTCGGTCACTGCAATCGCCACCATGATTTCGTTCGCCCGCGGCGCATCGTTGAGCCGCACTTCCATGCCATCGAAATGGCTGCGCACATACGCTGCGTCTTTGTGCCCCAGAGGAATGTCGAGCACGACGCCCATGCCCCCGCGCTTTTTCGATGATGGGATGAGCGCCGCTCCCCGGCCCAACACGCGCCGCACGAACGTCCCCAGCTTCGGGTGGAGAATTGCCGCCGCATGTTCCAATTCCCCGTTCTCGCCGACCGCTGCCGCCTTACCGTAGCTCTCGGCAGACGGACCGGGAATGCCCAACGCGGCCACCGCTCGCGCGGTCAGCAGTTCGCCGAGTTCTTCCCCAATGGCCATCAGTTCCGAGAGGTCCTCCACATATTTTCCGGCGCAGGGATTCTCGATCACCGCCACCGCCGCTGCCCGCCGCGCTGGCGGAGAAATTGCCCGGTCCATCTCGCGCAGCGTTTCTTCCACAAATGTCGCAATCTTACGAATCTTTGCTTTCATCGCAGTCCGTCTTCCCCTTTGATCTCTGACGCTTTGAGCCCGCCCACGCGGGCGTGCACCCGGGCGCCGGTGGTCATCACTAAAGCCAGCAGGATTTCGTCCGCCCGCGGCGCATCGTTCACTCCCACTTCCATCGCATCGAAGTGACTGCGCACGTAAGAGGCGTTGATATGCGTGATGGGCACATCCAGCCGGGTCCCCGGCCCGCCCACTTTCTTCGTCGAAGCCACAATCGCCTTCGCCCCGCCCAGCACCTCGCGCATCGCGTATCCACCGGGCACGTGCCACAACGCTCCGTGTTCGATTTCTCCGGCGGATCCCACAATCGCTCCCTTGCCATAACCCTCAACGACCTTCAAGTCTCCACCGAGCGCCGCGACCAACCCCCGCGCCATCTCCAAACCCAGTGACTTCAAGTCGTCCATGAAACCTTCGATGCTCGCGAAGTACGATCCCGCAAACGGATTGCGAATGACCACCAGCGCCGCTGCCCGCCGTAGTGGCTTTGCCGCCACCGGCCCTCCTTCGTGAAAAATCTCTTCTACGGAGATCACGGTCTTGCGGATCACCACTTCAGGCATGCACCAGACCCCTTTCCTGCACCGGAGTCGCAATCAGTCGCGACTCTCCCAGCGCTCCAACCACTCGCGTCTCTCCCTGCAGATTCAGCGCAGTCGAGCGGATCAACCCCATTCGCAGCAATCGTTCCGCCGTCCGCGCGCCCGCTTCCAGGGCATGATTCACCTCTTCCACCGTCAACTCGCCCACGGCCCGCGTCACCGCGCGATTCCCGAGATCGCTGTCGGGCGCCAGTTCGCAGGCAGGAATTCGAACAATCGCCGGATGTCCCGGCAAGTCAACTGCGTTGGCGATGATCGTAGCTGCCGCGTCGGCGGCCGCCGCACGATCCGCAAGCACCGTGACCGCGTCCGCGATTCCCAGAGAAAAGCTGCGCCCGCGCCACCCGCTGGTCGCAATGCCGCGCACCGGATCCGCCCAAGTCAGCGTCGCTGCCCCCAACAGCGAAGGACGATCAGGTCGTTCCACCATCCCAACCGCAAACTTCTCGTCGGCCATTAAGTGCAGCGCAATATCTCCCCCATTGTTGACGTACGCCCGAGAAAGTTTCGCCGCCGCAACCATCGCCGCAAGAATTTCTTCCGCCACCGCACCCGCCACCGCCGCCATCGGCGTGATGAAGCATTGCGGGGCATAAGGCATCACCGCCGCGACCATTCTGCGCGCCACCGCACCTCGCGGCCATACCTCATCCGGAGAGCGAGCCCGCCGCAAACACGAAAGCTCGCCACACAACTCATCGAGAACGGTCACGAATCGCGCACCCGCCGCCCGGTACGCCAGTTCGACTTCTCGCACCACGCCAAACGCTTCGACGATCAAGTCGATCGGTCCATCGTGAAGATGGAGCCGCCTTCCATCCGGCAGCAATCGGATTTGCGCACGCTGATTCATCGTTTCTTCGTTTTTGCTCCGGATTCAAGCGGCCACGGATTATCCATCCGCGCCCTCACTCGCTGCCGACCTTCTGCAACGGAATCGACCGAACTCAACGGTCGAACATTGTCCATATAGCCTCCCAACGCCGCGTAGTCCCCGAGCCTGAGAGTAAACTCAATCGGCGCCACCAGCGCCGGTGTCGGCACGAAGCCAAACGCGTTCCGCGGCATGCGGGTCACGTCGGCCATGAACGTAATCCCGCCGCCCGGCCACACGTAAACCGGCGCGCCTCCGCAAGTCACGCGGGTTAGCGCGTCGCGCACCGAACGTGTCAGCTTCACCGGATTCTCCGTAACCCCAGCCCGCAATGATCCACCCGCTCCGCCCATGAATAGCACCGTGCAAAGCGCGGGCTCGCAATTCTCCTGGATGCGGGCCACGGATTCCCGTAGCGTTGCGGGCAATTCCTTTTCCTTCGGTTTCAGATCCTCGTCCAGTTCGAAATACGCGTGGTGCTCGCCGGTCGTGCTCACCATTAGCACTCGCAGTCCGGGCCACGCCTTCTTCGCATTGAACTTTCCGAGAATGGTCAGCGGGTCTTCGATGTCGGTTCCACCCCACGACGTCCCCGGCTCCGCGATCTGAAAATATCGCCCCGGCGTGGACCGCCTTCCCTTCAGCTTGATACCCGTCTCCGGCACGCCCAGAAGTTTCCCAGCCTGATGTTCCGAAAACACCCCCGTGATGTGGTCATCAACCACCACGACGTCATCCACCTTGCCAAGCCATTGCTTGGCAAACATGCCGATCGTCGCGGAACCGCATCCTACGCGCATGCGCTCTTCCTGAGTTCCGTCCACAATGGGCGGCCTGCCCGCCTGTACCACAACGTTCGCGCCATTCTCAATCTTCAGTTCCACCGCCTGGCCGTTGCACAAGTTGAGCAGAGTCTCGCAGGTGGCCGTGCCCTCCTGCCGACTGCCTCCGGTCAAATGCCGGACACCGCCCAGAGATAGCATCTGCGAACCGTATTCGCTGGTGGTCACGTGACCCACAGCTTCTCCCTGCGACCTCACCGTGCTGCATTCCGCTCCGAGATGGCGGTCGGTATCGATCTTCACTTTGACGCCGCAATAACTGAAAATCCCCTCGGTCACGACCGTGACCATGTCCACGCCTTCCACGTGCGACGAAATGATGAACGGCGCCGGCTTGTAATCGGGATAGGTCGTTCCCGCCCCGATCGCAGTCACAAACGTCTCGCCGTGGCTGCCCAGTGTGCCGTCCCACTCGCCGGCCCGCTCGAGAAATGGAACGACCGAATCCCCGCGCTCCAGCGCCCGATCCAGAACGACATGGGGATCGAGTCGCACCAGTTTGCCTTCGTGATTGCCGTAGCGGTCGCACGATCCCGTTCGTCCTGGCTTGATGTAGCACAGCACGGGACAAGCATCGCAGCGGATGGCGTCGTCAGCCACGAGCACCTCGGATGACCTTAGCCAGAATCGCCGCGCGCACCCGGTCCGGCGTGGCGGGAATCTTGTGCATACGCACGCCGATCGCCGCGTGAATCGCGTTGAGAATGGCAGGAGCCGTCGGAATCACCACCTGCTCGCCAATTCCCTTCGCGCCAAACGGTCCGATGGAGGACGCGTTTTCAATCAAAATCGACTCCACCGGAGGAATGTCCCCGGCCGATGGAATCAGGTAGTCATGCAGATTCTCCCCTTTGCCGGGGAAGAATTCTTCCATCAGCGCCATTCCCAGGCCCTGTGCCACTCCGCCTTCGATCTGTCCCTCGATCAGCGTGGGATTGATGGCGCGCCCCACATCGTGGGCTGCTGTTACTTTCAACACACGCACCGTACCGAGTTCGATATCGACTTCAATCTCCGCCATGTGCGCACCGAATCCGAAAACGGCGTACGGACTTCCCTGGCCGTTCTCATCCAGCGGACTCGTCGGCGGATCAAACGTTGCTTCGCAAGTAATCACGTACCCGTGCTCATCGAGCCGCAGTTCTTCGAGAGAAACGACCTTGGTCTTTCCGCTTTCGTTAACCGTCACCTTACCATCGCCAAACTGAATCGTCGCACACTCACATGCCTCCGCTAGCTTCAGGATCTGGCGGCGCAACTTGCTTCCCGCCATCTGTGCCGCTTTGCCAGTCACGAAGGTCTGCCGCGAGGCCGAGGTCTTGCCGCAATCGGGGGAAATTGCCGTGTCGCCTGAAACCAAATCGAACTGCGTCACCGGGGCGACCAGGGCGTCGGCGCAGATCTGGGTCGCGATGGTGTTCGATCCCTGCCCGATGTCCACCGCTCCCTGATGCAATGCGATGCGCCCATCTCGTTTCAGCCCGATGCGCACCGTGGACGGATTCGGCAGTGATGTATTGCCGCACCCATACCACATGCCGGCTACCCCAACACCCCGCCGCATGGGCCCAAGCGCTCTGGCGTTGAATGCCGCTGCTTCGGCCCGCGCCGCCTGCCATCTTGGCCGCAGCACCTCGAAGCACGCCCGAATACCCACGCCTTCGCCCAGCACCTGTCCGGTCACGGTTGGGGTATCGTTGTCCAGCGCGTTCAGGATTCGAAACTCGAGCCGGTCGATTCCAACGCGGTCGGCGAGATCGTCATAAAGCTGCTCTTGGGCAATCGCCGCCTGGGGCACGCCGAACCCCCGAAACGCCCCGGCTGGAACGATGTTGGTGTGCACGGCGCGAGTCAGGGCGCGATAGTGCGGAACCCGGTACGGTCCCGAGGCATGCACTGGCACACGGCCCGCTACGGTTGGTCCCCACGAAGAGTACGCGCCCGTATTGAAGTCCGCCACAAAGTCAAGCGCCGTCAGTTTGCCCTGTCGCGTGCTCCCGGCACGCAGTCGCATACGCGCCGGATGCCGTTTCGTGGTCGACACCATCGACTCCGTCCGCGAATACACCATCCGCACCGGCCGCCCCAACTTCCACGCGGCGAGCGCAACAAACGGTTGCACCGATAGATCGAGCTTCGATCCAAACCCTCCGCCAACCGCCGTCGGGATGATTCGCACCTTCTCCGGCGCAATTCCCAGAATCTTTGCGATGTCATCGCGATCCATGTACGGAGATTGCGTGCAGGCTTGAATCTCGATGCCATCGCCACCGCGCCGCGCAAAGCCCGCTTCCGGTTCGATGTAGGCGTGTTCGACAAATCCCGTCTCGTACTCGCCCTCGACTATGACGTCCGCGGCGGCGAGAGCCTTTTCCACGTCTCCGCAAACCACACGCCCGCGTACCAGAACATTCTCTTCGCGGTGCCCATGAATCCGAGGGGCAGCCGGCGCCAGTGCCTCCTCAATCGTCTTCAGCGGCGGCAACGCTTCCCACTGCACCGGGAACTCGGCCAGATCGAGAGCTTCCAGCGCGTCCGCCGCGCCGACTATGGCAGCAACCGCTTCCCCGCGAAAGCGTGCCTCCTTGTGAGCAAAGACTGGCTGGTCCGCATATCTGGGAATGACGCCATAGCAGTCGATGCCGGGCACGTCCTTCGCGGTTAGCACGAGCGTCACACCCGGATGCGCCGCGATAAACAGATCCAGGTCGCCGAACTGAAACCCTGCCCGGGGATGAGGGCACCGAACGACGCGTACTCCGAGTGCTCCGGCGGGAGTTTCGTCCGCGCCGAAAATCTCAGTACCTTCGACTTTCTTTTTGCCATCGAGCCGCACCAGGCGAGCACCCACCGCTGAACCCGCCACAGGGGACGCATCGTCCGCGACGCTCGTGGCGGCTTCGACAATCGCGCTGATAATCTTCCGATACCCGGTACAGCGGCAGAGCACACCGCCAATGGCATCCATCACTTCGCTTTCCCCGGGAGACGGATTCCTTTCCAGTAGCGCGGTCGCCGCGATGAGCATCCCTGGAGTACATGCGCCGCATTGCGCCGCGCCATGGGAAAGAAAAGATTGTTGCAAGCGGCCAGGCAGCGGAGAGCGTCCTGCCAGCCCTTCCACCGTTGTGATCTCGCATCCCGCAACTTGTCCCGCTGCCACCAGGCATGAGCAGACGGGCTGCCCATCCAGCAGGACGGTACAGGCTCCGCAGTCGCCCGCATCGCAACCCACTTTCGTTCCCGTCAGCCGAAGATCGTCGCGAAGTACGCGGGAGAGTCGCCGCGCTCCCGAAGCCCTCACCTCTACCGCATGGCCGTTCACCGAAAACGAAATCAACTCCGCCGCCGACGGTGTTTCGGTGGTTGCCATCTCAGCGGCTCCCCACGCACGCTTCCAGCGCTCGCCGCACCAGCGTTAACGAGACGTCGCGCCGGTAGTCGGCGGTGGCGCGCACATCATCAATCGGCAAAAGAGTCGAAAGATGTTCGGTCCTCACCACAGCGCCGATTCCCTTTTCCGCCGGCAAACCCACCAGATGCTTTTCCAAGTCTCCCAGCCGCTGCGCCTTCACCGAACAGGAGCCTATCGCGACGCGGACCTCGGCAACGTGGCCAGTTTCATCCGCGAGTAGAACCGCCGCCACCATCGAGATGGAAATCACCAGATATTTCCGCGCGCCCAGTTTCAGAAACGCCGAAGCCGCATTTTCCATGCACCTCGGTACCAGCACCGCCGCCAGAATTTCACCCGGACGTCGCGAGGTCTTGCGATTGCCCACGAGAAACTGCGCTAGCGGCATGCGGCGCCTTCCCGCCGCAGACGCCAGCTCCACCTCGGCATCCAATGCGAGCAGCGGCGGCACTCCATCCGCCGCCGGAGATGCGTTGCACAGGTTCCCCGCCACCGTTCCGCGATTTTGAATCTGCACCGAGCCGACTTCCCTCGCCGCCGCTTTGAGCGCATCAAAACAATGCGGCAGCGGCGCGCGAATAATCTCGCTCCACGTGGTCAGCCCGCCAATACGAACCTTCTCGCCCTCAGTGACTATGCCGCGAATCTCACCCACTGCAGTAATGTCGACGACCCTCCCCTGCGGCAGGCGTTCGCCCAGCGCCGGATAAAAATCCGTCCCTCCAGCCAGAATCTGCCCGCCTGGCGTAGCCAGCAGAGAGATTGCCTCGTCAAGTGTTTTCGGTTTGAGGTACAAAGAATTGGGCCCCCGAAAAAACGCGCCGCACACCGCTTTCAGAGTTTGTATACGAAGCCTGTGGGTTTGTACAGCCGCGTTTCAACCGGAAGAAAATCGGAAATCCACTCGACCTCGCGCTGCGCCTCCACCCGTTGAGCCAACCTTCCGACCCACCCCAAAAGGAAGCGCATGGGTCACCCGGTCGCCGCGTCGTCTCGGAGAATCTGCCGGTTCTGTGTTCTAATCTCCGCGTCGCAATTCTCGCAATGTATTCCTTCTGCGGAGAGCACATGCTACTCGCTTACTTAAGACGGCTCGCGCTCGAATTCGTTGCAGTAAGCCTTGTAGGTTGGGCGTTGGCGCAGCCAGCCCCCATCACACCTCCAGCCGACCTCGACGCCTACGTCACATCGTCGATGAAGACGTTCGACGTCCCCGGAATGGCCGTCGCCATCGTAAAGGACGGCAAGATTGTTGTCGCCAAGGGCTACGGTGTCCGTAAATCAGGCGATCCTACTGCGGTCGACGAATTCACCTTGTTCGGCATTGGCTCGAACACCAAGGCATTCACCACCGCTGCCCTGGCCACTCTGGTGGATGAAGGCAAGCTCTCCTGGGACGATCCTGTTTACCAGCGACTCCCCGGCTTCGTCATGTACGACCCTTACGTTTCGCACGAGATGACCATCCGTGACCTGCTGACCCACCGCAGCGGAATGGGACTGGGCGAAGGCGATCTGCTGTTCTGGCCGCACTCGACCTATACGCGCGAAGAGATCATTTACAAACTACGCTTCATGAAGCCGGCTTCCAGTTTCCGTAGTCATTACGCCTACGACAATCTCCTCTACATGACGGCCGGACAGATCATCCCTGCCGTGACCGGCGTCTCCTGGGACGACTACATTCGACAGCGCATCTTCAAACCGCTCGACATGACCCACTCGAACGTTACCAACGCCACGATCAGACCCGGGGACAACGTCGCCTTTCCCCATTCGCGCATGGACGGCAAGCTGCAGGTCATCCACTTCGAAATTCTCGACAACGCCGGTCCGGCGGGCGCGATCAATTCCTGCGCCGCCGATATGGCTAAATGGATACAGTTGCAGCTCAACCGTGGCAAGTTCGCGGACCGCGACGGCCGCCTGTTCAGCGAGCAGCGATCCAAAGAGATGTGGTCGCCGCAAACGATTCTCCCCCTCAGTGATCCCCCGCCGTCCTTGGCTGGCCTGAAATCCAATTTCGCCGATTACGCCTTAGGGTGGGGTCTGCGCGACTACCACGGCCGCAAACTTATCGGCCACACTGGAGGAGTCGCGGGGTTCGTGTCCCGCGTCATGCTCGTGCCTGAAGAGAATCTCGGCGTCGTCGTGCTGACCAATGCCGAAGAAGACGGTGCCTTCGATTCCATCTTGTTTCACATTCTCGATCACTATCTTCAATTGCCGCCCACTGACTGGATC
>JBARBI010000374.1:0-6030 GCA_049792875.1 Candidatus Sulfotelmatobacter sp.
AAGCTTCACGTTCCAAGAATGCTGTCCCGGCCGACTACACCGATGGCACGGCAGACGGTTCACGCCCAGGACATATCAACGTCAACGAATGGGATCCCGAGCACCGCCTCTTGCTGAATGTCGAGGCGATCGCGTACCACGAGGGAATCCCCGGACACCATCTCCAGCTTTCCCTGGCGCAGGAACTGGTGGATCTGCCGCAATTCCGGAAGTATGAAGACTACACCGCTTTCGTTGAGGGGTGGGCTCTTTACTCAGAACGCCTCGGCAAAGAGGTGGGGCGCTATCAGGATCCTTATAGCGACTATGGGCGACTGGAAAACGAGATGTGGCGTGCCATCCGACTGGTCGTCGATACCGGCGTTCACGAAAAACGCTGGTCCCGCGATCAGATGGTGGACTACTTCCATCGTTACACGGCCATGGATGAACCCAATGTTCAGAGCGAGGTCGACCGCTACATTGCCTGGCCCGGACAGGCTCTCGCTTACAAACTCGGACAGCTCGAAATTCTCAAGCTCCGCCAATACGCGAAAGATCAGCTGGGCACGAAGTTCGACATTCGCGCCTTCCACGACGAACTCCTCAGCGGCGGCGCGCTTCCGCTGGACGTTCTCGATCAGCGTACCCGCGAATGGGTTGACAAGCAAAAGTCAACATCCGCTCGCTCTACGACCAGCAACGATTCCGCCAGCGCAGGCGCCCGGTAAGCGGAATCACTATGGCAATTGTGGGCAGTTATCCGTTCGTCCAGTTTTCTAAATCCCAAACCGGGCGGGATTCTTCTCGATGTGCTCGCCTTCGAGAATGAGGCAGCGCAGTATATGCTGACAATTTTCTCCACTTCGACCTCAGCAGGACCGCTTAGGATCTAGTCGCTCACAACCAGGGTTGTCATCCGTGATGATCTCGTCTCTTTTTGATCGATTGGATTATCCCAGCCTCCTTCAAGGTGTGTACTTGAATCAGGCATCCCTCGGATTGATCGGTCAACCGGCAGTAACCGCAATGCACACTTTCATAGACAGTGTAGCCAGGCATGGCAACCTCTACATGTCCGATAGGGATGAGGTGGCATACTGCGAAACGCTCCGCGAGCGCGCATCGCGATTGTTTCATTGCGATTCCGCGCAAGTCGCGATCGTCGCAAGCGCAAGTGAGATGTTGGGGCAACTTCCGATGTTGCTTCAGCCAAGACCAAAGAGCACAATCTTGGCCGTTTCATCAGACTTTCCTGCGATAACTCGGCCTTGGCTTCGTCTGGCTGCTCGCAAAGACCATACCGTGCGCTTTGTAGATGACCAGCCTACGTGTGATCTGACCGATGTACTCGTTGAGGCAATTGATGAGGATACGTCTGTGGTCGCCGTGAGCAGTGTGCAATACGCTACGGGTACAGTAGTGGATATTTCTCGCTTGCATCAAAGCACGGTCCAGGTTGGGGCACGTTTGATCGTAGACGCTACGCAAGCAGCAGGTGCAATGCGGGTGGACTCAGCGGCGTGGGATGCTGATGCCGTTGTGGCCAGCGGCTACAAATGGCTTGGTGGACATGGAGGCGTTGCACTAGCGATCATGTCGCCACGCTTGCTTGAGCAAACACCCCCTTTACCGGGTTGGATGGGCGCATCGGACCCTTTTAAGTTTGATGCGACCTCTGTGTCGCTAGCTAATGATGCGCGGCGCTACACGCAATCAACCATGGCGTATGCCTCTATGGCTAGTCTGGTGATAGCAGTTGAGCAGTTGTTGTCCTTGGGTGAAGCTCGAATTGAGGCACACGCACAGAGTTTGGCAGCAATGTTGGCTAGCGACATCAGCAAGTACGGTTGGCAACCGTTTCGTAGGGTTGGCGATCCTGCCGGGTCTCCACACATCATTTCACTGGGCCGCCCTCGCGAAAGCGCACAAGCAATTGTGGTAAGACTTCGTAGTCAGAATATAGTGTGCGGTACACGTGGCGGACGCATTCGGATCTCGCTAGCCCCTTACAACGACGCAAGTGATGTCGACACTCTTGTCGAAGCACTTGCTAGAGCACGTTCGGGATGAACGATGACTCGAACTGTCGAAAACAGGCCTCAGAACCCCTCAATCAGCGATAGCGGGATTATCGCCAGTTAAGCACGCCTTTAGTGTTTTGGTCGACGTTGCGAAATGGCTGCCGCGCAACACCCTCACTCAAGTCGCCAAGTCGAGGGAATCCGTTTCGCGCAGGATTCACGCCTGTTTAGTACCTCCGTAACCACGTCGTTGCGAATTCGCTATGTACAGGGCTTCACCGCGCAAATACTTAGTTATTATGAGAAACTCCGCCATCATTGCCGCGGTCCTCTGCACCCTCGCCACGCTCACTTTCGGGCAGGACCGTGTTTTCGACTGGACTCCCGCCAACAGCGAGACCATCCCCATGGAGCCCGCCAGCCTTCACGCCGGGCGCGTCTACTATCCCGCTGCCGGAGGCGGCAACATGCACATCGGTATCGAGTCCGGATTTCCCGTCACCGTAGCGATGGCTTGGGCCGACGAGTGGACCAACGCGATGCGGCACCCCGACGCCCCCGTGAATTTCAGCTTCCTCTGCGTGAAGGACCATGTCACCAGCACGATTTACGAGTGCCATCTTCCATCCGAGCGCCCCATGATTCTCACGTTCCGCGACGAGCGCAAGCCAGAGAAGCCCATCGTCTCCACCATCGGGGCCATCCTCGGCCCCAGCGTCCGGCAATTCATTTCCCCCAACGATCTCCACATCCAGTACTACAGCTGGAGTTGTGTCGACAACTGCATCCAGCCCGAGTTCCACTGGCGCCGCATTCTGGACGAAAAATACCAGATTACACCGGCGCCCAAAGTCTACAGCCTGATGACTCCCGACCACGACGGCCAGGAACTCAACGTAAAGATCAAGTCACCGATTCCCCTGACAGTCGCTCTGCTCCCATCGCATCTTGCAGATCAGGTCTACGACAAGACCGTGCCCCTCACCGACGCCCTCGACAAAACCGGTTGCAAGGAACGTGGCGTCCAGTCGATGAGCTTTCATTGCACATTTAATGTCGCCAATGGCACGCAAACACTGCTGATCCTCCCCGACATCGACTTTTCCGGCCACAAGAAAGCCGACGTCGAGGTCGAGACGGTGAAGTGCGTCGAGCACTGCGAGTATCTGAATCCTCCGCCGAACCCGTAGAGCGCGGCCACTTTTGGGCGGACAGTCCGCGTGTACCGCTTCCAGGCCTTGGTCACCGGTCGTCTGACTCGCCGGGGCGACGATCTCTCCGTCAGCGTTGAACTTGTGGATGCCCGCGACGACCGGCACCTCTGGGGCGCTCAGTACAACCGCAAACTGGCCGACGCACTGGCTGTGCAGCAAGAGATCGCCAAATCGATCTCGGAAAAATTGCGAGCGGGCCCTACAGGCGCGGCCCCTCCGTATTTGGGCAAGCACTATTCCGAGAACCCGGAGGCGCACCAGCTCTACCTGCTCGGCCGGTATCACTCCAGCAAAGAGTCCATCGAAGGGCTCACCAAAGCCGTCAAGTACTTCCAGCAGGCCATCGATCAAGATCCGGCAAACGCTCTAGCGTACGCTGGCCTCGCCGACTCCTATGATTCGCTTGGTGCCTTGACCTTCCTCTCGCCCGGGGAAAGCTTCCCCCAGGCGAAGGCAGCGGCGACCAAGGCGCTGGAAATCGACGACACGATCGCCGACGCTCATGCGAATCTGGCTCTTGCCACGTGGTATTACGACTGGGACTGGTCGACCGCAGAACGGGAATTCAAGCGGGCCAACGAACTGAACCCGAACAGCGCAATCGCTCATGCCCGTTATTCCGTCGGCCTGGCGATGCAGGCCCGGTTTCGCGAAAGCATTGCCGAAGGCCAACGGGCACAGGAACTTGACCCGCTCTCCTCCGGCATCAGCGAAGATGTAGGCTACAACTACATGGTAAGCCGTCGCTATGTCGAGGCAATCGCATCCCTTCAGAAAGCGATCGAACTCGATCCAGGGGGCACGCTCGGGCATACAGAACTCGCGACGGCCTACACCTCAAATGGACAGTATGGGCCCGCCCTTGCCGAATTCGAGAAAGTGAAAGAGCAGATCCTTCCCGTCACCGCCGACAACCAGAATGCTGCCAGTCAATTGGGCTGGCTCTACGCCCTCTCCGGAAGACGCACCGATGCTTGAAACTGGTCCGGGAATTCGAGGATCTCTCCGCACACTCCTACGTCGATTTCTATTTCATCGCGACCATCTATGCGGGCCTTGGCGACAAAGATCAGACTTTTCACTGGCTGGAAAAGGCCTACCAGGAGCACTCCAATCAAATCGCTTGGCTGGCCGTCGATCCCTTCTGGTACCCGATCCACTCCGACCCGCGCTTCTCCGACCTGCTGCGTCGGATCGGGCTGCCGCAAGTGAGTTGGTCTTCGCCTTCTGAAAGACCCAGGGTTCCCTATCCTAAAGCCCAAGGCAGATGGCGAAAATTGGGCAAGAGCTAACGAGCGGGCGGCCTAACTGCTACGGCAAAGTCAAGAACACCTGAATAGCGCCTCTTGAAGTATTCCTAACTTTGCCGATTCGGATCGTTCAGCAGCCGTCGTTCCCATTACACAATACGGGCGCGCCGTATTTTTTGGCCCCTTGCTGATAGAGAGTGACGCTCAGCACAAAGTCGGGAGGAACCGGCTCTGGGTAGAATACAGAAACCAGTACCCCGGGAACGTTCCCGAAAGCAGAAGGGTTTCTTTCTCCACAGAACACAACCGGGAAACTGGTTGAATTTTGCTCATTCAGGCTTACAAGACAGTTCACGCTCGTACTCCCGGTGGGCACAAACGCGCGAACCACTTGGTTGCTCTCAAGGGGATTAATTTGCGCTGTCGTGAAGTTGAGCGAAACGGTATTCAAACCGGACTTCTCCGATTCCCCAGTTCCGGCTTGAGCAGACATCGGTTGTCGAAACGAAACCGCAAGCGCCACCGAGAGAGTCACGGCAACACAAGCCCAGAGAGTTGTGTTTTTCATAGTTGAATTTCCCTTTCATTATCTCTAAAACTCACATCCGGTACGTGGTGATCAGGCCTTCTCGTTCTGAACCCTTTCGTTTTCATTGCTGCACGGTTCAGGCAACAAAAGAGGGGGTCTGAACACTCGGGCAGGGAAAGTAGCACGGCTTCTCCATCGATGCAATCGACAGGCTACGACTGGACTGGAATGTCGCATTTTGTCGTCGATTGTCGGGGCCGACTCCCGATGCATCCGGGACGGAATTGGATTTTGCATCAGTCGTCACCAGGAGGTCGATTCACTGAGGGAACCCCGCGATTTGTCTCTGGGAACGAGAATGGGATAGCTCACCGCGAACTTAGCGCGGCTCTGACTTGCACCATCTGTTCTGGTGCGAACAACAAGTCAAGATATCCATAGACCTGCGATCGCTGCCCCTGCGACACAAGAGCAAAAACAATCATGCTTTGCCCGGCCCGAATCGGCGGGTCGGGAAGGTTCGAGCAAGCGCCGAAGTCCACCACTATTTGTTTGTCCGTCCACTCGCCGTGCAAGACCTGCTCGACATCATAGTTAACGGCAAAGAGCGGTTGTACTTTGCAGACGATTGGTTCTTGCAGGTGCGGAACTGGTTCACGCACGGTTCCTGCGAACACCAACACCCGATTGTTATGCGGAGGTCCGTGGTGACGCATGAATCGTGAAATCTTGTTTTTCAAATCGGCGTTCAGAAGGGATTGCGCTTCTCGTAGATTCGATCGGGTCGAGGGAAGAACCAATTCTCTCCGGCTGCCCCAGAGATCATGACCATAGAACGTCGCGAGTACCAGCACAGCGCCCCTGTAAGGATGCGGCGCTTGCGATTTTGCACAACCCGGATATGCCACTTTTACTCGGCCAGGAGGAGCAAACCCGAATAGCACACTGTCCACCGAGTAGGTAAAGTCCCGGGAGTTGGTTACGGTACAGGCCATCCGGCCCGAATCCGCTTCAACGACCCGGCCCTCAAAGAG
>JBARBI010000375.1:0-2581 GCA_049792875.1 Candidatus Sulfotelmatobacter sp.
TGGCACTGCTGTGGGCGCTGTACCAACTGCGGTTGCGGCAACTCGCGCAACAGTTCAACATGCGCCTGGAAGAGCGCGTCGGCGAGCG
Organism: Candidatus Sulfotelmatobacter sp.; assembly: GCA_049792875.1. Classification (GTDB taxonomy): domain Bacteria; phylum Acidobacteriota; class Terriglobia; order Terriglobales; family Acidobacteriaceae; genus Sulfotelmatobacter. The sequence continues at coordinate 89 of JBARBI010000375.1, forward strand.
GACCCGCATCGCCCGCGATCTGCACGACACGCTGCTTCAAAACTTCCATGGAGTCATGCTGCATTTTCAGACTGGCATAAACCAACTGCCGGAACATCCCGGCGAGGCGCCGACCGCCGAAGCCAGGAAGACACTTGAGAAAGCAATGCATCAGGCTAAGCATGCCATCGTCGAGGGGCGGGAGGCGATACAGGGGTTGCGCTCTTCGGTAGTCGAGACCAACGACCTTGCCTCGGCAATGCGGACACTCGGGGAAGAGCTTGCGGCCAACGCGAACTCTACCGCCTTTCAAGTGCATGTGGAAGGCACGCCGCGCGATTTGCATCCGATTCTTCGCGACGAAGTCTATCGTGTAACCGGAGAGGGCATACGTAACGCGTTCCGTCATGCCGAGGCAAAACAGATCGAGGTGGAAATCCACTACGACGACCGGCGGCTACGGGTGCGGGTCCGCGACGATGGCAAGGGCATCGGCCCGAAGCTACTGAGCGACGACGGCCGCGAAGGGCACTTTGGCTTGCGTGGCATGCGGGAAAGAGCCAAGCTCATAGGCGGCAAGCTGACAGTGTGGAGCGAACTGGGCGCCGGCACGGAAGTGGAACTGAGCATTCCTGCTGCACGCGCGTACACGACAGCTACTGAGGGACAGAAAATGTCCTTAACCGAGAAGCTTCTTGCGAAGCTATCCGGGCAAGGCACAGGGAAAAAGCCATGAGCGACGAGGCGAGTCCGATTCGGATTCTGGTGGCCGACGACCATCCAATCGTACGTGAGGGTGTTGCTAATCTCGTCGGTGGTCAGCCGGACATGCGCGTTATTGGCCAAGCTTCGAATGGACGCGAGGCGATCCAGCAGTTCCGGGCACAGCATCCGGACATTACGCTGATGGACATCCAGATGCCAGTAATGAGTGGGCTAGACGCGTTAATTGCGATTCGCGACGAAGTCCCGGACGCGCGAATTATCATGCTAACTACGTATGCCGGGGATGCCCAGGTGCTGCGGGCAATCAAAGCGGGCGCTCGGGGCTACCTGCTGAAAAGTTCGTTGCATGAGGAATTGCTGGGAACCATCCGGGCCGTCCATGGAGGCAAAAAGGCGATTTCCGCTGAGGTCTCCTACGAACTTGCCGAGCACGCCACCGACGACGCACTCACACCGGCCGAGGTTCGTGTGCTGCGGCTGATTGCTGCAGGGAATGCAAATAAAGAGATTGCAGAGCAGCTATCGATAAGCGAAGAGACGGTCAAAGGCCAAGTCCGAAACATTCTGTCCAAATTGGGCGCAAAAGACCGCACCCAGGCCGCCATGATCGGGGTGAAACGCGGCATCATCCAGTTGTAATTCGCTCGAAAGAGTCCCTCGCTCGGGCCGTTTGGGGGTTATATCTGCAGAGCGGACTGCGTAATCTTGATCATGTCATGCGTCGACTTTTCTCAACTTTCGCCCACGGTGCGCCTGGCCTGGGTCTTCTCTTGCAGCGAGTGGTTGCAGGCATCGCCTTGGTGTTTCACGCTGCGATGGCACTCCGCGGCGGTCCCCCGGTTGGACCAACCATACTGAATGTGCTCACCGGAGTTGTAGGAATTCTCTTGCTTGTCGGCCTGTGGACCCCCGCGGCAGGAACCGTTCTGGCGATCCTTGCGTTGTGGAAAGCCTTCCTGCATCCTGCCGATCCTTGGACGTGTATCTTCTTAGGAACTTTCGGTGCTGCCCTGGCCCTCCTGGGACCCGGGGCCTGGTCGGTTGACGCTCACCTGTTTGGATGGAAGCGCGTCGAGCTTCCGGACCGAAAGAGTTAGCGCCAACCCCTATTTTGAGTGCGTTCCTTCCCCAAAAAAGGGGTCCCACACTCCCTCGGCACAGTGCACACCGCAAACCGATGTGGTGTCCACGAACCACCGATGTGGGGTTGCCCGCCGGCGGGACTTCGAGCACACTCCCGTGCAAAGAACGGTCATTCTGACCAGTCTTGAAGGGGGTAAGATGAGCGCAGCGGCACCGAGTTTCACTCATTTCAATGGATATCAGGGAGTTCCACCGACAAACGGCGTTTTTCCTCTGGCCGATGAATCACTGACGTACGAGCCGGGACAGGCTGAGGCCTCATTTCTGGACACAATTGTCGGGCGGCACGGCGGCTTGCGCGCGGTCCTTTCGCAAGTGGAGATAGTGGCTCCCACCAACGCCACAGTCTTGATCTGCGGCGAGACCGGGAGCGGGAAGGAACTCATTGCGCGGGCGATTCACGAACTCAGCCCTCGGCACAACCGCAATCTCGTGAAATTGAATTGCGCGGCGATTCCGGCCGGCCTGCTGGAGAGCGAACTGTTTGGGCATGAGAGAGGAGCGTTTACCGGAGCCCTGATGCAAAAAAAGGGCAGATTCGAGCTTGCGGATGGGGGCACGCTCTTTCTGGACGAAATTGGCGACATGCCGCTAGAACTTCAACCCAAACTCTTACGCGCTTTGCAAGAGCGGGAGTTCGAGCGT
>JBARBI010000376.1:0-3778 GCA_049792875.1 Candidatus Sulfotelmatobacter sp.
TTCTTAACGGTAGAAATCGAGATGCCCAGAAGATCGGACAGTTCTTCGTCCGTTCCCCCTGAGAGTGCTGAAACCAGCAGCCTCTGTTCGCCCCGGCTAAAGCCGCACTTTGGCGGATGATAGTTGAAGAGGATGCCAACCCACGAGCCGGGCCGGCTAGACTCGTCGTCTCGAGTCATGCCAACAATATGGGGCTGCTTGACAACTTCTTGATGTTTCCCTTCCGAACAAGGTGCGTAGCGGCCTTCCGACGGGTTCCACAACAACCCGCCGGCATTCAACGCCCACTGCAACCGCTCCGTGCTTTCCAACTGCGAGGTAATCATTTCTTTCAACAAAAACCCTCGATGTACCTCAATGAACGAATTCACCATGAGGTGATAAATATCGGGCCTGTTATGGAATCCAGGCCGTGGAAGACCTTCCCATACGACGAGGTTGAGCCCCTTTTTCGAGTTTGCTTCGCGAACCTGTTTCTCGGAAAGTACGGGAGAATCGCCCCCCATAATCCGCTTTGCCAGCTCGGGACCAAACCAGAAAAGTGGCGGCGTCTTCAACTCGCGCATGAAATCATCGCCAACAAAAACGCTCATTCCGATTCCCCGAATTGCGACGCGAGATCCCTCCGATTCCTCAAAAACCGCGGTTTTCGCGGCTTCGGAGTCGAGTAGGCGGAGCCACGCCGCGCGCAAGTCCGCCGTTCCGCACCCTCGGTACCGCTGACCGATCACCGGGTGCGTCACTACGATCTCAGCGCATTCAGCGACATCTTTTGGCCGCATCGGACGATACTGTAGGCCCATAACACATCCCTTGCACAGATTGGGTAAGACAATCCATAGTCTTTTTAGGGTCTAGTTTATAACACCTGTTCCGCATACAGTGCCACCCGCATCCCCTTGAATTGAACTTAATTTTCAAGGAAATTCCAGTTCATTCGATGTAATCCAGCTAATGCGAAAACTCTGATCGGAAAGGCGGCCTAAACACCATGACAAAGCTCAAGACGATCGCCGTGGCTATCTCGGGTCTGATTATGGGGTTGAGCGCTGGCGCGCAATCGCTCCCCAACAAGGCCCTGCTTCCCAACGGCAGCGGATTTCTGGAAACCTACAACGTCAATAACGCGCCGATTAGTTTGACCGGAGCCTTCTTCCAATCCCTCGGAACGAATGGGCGGTCCTGCGCCTCCTGCCACTTGCCCACGGAGGGCTGGAGTGTATCCGCAGTCGAAGTCCAGGTGCGTTTCCTCCTGACCCAAGGTTTAGATCCAATCTTCCGAACCAACGACGGCTCGAACTGCGACCATGACATCGACACTTCGACGCTGGAGGGGCGGCGTAAAGCCTACAGCTTGTTACTCAGCAGAGGTCTGATTCGCATTTTCTTACCCGCGCCTGCCGGCGCCGAGTTCACTGTGCAAAACGTGAGTAACCCCTACGGATGCAGCGACACCTCGACGCTTTCGATGTACCGCCGTCCGCTGCCAGCGACAAATCTGAAGTTCCTGAGCACCCTCATGTCGGACGGTCGCGAGTCTACGCCACCGACGACGCAGAAAATCACCTACCCCGACCCCGACAATGTGTTGATGGCGGACTTGGCACAGCAAGCCATCGACGCCACCACGGGACACGCGCAAGGCGCAGTGCCCACGCCCGCGCAGGTGCAAGACATCGTGAATTTCGAGACGTCCTTGCGAACGGCGCAGGCAATCGACTACTTTGCGGGTTTTCTGAATGAGGGTGGAGCATCCGGTGGTCCCGTGGCGCTCGCCTCACAACAGTTTTTTATTGGCATCAACGATTCCTTCCCTTCGAGCTTTATGTTGAATCCGACTGGAGCAGCGTTCAACCCCAAGATCTTCAACTTGTATGACGCTTGGACGGACACGCTTGGCCGGCGAGCCAGCATTGCCCGTGGTCAAGCCCTGTTCAACTCGAAACCGATCACAATTTCTGGAGTTGGAGGCATAAACGATGTGGTCGGGCTCCCGGCGTCGTTTTCCGGCACGTGTGGAACCTGTCATGACTCGCCCAACGTGGGCGACCATTCCGTTTCAGCGCCGTTGAACATCGGAGTAGCAGACCCGGCGAGTCCGCTGGATGTCAGCTACCTCCCAGTCTTCACCTTGAAGAACAACACCACAGGCGAAACTGTACAGACCACCGATCCGGGACGCGCACTGATTACCGGGAAATGGGCGGACATTGGAAAAGTGAAGGGTCCCATTCTTCGCGGACTCGCCAGCCGCGCTCCCTATTTTCACAATGGTTCTGCCGAAAGCCTTGCGGATGTCCTTACATTCTACGACAAGCGTTTCAACATAGGTTTTACAGCCCAAGAGAAGGCCGATCTGATCGCGTTTCTTAACGCGCTCTAAAGATAGACTCCTTTTTAAGCTTACTAAGGTTTACTTCTATGCCACGGTAGTTGCCATTTCCGCAGCAACATCAGGGGGCATTAGCACCGCTATAACCACGGCTACAAGCAACAAAGCAGGAATGTCCCCGAAGAGATGGCCGGGTTCTACGGGCATATTCATCGCTTGTGTGGCCATGATGCTACGATCCGCGTACATCGAAAGGCGCGGCGCAGTCGCTCCCCAGCCCCAGCTTTAATTTTGCAAATTTATTGTTTTTCTTCTTCTGATTAGAGGGTGTGGCATTGGCCGGTTGAGCCGGCATGAGTTCTCGGGAGTTGACCCTGAGAGTTACTTCCGGGTTTCCAACCCGCTCTAACGCTGATGTGACGCTTTGTCGATGACGCCCTCATGGGTGGGAAGTCGGCAACTGATCGTTCGGGACGAGGTTTGCTGCCAGACCTTCGGGGATAGCTCGGCAATGTTGGTGCATCCGCCCAGCCTCGTTAGGCACCCGGTGTCTAATGCGAGAGCGATGCGCTTCATATTGGCGCTGGAAACGGAGCCGATCTCTACTGACCCAGTCGCACTCAACGGTGACGAGCCCTCCCATGGGACAATCACGACTGAATCGCATTGGTCGCAGTACTTGACTTCAACGTAGGATAGAGCCATTACGCCTTGGCTGCCCACCGTCCAGAATTCCAGTCTGTTGTCATCAATGACGCCATTTCTCGCCCAAAAGTACGATCTGAGAACCGCGTATGGGAGATGAACGGCTGCCAGCGCTCGGTTGTACAACATGATCTGATACCCACAACCATAAGCCGTACACGGATCAGGCTGCTTCAATGCGCTCCCAAATCGCTGACGAACATCCTGGAGTGTCGGTGGTGGCTCCTTCTCTGAAAGTTCATACGCGACACGGACAACAGCGTCTGCACTGCGCTTCAACCGATATGAAGAGACGCCGAATATGCAACCCGCCAGCGTCGCGAGGACGAGGCCGAAATGTAACGACCGCCGAATCAGTTTCATTAATACATTGGACACCGGCGAAGCCATCCAAGTGCCCAATTGTCGGTGGCGCGGTTTCCCAACGGTTACTGTCCCAGTGCTTGGTTAACGGGCTAACCGGACAAGTGCCCGCTGACTTTCCAAAAGTCTCGATGGGCGGATATTGGAATTCCCGTTTGGAGACTGCTGCTGATCGTGGGCGGATAACGGGGAACCCGGAAGTAATCCGCGACCCAGATCGGATAGGGCCTGATATACGCGATTATCGGAATCTGATGTCATAACGAGAGCGGCCTCACAGCGGCCCGAGTAAACTGTTTCGGTGTTCACCCTAACAGCGCTCGAGTCGAAGGAGGCCTCGATGCGGATTATAGGCGTTGATTTACACGCGCGGCAACA
>JBARBI010000377.1:0-1742 GCA_049792875.1 Candidatus Sulfotelmatobacter sp.
TTGGTACCCCGTAAATAGCTTTTTGAGAAGGTCTGCCCTCGCCATTTGCCGCACCGGCTCTCGACCCTTCAGAATACTCCATCGACGCCGATCCACGGAAACATCCACTCTAGCGGCGTGCGGACCAACGGAGGGCCTATTGTTCTTAGTGGCTTGCGTTGTCGGTCCTGTGACGGGGACCACACGTGGGCGCAGGCGTGCAGACCGCCCGTTAACCAAACGAGCGGCCTTATCGGAGAGTCTGAGAAACCCGAGCCTAGATGGCCCAAGTCGGGACGTCGTGGTCGGTCGGCCACTCTCGGCGCGGCCCCTGAGAGAGCCAAGTTTCGGGCAGTATTGGCCATTTCGCGCAAATTCCAGGGTGGCGGGAAGTTAACCGGAAGGCGGGGCGGTCGTCGTGGAAGGGTCTGGCTCCCCAGATGTGCCAACCTCGAGGCCCCTCTCAGGAGACGCCAGATGGCACCAGATGTCACTCCCAGAGAATTTCGTGGATCGTGATTGCTCGTTATTTCAATGAGTTACGATTTGGTTGGCCCAAGGCGCCTGACAACTGCCGGTGAATTAGACGAACAAAAAGCGAATTATCTGCCTTTGGCCGCGCTCTTTTGCTTTCGTCACCACAGCCTTGTTCGCACGCAGCTACAACTATTCCCTTTTGTTTCAGTCGATTGCCGCTAGCGATTCCCATTTCGACAAAGAAACTGCGCATTCCTAGCGCAAAATGGTGCCAAAACTCATCCGCGTTCTGCGGGCGTTTCTCGTGATCTGGATCAGGCAATCAGCCCAGGCATCGGCCCGCGGCTGGTGAGTTCGCGAAACAGGCGCCGCTGCTCGTGCCAGTCGGTCAGCCGGACAATCGGCCGCAGGTTTCTCTCGTTGAGGTGCGGCAGCTCCGGCAGAAACAGGATCTGCTCCTGAAGGTCCGGCGCCAGATTGAGCAGCTTCATGATCTGGCTCATGCGCGCCCGCGTCACCCGTCCCCGGCGTGCCACCGCGGCGTAATCCGGTATCGTTTGCTCTCGGATCAGCCCTTCCAGATGGATGGCCAGCGCCACCAGCCGCGCGATGCGCGGAATCGAACGCTGCGACGCTTCCACTTCCCGGCGCGTATCTGCGTTCTGTGGCCCGCTCCGGTGCCGAACGTCGAAGTCCAGCGCGTACGTGACCTCGCTCATGCCCGTGCCTCCTGTGCCGCGACCGCCGCCTCGGCCTCCCGGAACCGGATCGAGATCTGCCGCGTGGTGCCGTTGTAGCCCACCCGCTCAACAACGGCTTGCATCACCTCTATCTGGCGTGAGCGATCCATTTCGTCCCACGGTGTTGCGTCCACGACTCCCGCCGTCTGCCGAATTCTCCCCAACACCGATTCCTCGATCGCTTGTGCCGGAAGCGACTTGCTCGGGCACACCGACCAGCCATTCCGCTGCGCGTTCCGGCACACGTAGTAGGGATACTTCCGTCCTCCCTTGGCCGCATACGAGTACACCATCGGTGCCGTGCAGCATTCGCAGTGCAGCAAACCCTGCAACAGCGCCTGATGTTTGTTCCGCATTCCGCCACGCGGCTGAGTCGAATGCGGGAGCAGACCCTGCACCCGCTCCCACGCATCCCGAGTCAGGATGGCTGCGTGTTCGCCCGGGTAGATCTTCCCTTGATGGCGCACCGCCCCCGTATATAAGATGTTGCTCAGCAGCCGCCGCAGCGCATCCAGGGTGAACGGCCCTCCCGTGTGGAACTCCCCT
>JBARBI010000378.1:0-4084 GCA_049792875.1 Candidatus Sulfotelmatobacter sp.
CAGTAGAGCGGGTGAATCCAGTCCGACTCCGCGATTATGAACGGCACGTCCTCGTCGAAAATGGGGTGCCAGTGGACGTGCATCGCGTCGAGGCGCTTGGTGAACGGCACGAGGTTCTGCCAGCGAGAGAAGGGGGTATAGACGTGGTACGTGTATTTCATCGGCATCCTTGAATTGGCCAGTGAGGCGCGAAGTCCATGACGCGCGGGGTCGTCGGCGACTTCCCCACCCAAACCTCCGCCTCGAACCTCGCCGCGTCGCTGTCCTCGGCAATCTGCGGAAGCGTGCGCAGGTAGTCGCTGGTCGCCCAAAAGAAATTACCACCGAAGTAGCGTTGATCTTCGCCCACCATTGAATACCTCGCGTGCGTAAGCCAATGCGCGCCGGCCAGGTCGTAGCCGCGCTCCAATGGCTCAACGCACTCCGGCCAGCCCCAGATTACGGCCCGCTCCATGCAGCGGCGCCAGCGCGTCCAGGCTTCGTTGCCGGGGTACTTCGCTCCCTTCATGTGGAAATAGCAGACGTTCCAGCCCGGATTCGAGAACACCCAATTTTGGAGGAAGATCAGCGTGGGAAGCTCCGTCTTCCCCTCTGGCGAAGCGAACAGAACGGCCTTCTTTGGCGCGAGCAAGCTGACGCCCATGCGGTCAAGCTCGGTCCCGTTGACTCCGATGAAGATTTTCTCGGCCACATCCGCCAGGCCGCTGTCGCGCAGGCAGGCCATTTGATCCGCGAGCAGTTGAAATAGCCAGTCAGTGTCGAGCGTGGGAGCCCTAAGCAAACAATGATACGCAACGCAGATCGGTCTCATTGCCACGCCATCCGATCTGTAAATTGATCCAGCAGGAGTACGTCTCCGCGGTCAACGTGCTTCCAATGCTGGTGGTCCAGGACCTCACTCCACGTCACTTGCAGCGTGGGGAAGCCGGTTTTACGGCACCATGCCGTAATCGAGTCATTCGCGCCATGCTCGAAGGTGTAGCGCTGGCCATTCCCGATCCACGCTGGGTACGCCTTGAGCACGTCGGGGGGAACCCACCAGGCCGTAGTGCGGATGTGGTCAGTCGGCTGGTGAAATCCCCAAGGCCCGTACAGCGCCGGGCCGTTGGCCAGGAAGGCTTCGACGATGCGGTCCAGCCAGCCAGGTCTCCAGAAATGGACGTGGCTCCCAAAGCAAATCAGCAGATCGCAGGCGATCTTCTCCGCAGCCATCTGGAACCCTCCAATATCACGGCCCACGTTATTGTGCTCCATCCACTGGCAGGGCACTGGGTCAAATAACCGCTTCTGCCGCTCCTGAATCGGCGCGCCGTTGGAGATCACCCAGACCTCGTGCGGCTCGATGCCGGGAGGATTCTGGACATAGCTCTGGGCGAAGCGGCGCGCCAGGGGTTCGTAAATCTTAACGGCGTTCACTTGTGGAAGGACGTACACAACTACAGTCTTCACACGCCAAAACGCCGATGGAGAAATTCCGAGAACGGGATGTTCCCAGGCCGGTATCCGAAAGCCCCATAATTCCCGCTTCCCTGATTCTGGCAGTCACGGATCATAAGCGTGTGCGCCGATACTTGGCCCGTGCTGACGAGCGATTGCTCCAACTCCATCTTGCTCTTGAACAGGTCAAGGAACGCGAGTGGGTCGTGGTCCCTGTCGGCCACGCAGCGGGCGCTGGCCTTGCTCCATTGATCCCAAGTCACAATCATACCGTTCATCTGCCTTCGATCTCCTTCGGTATCCAGCACGCCGGCACGCGCTTCAAATCGGCCAGCACGGCGGGCGGCATGTGCGCTTTGATGAACTCAATCGGTGTTTGCACCTTAAGGCGAAGCGGGCACAAGCAGACTTCGCAGATGTTCAGTTTCGCGTCTTTCGACGTGACGAGCTTGCGCTCGCTCACTTTCTGAATTTGCCGCTTGATGGCCTCGCTGGCAGGCACCGTGAACCAGCGGGTGAAGTCTCCCTGACCGTTTTGCTGACAAGCAGCGCAGACTGCCGCACGCTTTTCGGCCAGTTCCGCAGCGACGGCGGGAGCACCAGAATCAATCCAGTCGTTCGTCGTCTTGACGCCCGCCCAAATCTTAGCCGCCCTTCCCGCCGCAGCACTTACCTCGCTTTGCCGCTGCGGGCTTAACGCTTTTGGGGGTGGCGGTGCTGCCCCCTCGGTCAGCACGTACTGAGTCCATCCGTTGGCGAGACACAGCCTCGCGTTGAAAGTATCTACTTCCTGCTCAATCGAAGGCAGGTCCAATGCCCACTTGTGTTTCGCGGCCAGGTACGGATTGGCGCGGCGTACGGCGAGAATCTGCTGGCAGAGCGAGTTGAAGGACGGTTGCGACGATGGCCTCCATTTGGGCAGCGCGGGAATGTAGAAGCCGAGCCCGCCCGGGATCGACATATTCCGATTCTTGAGTGCAAGCATGGCGAGAGGGTAAATCCCGCATTGAAACAAAGCAATAAATAAATGTTGCATCGTGTAGCTTACTGTGCTAAAAGTGCCCCAATGACTAAAGCAGCGAACTTACGGCAGGCGCGGATCGACGACGAAAACTGGGATGCTCTCACCGAGATCAAACGCGAGTGTCCGTTCAAGCCGTCGATCACCACCCTTGTGAATCAGGCGATTCGCGACGGGCTGGACAAAACGCGCGGCACGTTCGCGCCCAGTAAAACCAACAACGAGAAAGGCAGTTAAACATCATGGCAAAAAATCAACTCGAAATTCCGGGCACCGAATCGCCCCGCATCAAACAGATTGAAGAAGCCGCCGAGGCTTACACGGCCATCCGCGACCGGCGGATGAAGCTCACCGACAGCGAGATTACCGCCAAAGCCGCGTTGATGACCACCGTTCAGAAGCACCTGGAGGAGCTATCGAAAAACGAGGACGGCGACTACATCTACAAATTGGAGGATGGTCGCAACGTGATCTACACGCACAAGGACAATGTGAAGGTCCGGGCCGCAGACACGATTGAGGAAGAAGAATGACCCTCCGGATGCTCAAATCCGACGTGCTGCTCGGGCCGGTGACGTGGAATCGCCGGAGCCCGGGCGGAATCCATCTGCTGGGCACGCATCGGCCTTGGGTGGACACGGACGACTCAAAGCAGTATCGCGTGCTGGCGGTAGGGCCGGGAAGGTGGGTCAAGCGCAGGCGGTCGAGTCTCGCGGTAGATTACAGCCAAGTCCGCAGGTTATCCTACAAGTTTCTCGCTCCCGAGGTCGAACCCGGCGACCTTGTGCTGGTCAACCTGTCCAGCGGCGCGGCGATCAAGGAGACATTGGAGGACGGCAGCAAACGACTGATCGTGGACAGCAGCGCGATCCTGATGAAATGGAGGCCCGAACCCGCATGAAATTATTCCGAAAACTCCTGGTTTGGTCCTGCGGCTGGACGAACGGGCAGATCGGTGTCCTCATCTTTTCCGGGCTGTTCTGGATGGGAGTCGGATTCTACGAGCTTCATCAGTATCGCCAGGCGCGCGCTTCCGCCGACTACTGGCGCGAGTTCACTATCACCAATTCGGTCTATCAAGCAAAGCCATGAAACTCGCCATCGCCCTTCTGTTGTGCGGCCTCCTGCTGACCGAGCCGATTCTCGCGCAGACCAACACCCCTCCGCCTCAGCCCCATTCCCTGCTGCTGGTCGGTTTCGTCCTGTTCTGCGTCGCCGTCGGAGTCTGGATGATATTTAAGGTCAGCGGCACGGTGCCAAGTCAGCACACGCCCGTTACGCTCGTGCTGGAGAAGTCCACCGATGGCCGCGCGACGTGGGCGCCAGTCTGGACCAACACCGTCACTCTGAATGGAACTAATGCCATCGAGTTCTTCCGGGATAAGATGGACGATGATTCAGCGTTCTACCGAGCGAGGGTGCTGAAATGAACTGTCACAGCGAACACCCGCCATCGACGCCCTGCGATCACGACGACTGCCAGCCAACACAATGTATGAACACAAAACCTGAGCCGCAATCCGGCAGATCGCTGCCTGTCATAAGCGAACAGCAATACCGAGAGACGTTCATGGCAGAGGCGAGCGTTCGGGTGCAACATCCGCGAAAACATAGGACGTAACTATG
>JBARBI010000379.1:0-12739 GCA_049792875.1 Candidatus Sulfotelmatobacter sp.
GATGGTGGCCAGGGACGGAGTTGAACCGCCGACGCCAGCCTTTTCAGGGCTGCGCTCTACCACCTGAGCTACCTGGCCACGTTTCGAAACCCGCTGGTCCGCAGGCTGCGAGGACTGTTCGCTTCACGCTGGTTGGGGCGGGATTCGCGACCGAACGAAACTGCTTCACTGCCGGAAGCGTGCGGAACGACTTGATTATAACAATCGCAAAGATTTCCCTCAATGTTCATTCATTCAGGTTTTTCCTCGATGCGTCAGCTTCTAAATCGATCGCGGTTTCCGACTCCGGTTCGCGCGTTCACTGCCTGGCACAGGCGCTATGTCGATGTCTTCCCGCAGGTCTCTTCCCATCACGCGCCGCAAGCTACGGCCACCAACCGCACTCCACTTCTCAGCCCGCGAAGCTTTTCACGAACTCCACCAGGCTGCGCAGCGCAATGCCGGACGGGCCTTTGGCAATCCATGGCTTTTGCTCTTCCGTCCAAGCCGTGCCGGCGATGTCGAGATGGATCCACGGCGTCTCTTCGGCGAATTCCTGCAGGAACATGGCGGCAGTGATCGCGCCGCCCCAGCGACCGCCGGAGTTGACGATGTCGGCAATCGAAGAGCGAATTTGCTCTTTGTATTCGTCGTCGAGCGGCATGCGCCACATCTTCTCGCCAGCCTTCGCGTTCGCGCTGTGGAAGCGGTTGTACATGTCGTCATCATTGGCGAAAATTCCCGCGTTGTTGTAACCGAGCGCCACGACCACCGCTCCCGTCAAGGTCGCGGCGTCGACCAAATGGGTGCAGCCGAGTTGGCGCGCGTAGTACAGACCGTCGGCCAGGACCAGGCGCCCTTCGGCATCCGTATTGATGATCTCGATCGACTTGCCCGACATGGCGATCTGCACGTCGCCGGGCTTCTGAGCTTTTCCGGAGGGCATGTTCTCCGTCGCGCACACGATGCCGATAACCTTGACTTTCGGCTTCAGCAGCGCGATCGCTCGCATGGCACCGATCATGGTTGCGCCGCCGGCCATATCGTATTTCATTTTCTCCATGCCATCGGCTGGTTTAATCGAGATGCCGCCGGTGTCGAAGGTAATTCCCTTCCCGACCAGGCCCAGGACCGGCTTCTCGGGTGCGCCGGCGGGTTCGTAGCGCATGACGATCAGTGCCGGCGGTTCGTCGGAGCCTTGCGCGACGCTCCAGAACGCGCCCATCTTCAATTCCTTGATCTTGTCGCCTCCATAAACTTCGCATTTCACCCCGACCTCCGCGGACATCTTCCGGGCGCGATCGCCGAGAATCGTGGGCGTCATACGATTGGAAGGCTCATTCACCAAGTCGCGCGTGAAGTTTTGTGATTCGCCGATGATCCGCGCCTCATTGGCTGCCTTTTCCAGGGTTGACTTCTCGCCATTCGCAACGATGGTGATTTCATCAATCTTCTGATCTTTGCGGTCGCTGCGGTAGTAGTCGGGATCAAAGTTTCCGACGTGTGCGCCTTCCACAATTGCGCGTACAGCCTCTTCCGAGGGAAGGTTAGGCGGCGCGATGAAAGCCAAACTGCGGATTCCGCGAGACTTCAGTGCGCGAACCGCGGCGCCGGCAATGCGGCGCAAGTCATAACTAGAGAACTTCTTGGCGTTCCCGCCCGAAACCAGCAGCAGGCGCTTCGCCATCAAGGTGACCGGGCGGTGCATAAGGTTGGTCTCAAACGGCTTGCCGCTAACTTCGCCACTCGCTAGCAAATCAGTTGCGACGGATTGAACCGCAGGGTCCCCGCTGGCAACCTTGAGTTGCGGCTTCTTGCCTTTCTCATTCGACGTGGGCTCGGCGTAGTCGAGCACAACTGCGACCAGTGATTCGGTTTCGAGTTCAGCGGGCGTTGAGATAGAAATTGTCGTCTTCATAGTTGTTATGCGATTGTCAGATGATTCTTCCAGTATCGTCGGCGGGGCGGGAAAAGTGCAAGCGACGCGAATCGACCCTGTGCGAACGCGCGCGTTTCACCGGGTTCCTGGATGACAAGGTGCGTGTACATTCTCGGAGTCGCACCCTTCTCCCATCCGGTGGCGGCATTCGACCGCCTGGGATGTCATTCAAAACCGCAGCCCCTACAGGTGAGGTTTTTCATGCAGGTTCGGTGGAGGATGGTCGCGGTGCGGCCCGTGACTGTGCCCGCGCCAGCCGAAGTTGCGCTGGAACCGCCCGCTCCAGTGGTTCCGCCTTTCGAAACACCCGGGGACCTAGCGGTCGAGGAAGCATCCGTACAGGCAGGCCAACCCTTAAGCCGCGAAGATCGCTGCCGAGCCTCCGCTACAGCACTACGACCGTGATGCCTTGGTTGCGCCGGCCGAGGTCGGGATCGCTCTTCAACGCAGGTTGCGCTTGCAGCAGGCGCCAGGTCGCGTCATCGGCCTTCGACCAGTTCTCTCCGAAAATACAGCAGCGAATCTGTCCGGCCGCTGCCAGGTCGTGCAGCCGCCTCTGCACGGCGACGCGGATGTCGCCGCCGGCGCCGGTCGATCCGTATCCGTGGATCACTTTCAGGAGGGAGCATTTCTGCTGGCAAGCCACGCCAATCTCGCGGTCCAACCGCTGTAATGCCTCACCGACTGACGGCATATCGGACTTGAGGTTTACGGTCTTAATGGGGACCTCAGCGGGCTGGCTAGTTCCTGTTTCTTCCCCGCGCAACCGCTTCCCTTGCTTCTTTGTCTGCAGTCCGTCGCCTCTCCGTCTCGCGCTTATCCCAGAGCTGCTTGCCCTTGGCCAACGCCAATTCCACCTTGACTCGTCCATTCTTAAAGTACATTCGCGTTGGGATCAGGGTCAGGCCCTTCTGCTGCGTCTTACCGATCAGTTTGCGGATCTCTTCCCGGTGCATCAACAACTTACGGGTGCGCAAGGGAGCGTGGTTGAAGATGTTGCCGTGCTCGTAAGGGCCAATGTGGGCGTTGAGCAGCCAGACCGCGTTGTCCTTGACCAGGCCATAAGAGTCCTTCAGGTTGGCCAGGCCCCCCCGGACGGACTTGACCTCCGTCCCGGTCAGGACCACCCCGGCCTCAAATTTTTCCAGCAAGAAGTAGTTATGGGAAGCGATCCTATTAACGGCAGCGTCCCGATCGCCGCTGGCTGTGGGATCACGGCGTGGGGATTTCTCCGGGTTGGGCTTGGTCTGGTGTGTGGATTGGCGGGCCATTGACGTTAGAAGGATTCATCTTAACAGCAGAGTGGAATCGGACCTTAGACGTCGGGGCCTCGGACCCTGGCCCCTTATGGCACGGTGGCCGACGTCGGAGGGCCAAGGTCTGGGGGCTTCGCCCCATTAGTCCTACGACCAAAGAGTGTAACTCGCACGTGCACAAGCACATCGGGAGCTGGAAACGGCGATGCTATAATCGGCTCGCCGACGGTTTTTTTCGTGTATCGAGTGGATTTCCCGCGTAAAAATCCTATACGGGACGCGGCGACGCGTGGGAGAGCTGCTTGTCCGGCGAAGACTGTATAAAGAGGACCATTCTCGTGAGGATTATCGAATGAGACGCTTGATGCGACCGGCCCTGTTCCTGTTGCTGGTCGCGGCTGCAACGCTCCCCACCATCGCCGCTGACAAGGCTAAGGACCTGTACGCCAAGGGTCAGGATGCCGAGGCTCGCCAGCAGTATGAAGCGGCCTACAACTTTTTCAAGCAAGCCTTCGACCTCAAGCCCAAAGATCTGCGCTATCGGGCCGCATTGGATCGCGCTCGCTTCGAAGCCGCAGCCTCCATCGTTCACGACGGGCAGAAACTGCGGGATGACGGGAAGCTGGACGAGGCCCTGGCCGCGTTCCAGAAGGCGCTGGCCATCGATCCGTCGTTGTTCATCGCCAAGCAGGAACTGAACCGCACGGTGAAGATGATCAACGACCAGCGGAATCCCCAACCGCAGGCTGCCGGGCCACCCGCTGGCCTGGCCCGCAAGGTCCACGAAGCGGCCGGTCCCGTCGAACTCGCGCCCATCTCCAATATTCCTATCACCGTCAAACTCACCGACAAGTCCGACACGGTCTACCGGACGATCGGTCAACTCGCCGGAATCAACGTGCTGTTTGATCCCGATTACACTCCCCGCCAGATCAAGGTCGAACTCAATGGAGTCACGCTGGAAGAGGCGCTGGAGATCACTGCGCTGGAGTCGAAAACCTTCTGGCGGCCGGTGACGCTGAATACGATTTTCGTGGCCCAGGACAATCCGGCCAAGCGTAAGGAACTGGAACAGAGCGTCCTCAAGACTTTTTATCTCACGAATCTTTCCCAGCCCACGGAATTGCAGGATGTGGTGAACGCGATTCGCGCCGTGCTCGATGTACAGCGCGTGCAGCAGTTGCTCTCCCAGAATGCGCTGGTCGTGCGCGGGACTCCTGATCAGATCGCCCTGGCTGAGAAGCTGGTGGAGGACCTGGACAAGGCGCGTCCGGAAGTGATCGTCGACATCGCGGTCATGCAGGTCAGCAAAGACCGGTCACGCACGTTGGGGTTGAGCCCGCCCACCAGCGCCACTGTGACATTGCAATCGAACATCAATTCGACGACCACGACGACGGGCACCACCAATTCCGGCACCGGTGCAACCGTCACCCAGGGCAGCACGACCGGATTGAACCTGAACACGCTGGGCAACCTCAACGCCACCAATTTCCAGGTTGTGATCCCGTCCGCCAACCTTTCGGCGGTGATGAGCAACAGCGATACGAAGCTGATTCAGAATCCACAGATTCGGGCTCTCGACGGGCAGAAGGCCTCGCTGAAGATCGGCGACCGTGTGCCGGTCGCGACCGGATCATTCCAGCCCGGCATCGGCGGCGTCGGCATCAACCCGCTGGTGAATACGCAGTTTCAGTATCTGGATGTAGGCGTCAACATCGACATCACGCCGCACGTGCACGCCAACGGCGAGGTCACACTGAAGATTTCGATGGACGTTTCCGCGGTCACCGGACAACAGAATATCGGCGGCATCAGTCAGCCCATCATCGGCCAGCGCAAGATCGAACACGAAATCCGCCTGAAGGACGGCGAAGCCAATCTGCTGGGCGGAATCATGGAAGATCAGCAGACCAAATCTCTGAGCGGAATTCCGGGACTGGCGCAGATTCCGATCCTCAAATACCTCTTCGGCCAGACCACTCAGGATCATTCGGAAAACGAAATCATTTTTGCCATCGTTCCACATATTATCCGCAGCTCCGACGTCAGCGAGGCCAACCAGAGAGCAATCGATATCGGCACCGCGAATACCATCGAGTTGCGTCATCCGAGCAAACCGCAGGCCGCCCCGGCTGGCGCCGCAGCCCCGGGTCAAGCGCCCGCGCAACAGAATCCTCCGGCTGCGCCGCCGACTCCGAATGCGGCCGCTGGCGGAACGCCCAGCTTCCTGTTTGATCCGCCCACTATTCAAGCGGTGAAGGGCACCACGTTCATAGTGAATCTGCTGCTTTCCGGCGCCCAGAACGTTCATTCCGTGCCGGTGCAGTTGAACTACGATCCGAAAATGTTGCAACTGGTGAACGTGTCCAATGGCGGCTTCCTCTCGCAGGATGGCCAAGCGGTCGCCCTGGTTCACCGCGAGGATGAACTGGTCGGACAGTCGCAGATTACCGCGACGCGACCCCCCGGTGCGGGCGGAGTTTCCGGGCAAGGCGCGGTGGTCACCATCACGTTCCAGGCAAAAGCCAGTGGCCAAACTCCCCTGACCATTACTCGAGGCGGAGCACGCGATCCCGGTTTGCAGGCCATTACCGTCAACGGGGCCCAGGCGTCGGTCACGATCCAGTAGAAGGGCACAGTAAGTCTCCGGGATCGAGGGCGTAGGAAGACGAGACAATGACGATGCACAGATTTCATCACGGGCGGAACGCGAAGCCTGCAAGGGGCTTTACGCTCCTTGAGTTAATCGTCGCGGCGACCATCCTGTCGCTCCTCACCATGATGGCTCTGCCGCTCGCGCGCGTCACGATTCAGCGCGAGCGGGAGAAACAACTCCATAGAGCCTTGTGGGAGATGCGCGATGCCATCGACCGCTACAAAGACGCGGCGGACCGGCAAATGTTTCAGATCAAGCTCGACAGTCAGGGTTATCCACCCGATCTGGACGAACTGGTCAAGGGCGTGGAAATACAAGGCGGCAAGAAAGTCCGCTTTCTCCGTTCCATCCCTGTCGACCCGATGACCAAGACCAAGGAGTGGGGCTTGCGGTCTATGCAGGATGACCCGGACTCCGAGTCCTGGGGCGGACAGGCTGTGTTCGACGTTTACACCAAGTCGCAAGGCACCGCGCTCGACGGGACGAAATACAAGGACTGGTAAATGCTCCAGGGCGTAAACCAATTCGGAAGCGGCGAGGATGGCAGCAAGACACCGGTGCGGATGCCCGCCCGAGGCCGAAAGCTGCTGCGTTCCCGCGGTTTCACGCTGCTGGAGTTGATGATTGTCATCAGCATCATCATGATCCTGATGGCGGTGGCGGTTCCCGTCTACAACCAGACCATCGTGCAAGCTCGGGAATCCGTTCTGCGATCGAACCTTAGCACCATCCGCTCGGTCATCTCCCAGTACACTCTCGACAAACAGAAAGCTCCCCAGTCTCTCGACGACCTTGTGCAGGCGGGCTACCTTCGGCAGGTTCCGGTCGATCCCATGACGCGGGAGCCCAACTGGGAAGTCGTGCAGGAGGACGTCATGCTCGCCGTAGACCAGCAGGAGCCCGGAATCACCGATGTGCATTCGGTGTCGAGCGGGACTGCTAGCGACGGGACCGCCTACAGCACCTGGTGACCTGCCTTGTAAGCCAGACCCAATTCCTTTCCTTTACCCTCATGGAATGCCGAAGTCTGGACAGAGCGCCGCAATGAAGAAAACGGCAATCGGGCGGCTTATAGCGCTCAGGATCTGGTTCGATGAGTGTAACCGCGATGTACCGCCAACGAAGTTCGATTCCACAGCAGACTTTGCCTACCAGTGATGCAGAATTCGCCCGAAGTCAGAAGCAACAAAAATACGCGAAGGAGAGTATGAAAAAAACATTGCTAACTGTTGGAGTGGCCGCGACATTGATGATGGTCTGGTCCATCGGGCGAATGCAGGGGCAGCAAGATCAGAAAGTGATCTTCGTCTCCGCCGATCAGGCAAATTTTCAGGAGACCCCAACCAAGGGGGTATCCATGGCCTCAATCTGGGGCGACGCGGGAAAAGGAGCCCATGCCACATTCACCAGGTTCGTGCCCGGTTTCGATGCCGGGATGCACACCCACACCAACGATGTTTGGATCGTCGTCGTGAAGGGCGCGTATCTGTACAAGGATGACGCCGGCAACAAACGTGTGGGGGCAGGCAGTTTCTTGCGAGTTCCAGGTGGAAAGAAGCATTGGAGCGGAGGCGATCCCAAAGAGGGAGCGCTTTTCTACGAAGAATCGTCCGGTAATTTCGATTCGATCCCTGCAAAGTAGAAGGCAATTTCGTCCCTGCCTTCCGCCGAAATCGGCGGGAAGCGGGTCATTCGATCGCGCGTAAGAGCCGACATCGGTATGCATCGCTCATATCTGAGTTGCCAATGAGCGTAATCGCGAGATATTTCAACAGTCGCGCCGAAACACCTCCAAGTTCACGGCTTTCATTGACTTGCTCTTTTCGCCCACGTAAGATTCGCAGCACATGATCGACCAGACGATCTCGCACTACCGCATCGTCGAAAAACTGGGCGGAGGCGGGATGGGGGTTGTCTACAAGGCCGAGGATGTAAAGCTGCACCGCTTTGTGGCCCTGAAGTTTCTGCCGGATGAGGTAGCCAAAGACCCTCAGGCATTGGTCCGTTTTCAACGCGAAGCGCAGGCCGCGTCGGCTCTCAATCACCCCAACATCTGCACCATCCACGAAATCGACGAGGCGCGCGGGCAGGCGTTCATCGCCATGGAGTACCTCGATGGCGTCACGCTCAAGCACCGGATCAGCGGTCGTCCCATGGAGATCGAGGAGATTCTCTCGCTTGCCATCGAGATCGCTGACGCCCTCGATGCCGCGCACACCGAAGGCATCGTGCATCGAGATATCAAGCCCGCGAATTTGTTCATCACAAAAAGGGGGCACGCCAAGGTTCTTGATTTCGGACTGGCGAAGGTCGCACCTGCGGGCGGCTCTTCAAACCAGAACGCCACCGCGGACACCATGACGCGCACGCTGGAGGAGCAGCATCTGACCAGTCCGGGCACGACGGTGGGAACCGTGGCCTATATGTCGCCGGAGCAGGTGCGCGCCAAGGAACTGGACGGGCGGACTGACCTGTTCTCCTTCGGGGCCGTACTCTACGAGATGGCGACTGGCGCGTTGCCCTTCCGTGGCGAAAGCTCGGCGATGATCTGCGAGGCGATCGTGAACCGTGCGCCTGTCCCCGCGGTGCGGCTCAATCCCGACGTGCCCCCCAAGCTGGAAGAGATCATCAACAAGGCGCTCGAAAAGGACCGCGACCTTCGATACCAGAGCGCCGCGGAGGTGCGGGCCGACCTGAAGCGGGTCAAACGGGACACCAGTTCGGGGCACGTGCAAATCGAGAGCGGATCAGCCGCGGTTGCGGCCGCAGACTCGGGAAGGCTCTCGTCGGCAGAACTCGCGTCTGCCCCAGTCCAGGCTCCGGTTGCGAAAAAGGGGCCGGCGAAAATCGCAATTGCGGCTGGCGCGCTGATCGTGCTGGCTGCCGCTTTCGTGGGCTACAGGCTGCTGAACCGCACGCACGGTCTGAACCTGCAGAACATGCAGATCGCGAAGCTCACCGAGAGCGGCAAGGCCACGCTGGTCGCGATCTCGCCCGACGGACTCTACGTGGTGTACGTCCTGCGCGACGGCGAGCAGCAGAGTTTGTGGATGCGCCACGTCGCAACCAAGAGCGACGTGCAGGTCCTGCCCCCGGATGTTGTGGACTTCAAGGGGGTGACGTTTTCTCCGGACGGCAACTTCATCTACTACGTGCGTTCCGACAAGACCACACAAAACTACAGCTACCTGTACCAGATGCCGGTGCTGGGTGGAAATCCAAGGCAATTGATTCGGGACATCGACGCGCCAGTCGGGTTCTCGCCGGGTGGAACGCAGATCGTGTTCATGCGTGGCTTGCCGGACGCGGCGACGGTCGAACTTCGCATCGCCTCGGTCGATGGCACTGGCGAGCGGCTGCTGGCTAGCCTGCCAATCTACCCGGTCTTCATGTGGGGCGCGAGCTGGTCGCCGGATGGAAAAATGATTGCCCTGGCTGCGTTGCAAAGTGGGAAAGAATCAAAATGGGTGCTGGACATCATCCGCGTCGCAGACGCCAGCGTTACGACACTCTATTCCAACCCCGATTTCCTTGGGCGGCCGGTGTGGCTGCCCGAGGGCGACTCGCTGCTCATTCCGATCGGCGTTCCGAAAGAGCGCCGGTCTCAGCTTTGGCAGTTTTCCTATCCCAAGGGCGAACCAAAGCGATTCACCAACGACTTATCCAACTACGGCCCACTTCTCGACCTCACTCGTGATGGGAAGGTACTGGCGGCGATCGATAGCACACAGATCTCGAATATCTGGAGCGTGCCGGGCGGAAAAGCCGCGCTGGCGACACAGATCACTTCCGGGGCGATACCTGATCGTGCTGTCTGGCCCGGGCCCAGCGGGAAGCTACTCGTACGCAAGGGGGACAGCGAGCTGGATCTGATCAATAGCGACGGCAGCCAGAGAACCACTGTCATGCCGCAGGCACGCAATTACGGCGCTATGTCGGCATGCGGAGATCGTTACCTCTTGTTCGATTCCTACGACGGTACAAAGTCAGAGCTTTGGCGGACCGACGCGGACGGATCGAACCCTACCCGGCTCGTCAACGAGTACATCGGGGAGGAAGATTGTTCGCCGGACGGCAAGTGGCTGGTCTACGACACCAGTACGGCCGCGGGAACAAAGCTTTATCGCCTGCCCGTAGAAGGAGGCAGTCCAACGGAAATTGCCAATGCGCCCGGGGGCGGGGGAAACCCTCTCATCTCGCCCGACGGCAAATCTGTCGCTTACGACATCCAAGAAGGCAGTCCGGTTCCGCAAGCCAAGTTCGTCGTAATGCCAGCCGGCGGAGGTGCGCCGGTCCACGTTTTTCCTCGGCCGAGTGGCTCCGGCTGGGCGCGCTGGTCCCCCGATGGCAAGGGGTTGCAATACACGCTGACTCGCAAAGGCGCCACCAATATCTGGGAGCAGCCGCTGGCAGGCGGCGAGCCGCATCAGGTCACCGACTTCACTTCCGGCCGTATCTTCGCTTTTTCCTGGTCACGCGACGGCAAGTGGTTGTTCGTCGCCAGAGGGAGCGAGACCAGCGACGTGGTTCTGATCAGCAACTTCCGATAGCCCCAGACGGCTGACTCGCGCCCCAGGGAAGAGTGTGGCCCTACTTACGCTTCGTGAATGGAGCCAAACAAAAGCCAATGCAAGGCAACTCCTGCCATGGTCCCTTGGCCGCTCTCGGTCAAGGAAAATCAGCCTAGACTCACAGGAGTTGCGAGCGTGCAACTCCGCCTATGCTTTCTTCACGGGGCCCCGCAAGTTATTAAGAATCAGGGTTTTACCGAACACAACAAAAAAACATGTGGAGCAATATCCCCTCGTCAAAATCACCGCATAGACCCGCGCGACTTCTCGGTATTCCCACAGCGGGCTTTGAAAATGTGCGTGCCCCCACGAACGAACCGATCCCATTTCAGGGACACAATTTGTACTGGGCACCGCAGAGAAGTACCATCTGACCATGCCCGTTGACATCGAGATTCAGGCTCCTACATCCATGCGTGCACCGCGCGGCAACCAGATCACCTGCAAAGGCTGGCAGCAGGAAGCCGCCATGCGCATGCTCATGAACAACCTTGACGAAGAGGTCGCTGAACGTCCCAAAGACCTCGTTGTGTACGGCGGAACGGGCCGTGCGGCGCGGAGTTGGGAAGCCTATCGCGCCATCGTCGAGACCCTGAAGAAACTCGAGAACGACGAGACTTTGCTGGTGCAATCCGGCAAGCCCGTCGGCGTGTTCAAAACCCACGACCATGCGCCCCGAGTGCTCATCGCCAACTCGAACCTGGTCGGCCACTGGTCCAACTGGGAGAAGTTCAACGAACTGGAACGCGCCGGTCTCATGATGTACGGCCAGATGACGGCTGGATCATGGATCTACATCGGCTCGCAAGGCATTGTGCAGGGAACATTCGAGACGTTTTCTGCGGCGGGAGAGAAGCACTTTGGCGGCGATCTCGCGGGCAAGCTGATTGTCAGCGGTGGCATGGGCGGCATGGGTGGAGCTCAACCCCTGGCTGCCACCATGACCGGCGCGGCGTTTCTGGGCATTGACGTCGATCCGGAGCGCATCAAGAAGCGACTCAAGACCGGTTATTGCGACTTCATGGTCACAACGTTGGATGAAGCACTGCGCATTCTGAAGAATGCCGTGCGCAAAAAAGAGAACGTGTCGGTCGGCCTGGTCGGGAATTGCGCGGATGTTATTCCGGAGATGGCCGAGCGCGGGGTCGTCCCCGACATTTTGACGGACCAAACTTCGGCGCATGATCCGCTGAACGGATATGTGCCGAACGGCATGACCTTCGAACAAGCGCTGGAGCTACGCCATCGCGATCCGCACGCGTATCAGGAGAAGTCGCTCGATGCCATGGCACGGCACGTGCAAGGCATGTTGCGCCTGCAGAAGATGGGATCCGTCACGTTCGACTACGGCAACAACATTCGCACGTTCGCGTTCCAGCGCGGCGTCAAGAATGCCTACGACTTCCCCGGATTCGTGCCCGCATATATTCGTCCGCTGTTCTGCGAAGGGCGCGGGCCATTCCGCTGGGTAGCGCTGTCCGGCGAACCATCCGACATCCATGTCACCGACGACTTGGTCCTGGAATTGTTCCCTGACAACCGCATTCTGCGGCGCTGGATCGACTTGGCGCGAAAGCGCATCAAGTTTCAAGGCCTCCCGGCGCGCATCTGCTGGCTGGGATACGGCGAGCGCGCACAGTTCGGACTGGCCATGAACGATCTGGTCAAGAAAGGAAAGATCAAGGCGCCGATCGTGATTGGCCGCGATCATCTCGACTGTGGCTCGGTAGCGTCTCCGTTCCGCGAAACTGAAAGCATGAAAGACGGCTCCGATGCTGTCGCAGACTGGCCTCTGCTCAATGCGCTCGTAAACACCGCTGCGGGCGCATCGTGGGTGTCAATCCACAACGGCGGCGGCGTGGGCATCGGCTACTCGCTGCACGCAGGACAAGTCACAGTTGCCGACGGGACTGATGAGATGGCGAAGCGCATCGAGCGCGTGCTGACCACGGATCCAGGGATGGGTGTAATCCGCCACGTGGACGCCGGCTACGACGAGGCAAAAGATTTTGCGAACAAGAGCGGCGTGAAGATTCCGATGGGGAGCTGAAGGTCATTTTCGATAGCCGCCATGATCGATCTGGCCACCTCCAACCCATGTGGGGACAGCCGCCCTCGGCTGTCCGGCGAGCAAAGCTCGCCAAGGTTTGCCGACCACCGTTATGTTCCGTTGTGCTGAGGTCGCATTCGATCCGGCTTCAACAGCCACGGCTCACCGGATTCCTCTGGGATTCCAAACCTGCGGAGTTGCCGCTCCGCCGGACAGCCGAGGGCGGCTGTCCCCACATGGACCATGCCGTCTCGCCTGCTGCTAGACTGCTGAAGCGTGACCTCG
>JBARBI010000380.1:0-2616 GCA_049792875.1 Candidatus Sulfotelmatobacter sp.
AACCAAGACCGCAGCGAATCTGCGGCGCATGTTGGAAGGCAGTCAGATTCGGGAGTCTCATCGCGACTGCGGCCGCGTCCAGGACGCTTACTCGCTGCGTTGCATCCCGCAGGTCCACGGCGCTGTGCGCGACACGCTGGCGCACTGTCGCGGGGTGTTTGAAACCGAGGCGAACTCCGCAGTCGACAATCCGCTCGTGTTCCTCACGGATGCAAAGAATGCCGAGGGCGACGTCATCTCCGGAGGAAACTTTCACGGGGAACCGTTGGCGTTTGCTTTGGATTTTCTAGCCATCGCTCTGAGCGCGCTGGCTGGCATCAGCGAGCGGCGCATCGAAAGGTTAGTCAATCCTGCGCTCAGCGAAGGATTGCCGCCATTTCTTGCTCCAGGCGCCGGCCTCAACTCCGGATTCATGATGCCGCAAGTCACGGCAGCGGCGCTGGTCAGCGAAAACAAGGTGCTGGCGCACCCTGCGTCTGTCGACTCGATCACCACCTCTGGCAACAAAGAAGATTATGTCTCCATGGGCATGACCGCTGCGACGAAACTGAAGCGCGTGGTGGACAATGCGCGGAACGTGCTCGCCATCGAGGCCATGGCGGTGGCGCAGGCCATGGACTTCCTGGCCCCGCTGAAAACGTCCAAGCGCGGCCAGGCGGCGCAGGCGGCAATCCGTTCGGTGTGTCCGACGATGGAAAAGGACCGGGTGATGTATGCGGACTTCGCCCGTATCGCGGCGCTCATTGCAAGCGGAAAGGTGGCGGAGGTGCTGCGGTAGGCTGGCCTGGTTGCGCCTGACAATCTGGAAATGAAAACGCTGACGGAATACTTAAAGTTTCATACCAAGACGCATCGCGCCTACGTCCACATCACGCCGCAGATCGAACAAATCGTCGGCAAGAGCGGCGTGCGGGAAGGTATGGTGCTGGTCTCGGCGATGCACATCACCGCGGGCGTGTACGTCAACGATAATGAGAGCGGGCTGATCGAGGACATCGACCAGTGGCTGGAACATCTGGCACCATTTCGCATGGGATACAAGCATCATCAAACGGGGGAGGACAACGGCGACTCGCACCTGAAGGCGTTGCTGATTCATCATGAAGTCATCGTGCCCATCACTGCGGGCAAACTTGATCTGGGCACGTGGCAGCGGATTTTCTATGCGGAGTTCGACGGGCAGCGGGATAAGCGGGTGATCGTGAAAGTGATGGGAGAGTGAGAACATGTCGGAAGAACTGACCGAATTGCAGGAGCATGCGGAGCATGCGAAGCACGATCCCAGCCTGGCACCGGTATCGTTGACCATGGCGGTGTTGGCCGTGCTGGTGGCGGTGGTGTCCCTGCTCGGGCACCGCGCCCACACGGAAGAGGTGGTCCTTCAGGCCAAATCCTCCGATCAATGGGCGTACTACCAAGCGAAGAATATTCGGCGGCATACGGACGAGCTCTTTACCGACCTCACTTCGGTCGAAGCCACCACAGACGCTGCTGCGCTGGCCAAGTTGCGTGAGAAATATTCAGGAGAGGCAGATCGCTACAAGAACGAACAGAAGGAAATCGAGGACAAGGCCCGCGAGTTGGAAGCGGAGGTCGCGACCGAAAGGAATCGGGCGGACCGATTTGATCTGGCGGAAGTCTTTCTGGAAATCGGATTGGTCATCACGTCGATCACCCTGCTCTCCGGGCGAAGAATCTTCTGGAGCCTGGGCATTTTGATGGGGACGGTGGGTATCGTGGTAGCAGCCACGGCATTTCTGGTGCACTGAGGAGCGCGGCCGGCAGTTCACTGATTCATGCACGATCGGCTAAACTTCCCTGCTCTTCAGCACGGAAGAGGCTGCCAGAGTTTCCGCAGCCGCTCTAGGCTTCACAACCAGGAACGGTGCCGATCGTCAACGCATCCATGCGGGTGCGCTGGAAACAATCGATCGCCTCTTCTGGCGTGGAGACAATGGGCTCGTTCTCATTGAAGCTCGTATTTAAGATGACGGGGATCCCAGTCTTGCGATGGAAGGCGGAGATATCGAATGGCCAACATTAAAGTGCCGTATCTTGATTTGAAAGCGCAGTACCAGAGAATCAAGCCAGAGATTGACGCAGCCATCGCCAGGGTCTTAGATAGTGGTCAATTTGTTCTCGGGACGGAAGTGGCAGAGTTTGAACAAGAATTCGCAGCCTATTGCGGCACGGCTGAATGTGTCGCCCTCAATTCCGGGACAAGCGCCTTGCATCTGGCGTTGCTAGCGGTGGGAGTCGGCCCGGGCGACGAAGTCATTACAGTGCCTTTTACCTTCGTGGCCAGCGTTGCGGCGGTGGTTTACGCGGGCGCGCGGCCGGTGCTAGCGGATATCGATCCGCGTTCGTTCACCATGGATCCCGCTGCGATTGAAGCGATGATCACGCCCCGGACGAAGGCGATTTTGCCGGTGCACCTTTACGGGCAGCCTGCGGACATGGATCCCATCATGGAAGTGGCGCGGCGGCACAACCTATTCGTGATCGAAGATGCGGCACAGGCGCACGGAGCGAAATACAAGGGACGTCCGGTGGGCAGCATCGGGGATATCGCGTGTTTCAGTTTCTATCCCGGCAAGAACCTGGGAGCCTACGGCG
>JBARBI010000381.1:0-18050 GCA_049792875.1 Candidatus Sulfotelmatobacter sp.
CTCGAAGCCCTCTCTGAATAGTAGACACCGCAGACCGCGGGTGCTGCGCTCAAAACCCAGAGCATTTTGGTAACTGACGTAATCAGGCCATAACGCTCACCGAGAATCGGGCCGACTTTTCGGTCAAGGGTCAAAACGCGCTATGGCGGTGACCGTCGTCGGCTGCTTCTTCTCGCTGTCGTCAACGGTGTTTTACTCCGGAACGGTTTTCCTCCCTGTCGGCGCAATCCTCGCCGAAATCGTCCGCTTCGGGCTGGCGCTCATTCCTGTCGGCGGGGCGTGCTGGCTCGTCGGATGGATCATGGACGGGTTCGACCAGCCAGACTAGGGACTGGTAGGCGATCAGCCTACCAATGCCTTGTGCCCCCGTTTCTGCGGGGGCTTTTTTTGTGCCGTGTCTAAGCCATGTCTAAACCGAGTGCAAATCTTGCGAATCTCGCGTTTCCTGCTGCTCGTAGAATCAGTAAGTTACTGAATCCACGTTGGCGATATGGCTTCGGCCACAAATGGTCGATTGCCACCCACACTAAAGACATGTCCGCGGATGAAATGAAGCGCAGCATGGACGAAGCCATGGCAAAGATGCCGAAGCCAGACCAGATGCAGAAGACGGCATAACTGCCGATGTCAGAATGCCCACGTAGGGACAGCCGCCTCGGCTGTCCCGCCGGGGCGAAGCCCGCGTTAGCCTCAGTAAGCCAACAGAATTCTCAAGTCACGCAGGTTGTTCCCGGTGGGTCCAATCTCAACGGCATCGCCGAGTGCCGTGAAGAATGGGTACGCGTCAAATCTGTCGAGCGCAGCACGCACATCCAACCCACAGCGTCGCGCTCGCTCGAGGGTCGTGCCGTCTACGACGGCCCCGGCTGCCGGACTGTTTCCATCGACCCCGTCGGTGCCTGCACTGAGCACGGTGATGTTCTCGTTCACGATCTTCGACGCGCATGCCAACGCGAACTGCTGATTGCGCCCGCCTACTCCGCCATTCGTGACCTTCACCGTAACTTCCCCGCCGGAAATCAGACAGACCGGAGAGGCCTGCTTTCTCAACTCGCGCACGCGCTGCAGCAGGTAGTCCGCGGCTTTCTCGTAGTCCCAATCGTCGCAGGAGTTGTCAAGGTGCACGACGAAGCCCTCGCGCTCCGCCGCGGCGCTGGCCTCCTCAACCGCGGTCTGGTTGGTGAGAACAGGCCAAAAACGCGCGCGATGAAACGCGGGATCGTTCGACTTCGGTGTCTCCTCCAAAGCGTGTCGCTCGAATAGTTCCCGCGTCGACTGCGGAAATTGCGGAAGGAGTTCGTACTCTTCTGCGATCCGATAACAATCATCGACGGAGGTCGAATCGGGCATCGTCGGGCCGGAAGCCAGCGCGTCCGGCGTGCCGTCGGGTACGTCGGACACCAGCAGCGACACCTGCTGCGCCGGAGACGCAGCTAGCGCGAGGCGCCCTCCCTTCACTGCCGACAGGTGTTTACGCACCGCGTTGATCTCTGCGATCGGCGCACCGGAATACACCAGAGCGCGATAGGTAATGACGAGATCTTCGAGAGAAATCTCGTCATCGATGGGCTGCTCGACGATCGACGATCCTCCGCCGCTGAGCAGAAAGATCACCAGCGCCGACGCCGGGAGCGCCTCCAGCGCCCGTAGTATTGCGCTCGCAGCCTGCATCGATTCAGCATTCGGCGTCGGATGTCCGCCGCGGAAGTACCGGAACCCATGAACCTGGGCCACGGGATGCACTGGGCTGGCGATGATTCCTTCCAGTGAAGCTCCGACCTGATGAGCGAGGGCCTCGACCATCGTGTGTCCGGCCTTGCCCAGCGACACGACAAACACCCGCGAGTACGAGTGCAGGTCATACAGGTCGTCGCACACGCGCAAGATTCCCCGTTCGCAATGCACATGCCGGGCAAATCCCTTGCCAATAGATGCTTCCGCCAGAGCGTGCTGAAAAATATCGCGTGCAACCTGACGCCACTGAAGCGCGGGGGAATCAGACATGGGCAAGATTATAAAGATCGCCGCCGCTGCCGGCAGGAGAGAAGAAACGGTTCGCTCCGAGATGCCGGCGTACCTCGCGATTTCTGCCGTAAAAGCCTTGGACCGCAGAGTATGCCAAGAAGGCCGCAAAGATCACTGGGGGACCGGGAATGAGCAGCGCTCACGAACCCGCCCGCTCCTCTAGCCACGCTTCAATTACTTCCCGCAGTTCGCGCAGTCGGCCTTCGAAGAAATGGTCGGCACCTTCGATGATCACCAGCTTTTTCGGATCTGGCGCGGACGCAACCAGCTCTTCCAGCCTGGCACGCGGACCGAACTGATCGCGCGCTCCGCTCACAAACAACTTCGGCTTCGTACACGCCGGCAAGAAGTCGAAGGTGTAGGTGCGCGGCACTTCGCTCTCGGCAACCACTGGACCCACAGGAGTGCCAACGCCGATGACTGCACGAACCCGAGCGTCCGCGCAAGCCGCGCGCAAACCGACTGCGGCCCCAAACGAGAATCCAGCAAACACCAGCGGTAAGCGATACTCGGCGTCGAGCCAGTCGAGTGCGGTGCGGACATCGTCGACTTCTCCGTTGCCCTGATCGTGCTCCCCCTGACTGAGTCCCGTACCACGAAAGTTGAAGCGCAACACTGGAAACCCAAAGCTGTTCAGCGCCTTCATGGCGTGGAAGACGACCTTATTGTGCAGCGTCCCACCAAACAATGGATGTGGATGGCAGACAACAGCTGCATGGGTTGCGTTCGGCACCCCAGCGTTGAGCAATGCTTCCAGGCGTCCCGCAGGGCCGTCGAGAAACAGCGAACGGATGGATGCGTTCGAGGGGATCACAGCGTCCAGATTACATGATCGGCGCAAACCCGGGTTTCGCCCGAGCCGGACTGCCGAGGTCGGCTGTCCCCCCATCGGAGCGTGGGTTATCCTGCTTGCATGGATGCTGTGACGCTTACGCGGCAACTGGTGGATATCGAGTCCATTTCCGGCAACGAAGCTGCGGTCGGGAATTATCTTTATGTAGAACTCTGCCGCCTCGGCTATCAAACCAAGAAGATGCCCGTCGAGAGCGACCGTTTCAATGTGTACGCCACGACTGCGGAACATCCACATCCTGAGATCGTGTTTTCCACGCACATGGATACGGTTCCTCCATTCATCCCGTCGACAGAAGATGCAGGACGCATTTATGGTCGGGGCGCTTGCGATGCCAAGGGGATCATGGCCGCGCAAATCGCGGCAGCGGAGCGCTTGCGCCAGCAAGGTACCGATGTGGGACTGCTGTTCGTCGTGGGAGAGGAGCGCGACAGCCTGGGCGCTCAGGTGGCGAATGAATCCGCGGCGAGCGGGCAGATTTCTGGGGGCCGTTTTCTGATCAACGGTGAGCCGACGGAAAATCGCATTGCACTTGCGTCGAAAGGGACACTGCGCGTGGAGGTTACCGCGGCGGGACGCATGGCGCACTCGGCGTATCCGGAACTGGGTGAGTCGGCGATCGACAAGCTGATTCCGGCACTCACACGATTGCGCGCGATGGCCTTGCCTTCCGATCCAGAGATTGGGCCGTGCACGCTGAATATTGGACTGATCGAGGGCGGACGCGCTCCCAATGTGATTCCTGATTATGCTCATGCGGACTTGCTCTATCGGCTGGTTGGTCCGTCGGATGAGTTGCGGCGACAGATTCTCGCGACTGCAGGGGACGAGGTGGAGGTAACGTTTCCCCTGGAGCTTCCCTTTCTGCGCTTCTGCACAATTGATGGATTGACGACGATGATCGCTGCGTTCACGACCGACATTCCCAAACTTACGAACTGGGGCGAGCCTCTGCTGATCGGTCCGGGATCGATTCATGTGGCGCACACCGACGGAGAGTACATCGAGAAGAGCCAACTCGCTGAGTCAATTGATTTGTACTGCAAGATCGCGAGGCAGTTGTTGGTCCGCGGTCGGCACAGTTCACGCTTAAAGTGATTTTCTAGGTTTCGAGACCACACGCTATCTAAGTTCGTAACCGGTTTGTGAAGAACCCTCGACCGGTATGTGAGATCTGGCGTTCACCCCGCTGTTTCGGCGCGGACGGCCGGCAAGGGAACGAAGGAAACAAGGGCACGGCCTGCATGCGGCCTAGTCCGGTTTGCCGTCCGAACCCTGGCTCGGAGGTGCGGGCTTGGGCTGGTTTTTTTGCTGGTCTTCTGTCCCTTGTCCCCGTCCTTCGTGACCACCTTGGTGACCACCTTCGCGATCATCGTCGCGTTCATTTCCCTGACCGGAACCCGATTCACGAGGTTCCTCAGGAGCCCGATTCTCCTCCACCCCGGTGGAGAATCCAGGCCTGATCAGGATGAGCGGAGAACTTTGCATTAACCCCCGTACCTCTACCAGTCCCTCAAAAACGTTGACGTAGGTTTTTTTCTTCTTGTTGACTTCCACCGAAAAGCGAGTGCCGCGAACCGTGATCACGGCTGAGGGAGTGCCCATCCGAAAAGAAGGAGAGGCACCCAGACGCTTTTGCACCTTCACGATGATCTGACCGATGAACAACTCGAGGGAGAAGCCTTTCTGTTCGTTCGGGGCCCTGAGCACAACATTGCTATGCCCCTTGATCAACACCTGCGAACCGTCCTGGAGTTCGAGCAGCACACTGCCCTTGGCGGTTTCTACCTTGGTGTTAGCGGCCAGGGTTGATCCCCGTTGTGCCACGACGGGAACTCCCTCCGGCGAGGTGAACACGACTTCGCCTTTGATCTCTGTCACGACTGCAGAACCAACGGGGAGAACGGCCTGCTGCTGCGGCGAGGTCTGGCCAGCAGCCACGTAGAAAACGAAGGCTATCGCCATCGTCATCGTCGATAGGAATGCAATCGAGATCCGTTCCGAACTGGTCATCCCATTACCTCCGAGGGAGCATCCACGCCCGTTTTGGCCGGCAGATGAATTTCGAACGTAGTGCCGGATGGTTCACTCTTTACTTGTACTGAACCGCCGTGCTTCTCCGCAATCCGTTTCACGAAGGCGAGCCCCAGGCCCCAGCCCGGCGTGGCGGTTTCAACGTCTCGGGCGCGGTAGTAAGGATCGAACAGATGCGGAACGTCTGCCGGGGCGATGGGATTCCCCTGATTCCGTACGGAGATCACGGCGTCCTCCCCGGAAGCGAAACAGCGAACCTCAATCTCCGTGCCCGACTTGCCGTACTTAATCGCATTGCTGACGAGGTTGAGGACGGCTCCACTGAGGAGGGTGGCGTCGCCCACCATTACGATCGCTGCGCCTCTTTCCAAGGTCAGGCGCATGTTCGCCGTTGCGGCCAGGGGTCGCAAGATGTCGAAAACCTGGCGGGCAACGTCATGGAGGTCCAGAACGTCCGATTTGACAGGCTTCGCGCCGGCATCAAGGCGCAGCACGTCGAGATAACTATTAATCAAGGCCAGCAGCCTCTTCGATTCCCACAGAATGGTTTCGGGCGCGCCATCGCATTCAGGCGAACCGGGATAGCGAATCAGTAGATCGGCGAAGCCCTGGATCGAAGCCAAGGGAGTTCGCAGTTCGTGGGTGATGAAAGCCAAGGCTTCGGCACGTGCCCGGTCGCGTTCGACGCGAGTTTCGAGATTGGTGAATGTGAGGACGGTCCCTCCGCCGGGAGAGAGTCGAGTTGGGGGCAAGGGGACAATTCGCACCGAGTAAAGTTTACCGTTCAGATGAACCTCTCCCTCCTGTCCGACGTGGATGGATGCCAGGGGCGCATTGTCTTCTGTAACCCATTGGGCACGGAGTTGCTCCAGCGTGAGCCGGGGACTCATGGACGCGAGAGCACTGGCGAAGGCCTGATTGTGCAAGAGGAGATTGCCTTTCTCGTCGAAGATGACGACCAGATCCTGTGTCGATTCCAGAAGCGTCTGGTGCAATTCGTAGAGCGAGCCAAGTTCCGTTTCCAGTTTCTGCAGCAAAGCGAGCTTCCACGAAAGCTCCCTCTGTCCCTGGGGGATAGGGTCCTTTGCCTGCCTGGTCAACCAGGAGCGCAAGCCCATCAGCTGACGCGTCACGCTGCGTTCGACCAGAGCAAAGTCCGCCGCGTACACGACTAACGGGCCGGCAACTACGGCGAGCAGCATCGCCCCTGCGGGCACAATGCGCAAAGCCCACAGAAAAGCGAGAAACGCGATGGCGTAGACCGCGGCGGCGAGCGCAACGAGCAGGCCCACCGAAGCCCAACCACGCCATCTGCGAAAGAGCACGACGACGATCAGGCAGGTGAACGCCAAGAGCAGAACTCCCAAGCCCGGTGGAAGATCTCTGAGCAATCGTCCAGCCAAAATGCCGTCCAGTATTTGGGCATGTACCTCGACCCCCGCCGCGGGCAATTCCGTCGCCAAGGGAGTGTTCAGACGATCGCCGATCTCTGTTCCTCCGAAGCCGACCAACACCGGTCGACCAGTCAAGCGCGACCGAAGATCTCCACCCCGCAGGACCGTCGAGGCGGAAATGGTCTC
This sequence comes from Candidatus Sulfotelmatobacter sp., assembly GCA_049792875.1. Lineage (GTDB taxonomy): Bacteria > Acidobacteriota > Terriglobia > Terriglobales > Acidobacteriaceae > Sulfotelmatobacter. The sequence continues at coordinate 6,493 of JBARBI010000381.1, forward strand.
GAATTCGTCGCGCCGGAAGGGAATGCGCACCAAGACTGGCTTGGCGGAACTGATGGCAGAGGTGTCGTCCTCAGTTGGAATGCGATAACGATCGAGGAATGCAGAGGCGCGGGGCGGGTCAGTTCGACGTGCCACCTCCAGGGCGAACGCCCATCGCGGGCCATCAATGGTGAGTTCGAGGGGCGGGAAGCGGCGGCAGATGCTGTCATTATCGAGGACCGCCTGGGCGTGTCCCACGGCGGCGGACGCCTGCGAGAAGGCCGGCAGCGGTTCTACCCAGTGTGGCCCGTCCGGGAACGCGCCGATTTTACCCACAATGACGGCCCGCCCGCTCGCACGCAGAGCATTCTGCAAAGCTGCGTCAGACGTGGGGGTCTGGGGCTCCGAGAGCAGGACATCCAAGCCAATCACTCCGGCCCCACCGTCCGCAAGGTTTTGAATCAGCTTGCCCAGCAGTTCACGCGACCATGGCCAGCGGCCGTACTCTCGCAGACTTTCGTCGTCGATCAGGACCAAGACCACTGCGGAGGGCCGCGCGGGTGGTGGAGCGAGACGAAAGAATGTATCGGTAATACGTAATTCAGAGTCGCGAACTACCCGAACGAGTGAAAAGACGGCCACCAGAACCAACAAAAGCAGAGATAGTCCAAGGCGCTCCGCCCAGGTCTGTAGCGGAGGACCGTGCGCCTTTTCAGTCTCGGGATCAGGTGTACCTACTGGCTCGTTCATGAAGAGTCGCAGAGCCGGCTGAACTGTGCATGTCTTGTCGCACCTTTTAGCCTATCAGGAATGAAGAGATCGATCATTGCGGACTCCACGTCATATCGACGCGAACGGGAATTTCGTTCTTTACCGGGAGGGCCATCAGCGATGGCGGGTCAATCTTGAAGTCGGCGAGGGTAGTAGGGATGGTTCCTGAGATTCTCCTGTCGTCTCCCTGAGTAACCACTACAAAGGCGACCTGCTGGTAGTGGGCCGTCTGGCCGGCAAACTGGACTTCGAGGTCGGCCTTGATGGTGGCGGACGCGGACACCGTCTCAGGCAACCGGGTGCGGACCGTAACGATCGGAAATTCGGCGCCGCGCGTGACCTGAATCATGTGCAGGTCGCGGTTGCTGTCCCCGGAGTCGAACGACTTGACGGGGACCGCGATCAGAAAGTCGCATTGTCCCTCGTGGCAGACGCCCTTGCCACGGGCGGCGCGGCTCACGCCTTCGGTCTGGTGAAGCGGATGCGAGACGTGGTACGTGATCCTGCCTTGCTTGAGGACCCACTGACGGTCCGCTGCGAAAACGTTGGGCAGGACCAGGAGGAGGAACAGCGGTAGGATTTTCTTAGTCATAGTTTGTCGCCCTGGAGCTCGCAATGCACCTCGGGGGCTAAAGCCCATACTAATAACACGCGCTCGTCGCAGCGCTGAAAGCGCAGCGCCACCCAAGTGGAAAAAACTCGCAACCTAAACGCCGAACGACCACGCGCGGAGGCTCCTGCAAACCGCCTAGAATTTGAGCGACACCGACAATAGCGCCGCTCCGAAGGCTCCGGCCGTCACGATGGCCACCGGGCCATGCGCGGCGGCGATGCCGTGAACTTTTTCTCCATTGCTTTTTTGGCTGTATGCCATTGCGCCCAGAATCGGCGTCAAAATCATGCCCGGGCCGTGGATCCAGGCCAGAGCTTTGTGGAGGCGGATCGGGCCGCGGGTCTCGGTGCCCGCGATTCTTGGAGCGCGAATGGCGTAGTAGGCCGTGATGCCATACAGGTCCCCGGTAACCGCGCCCAGCACAAGATGCACATTGCGGTCGGTTGTGCTGGTGCTCTTGCCGCCGGCGTTGACCGAGGTGATCAGCGTGGCCAGCAGCGGGATGGTGGTGATCAATCCGAAGCGCTGGTGCATTTTCAGCATATGGGTGCGCTTATCGAGCAGGGCTTGCTGCGCAGCATTGCTCTGCGTCTCGGTCTTGGAAAAACCAAGATCTTCGAGCGAGGGCTCGGTTTTGGCGGCGGAAGGAGCATTCGGCAAATCCTGGGCAGGTGCGGACTGTGGCGGGGCCGCGGGCGCCGGCTGAGTCGGTGCGGGAGTCAACGTCAGGCTCAGGGTTTGCTGGCCGGCGCTGGTCAGAGTCAACTTGGCAACGACAGTACCCACTCCTTGCGCTGAAGCGGAGACCTCGTATTCGCCAGAGGCAAGGTTCGGAACGGTGTAGAGGCCACCGGAATCGGTTTGCGTGTCGGTCGATTGACCTGTGTACAGATTTTTGACCGAGACTCTTGCATTGGGAATACCTTTTCCGGAAGAGTCAGTGATTGTGCCGGAGAGTGTGGATTGGGCGTCCTGTGCGGGGAGCGGGACGGCGGTGAGTACACAAATCAGTACAACTCCAAAGGAGATTTTCGCCGCTTTCGGATTCATTGGAGGCTTCCTTTTGGCTCATTTTAAGACCGTAAGAAACTGTTATGTTCGAAAGATGCTGAGGCTTGTGCAAGGGATGTCTCGACATCAATTCGCGACGACTCGAGCGACGATGGGGAGCGTAACCCGGGATAGGTTCGGCAGAATCAAAATCCCCGCCCTGCGCTTCCGAAGAACGTGAGGACAAGGGTGGGGCACCCAGGCTTGTGCTCTCCGCGTTCGTCGCCAAAACGATTTAGACTGGGAATGACCATGACTACCACCGCCTGCAACTCTCTCGCACGCGCTTCTTCCGCTTACCTGCGGTCTGCCATGCATCAGCCGATTCAGTGGCAGGAGTGGGGAGAGGAGGCGTTTGCGGCGGCCCAGCGCGAGGACAAGCCGATGCTGCTCGACATTGGGGCGGTGTGGTGTCACTGGTGCCATGTGATGGATCGGGAGTCGTATGACGATCCGGAGATTGCGGCGATTGTGAATCAGCATTTCATTGCGGTGAAGGTGGATCGCGATGAGCGTCCGGATATTGACAGCAGGTATCAGGCGGCGGTGCAGGCCGTGAGCGGGCAAGGGGGCTGGCCGCTGACCGCGTTTCTTACGCCGGACGGGAAGCCGTTTTATGGAGGGACTTATTTTCCGCCGAGCGATGGGTACGGGCGTCCGAGCTTTCGGCGCGTGCTGTTGAGCATTGCAAACGCTTACAGGGAAAAGAATGGCGATGTGGTCGAGCAGGCAAAGATGGTGGAGAGCGCGATTGCGCAGTCGGAGTCGTTTGCGGGGAGAGATGGACGAGTTACGGCGGGAGTGATTGCTGCAATTCAGGCCTCCGCGTTCAAAATGTTTGACCCGCAACACGGGGGATTTGGGCAGGCGCCGAAGTTTCCGCACCCGTCGGCGCTGGATTTGCTGATTGAGCGGTGTGCGCGAACCGCTGGCGGAGTTTCGCTCCGGCGGACGGCCGAAGGCGGCCGTCCCCACATGGCGGGTGCCGACGCCGGCAGCACTGGCGACGAGTCGCTGCGCAACCTGCTCGTGACTACGTTGGAACACATGGCGAAGGGCGGGGTGTACGACCAACTGGCGGGGGGGTTTCATCGGTATTCGGTGGACGAACGCTGGGTGGTGCCGCACTTCGAGAAGATGTGCTACGACAATTCCGAACTGCTGAAGAATTACGTGCATGCGTATCAGGCGACGGGCGAAGAGTTTTTTGCAGAGGTGGCTCGCGACATCGTTCGCTGGATGGACGAGTGGCTGAGCGACCGGGAGCGGGGCGGGTTCTATGCGTCGCAGGACGCCGACATCTCCATGGAGGATGACGGCGATTACTTCACCTGGACGCTCGACGAGGCCCGCGCCGTGTTGACGGAAGAAGAGGCGCAGGTCGCCGCGCTGCACTACGACATCAACGAAGTCGGGGAAATGCACCACAATCCCGCCAAGAATGTGTTGTATGTGCGGGCAACGGTGGAGGAGATTGGCCGGCGGACGAACCTCGCGTTGGAACGAGTCCGGGACCTGCTGGCATCGGCGAAGAAAAAAATGTATGCGGCCCGGCTGCAACGCCCGACGCCGTACGTGGATAAGACCGTCTATGTGGGATGGAATTGTTTGTGCGTTTCGGCTTATCTGGAGGCAGCGAAAGTTCTCGGGCTTGGGGAGGCGAGGCGGTTTGCGCTGCGCTCGCTGGACCGGGTTCTGGCGGAAGCTTGGAAGGGGGAGTCAAGCAAAGACGCGGGCAAGAGTGCCCGCGCCACACAGGCGCGGCTGCTGCATGTGGTCTCTTACTCTGATCCCGAAGCTTCGCACCGCGAAGTTGCGGGGCTGCTCGATGATTATGCATTCACGGCGCTCGCGTGCCTGGATGCTTACGAGGCTACCGCGGACTTCAGCTACTTCAAGTTCGCACACGCGATCACCGACGCGATGATCGTTCGGTTCTACGACGCGACTTCGGGGGGATTCTTCGACAGCGAGCCCAAAGCTGATGGCAAGAGCCTGGGAGTGTTGGCGACACGGCGCAAGCCTCTGCAGGACTCGCCGACGCCCGCGGGGAATCCGATGGCGGCGATTGCGCTGGTGCGACTGCATCATTACACGGGCGAAGCCAGTTATCGGGACAAGGCGGAACAGACTCTGGAAACGTTTGCGGGCGTGGCCGAACAGTTTGGCATCTTCGCCGCGACTTACGGGATTGCGGTCGCCCATTTACTGGATAGTCCGCTGCAGGTCGTGATTGTGGAAGACGGCAGTGACAAGGCGGCGGAGGAGCTGTACGCGGTGGCGGTCGCGCCCTTCGCCTTCAACAAAGCGACGTTGCGATTGGCGGCCAATCAGGTAGTGCGGGAGAACCTTCCGCCCGGGCTCGCGGCCACGGTTCCCAAGGTTCCGTCGTTAGGCTCAGGAAAATCCTTTGCGCTGTTGTGTTCGGGAGCTGCCTGCCAGCCTCCCATTAGCGATGTGTCGGAATTGCGGAGCCTGATGGAAACAGCCCTCTTGAGGAACCACTAACCCTGCCCCACTGATTGTCCACGGGGCAAAAAAAATGGGGCTGCCGGGTTAGTATGAGTCCGTCAGCCCAAAGATTGCGAGCCCAGTGGTTCGGCCCAAGTTGCAGTTACTGCAGGTTACTTTGGTGACCTTGTAGTCACCAAGGCTATAGGTTCTACTTCACTGGTCGGCAAGCGCGTCCAGGTGGGCACAGAAACAGCGGGCCGCCGTCAGCGGCGGGAACCTGTTGGACGGCAGCCGCGATGAATGTGCCCACTAGTCCTATCATCAGGATGGAAATCCTGATCGTTCGTTTCATGGGTTCGTCTCCTTTGATCCGCGTAGGGCTTTCCCTGAGGAACGCCTTTCTGCGGAGACGCATTATAGGACACGTGTCAACATCCGTGTGCAACAATTTTCATCTTGCCTAATCGCCCCTCTGCCCGGCCCGGGGATACGCGATTCCAATATCCAACAAATCATCGACGTAACAATAATTTACATGTAATTAATCAAGCGCTGCTTGAGATACGTGGCGCCTCTTCGTCCCTGGCGGAGCTCACGAGCAAGTGTTTTACACTTTCCGAACAGATTGGGACAAAATTTCGGGAATGGTCGCGGGCGATGTGAGCGAAGAACGCGGTAGAGGTTTCGTGCTAGCGGACGCCTACGACTTTGAGCTCTGCACCTCAGGAAGGCTGAAGCTAGCGGAACCGGCTGCTGCCGCCCGAGCCGCAGTAGAGGTGGCGCGCTTCTCTTGCGTGAAGGGTGCATCCTGTTGAGTGCGGGAAAGTGCGCGATCCACCATCCCTTCAAACATTGGAATCAGCGAATCGGCAGGCAGCGGGTGATGAATGTCGGACAGGCTCTGCTCCCAGCGCTGCGGCTGCAAAAGAGACGTTGCGGCGTCGCGCGCCGGGCTTTTCACGACGACATAGCCCAGCCACACCATCAGAGTCGCGTTGTAGGCCGCCATGTTAAGGATGCTCAGGACTGTGGGATCGCCCAGATGCTGGCCGACCCAGGAACAGATCAGGACGAGTTCAATTACGGCAAAGAAACCGAAACCGAGGGCGATGCCGAAGCTGTGCTGGCGACGGCTGATGCCCACGTAGTGCGCGAAGAAAAGCAGGAAGAGGACCATCCCGACCTGGATGATGCGCACGCATCTTTGTGAGGTAATGATGGCCTGCATCCAGGGCGCCGTTTCGGAGGAATTGGTGGAAACCGAGACCACCCCGGCCACCAGCAGCATGACCAGGCCCGCCCACCTGAACAGCACAGTGCCCAGATCGCGCAAAGTATGGAACAAGCGGAAGACGTCGACGAAAACCTCGTGAATTACAGCAAAACCGAATGCGACGCTCAGAGCGTCGCACACCCAGTAGAGGTAGAAGCTGACCGAATAGCTGTTCCATGAGGTGGGAAATATGATCGCAAAGCTGACGAGCTGAATGAGAACGTAGCCGAAGAAGAACTTGAATTTGCGGTGCAGCCCGTGCCGCAGCATGAACGCAGCGATTCCCGTCTGAAGGACGGGATGCGCGATCCAGAGAGCGTAATAGAGAAGTCTAACTTTCTCGCTCATGTTTTCTCGGTCAAGGGCGCGGTTAATCCTGGCCGGACGAACCAAGGCGTCAGAACCAGCTTTTCTGTGTCATTCGGATCAGTGCTTCTTCGGCTTGGTAAAGCAACGTTAGCCTTTCCTAACCCAGTGTTCAATGCACTCAAGTAATCGCCAGTAACGTTACTGTTTTGGGTACCAGGCAGGCAAGTTACCTTCGTGCTAGTGGAGGAGGGACGTCGCAAACCGCGAGAAGGCACGTTTCCCCGGGGCAATTTGAGGGGTTGCCGGGTGGAGCGGCACAGAGAAGACACGGGCGGCCGGAACGGCAGTGAGGTCGTTGCAAGGCTTTCAGTGAACGTTAGGCGTCGGGCGTGGAGTGGATGTAGGCCCGCATCATGCGCACCTCGTCATCCTTCTCATTCAAATCATGCAACAGGATGTCGCGCAGGGACACCATGCCAACCAACCGGCCTTCGTGGCAAACGGGCAGGTGGCGGAAACCGTGGCGCCGCATGAGGGTCATGCAGTTTTCGAGTTCTTCGTTCATGCTGACGGTGAGGGGATCATCGGTCATGACCTCAGCCATGCAGGTACTGCGGGGATCGCGGCCTTCCGCCACGACGCGCCTCATGAGGTCGCGTTCGGAAAAAATCCCGACCAACTTGCCGCTATGCAGCACAGGAACGGCCCCGATGTTGCGCTCTACCATGACGCGCACCGTTTCGAGCACGGTGTGGCCCAATTCCGCCTGATAGGTATCCTGGTTCTTGATCAGGTCGCAGATCCGCATTTGACACCTCCCGGGCTACAGAATTCCGAGTTGTCCAAAAGCATCTATCGGGGCGCGAGTATATGCCCAAAAGGAGATGTTAGCAAAGTGAAAAAACGTTTCGCGAATAAGAAATCTCGTGAATCACCGTGGAAATAGGGGACTCTGCGGGTGATGAGTTGCCGGGTGTACAGGTCGGAAGAAACGGGTAAGGGATTCCCCTACGAACGCACGGGAGAAGCTACTGCGGAGCGTTCCTGGACCGTGCATCGTCGCCCGCGAAGACGAAGTAGGAAGAGTTCCACAAGGCAGTGGGCAGGCTTCCGCGGGGGCGCGCGGTGATTACGATGTTGAAGTCATCGGAGTTGCCCAGGTTCATTTCGCGCAGAGGATCTCCGACCGAAGATTGTGGCCGGGGCGTCGCGGTTGCAACCGCTCCCCGCTCGATTGCTCCCGGCTCGATTACGGCCAGCCATGCCAGAAACTCGTGCAGGTCGCGGGTGCGGGGACGTCCCGGGATGACAAAGGATACCTCGGCCTCCTGGGTCGAGAAGTGCCAGCCGAGAGAAGCTGTGAGATCGACTGCTTTTTCATAGGCCCCTTCGGAAATCAGACCGGGTTCGGGATTGTCGAAGGCGATGCACAGCTTGCGCTCGTCTTCGCGGGCGAACTCGCGAACCTTCAATGAGCCTGACTTGGCGGTCGCTTTCCAGTCGACGTGGCGGGCAGAGTCTTCGGGCATGTATTCGCGAATGCGATACAGGTCTGCCCCACGGCCGCGAACAAAGCTCTCCCATTCGCCACGGACCAGTGGAAGGATCTGGAAGACTTCGTCAGTGGGTTCGACCCGCGGATACACCAGCACTTCCCGGGGCAACGATACATGCCGCGTCTTGGTAAGGAACGCGAACGGAAAGCGCGTGGCCAGTCCGAAGCTATCTTCGCGATAGCGGCCACGCTGCTCGAAGCTTAAGAGCAGGTCCGCGGACACCTCCGCCTGCGGAGGGAGGAAGGGGAAATAAGCCATCCCCTGAAAGATTCCCGGTGGCGGGGGTAGCACCATCACGCGGCGCAGGCGCCGGTCGGGCAAGCGCAACCACTGTTGGTCCGAGGGACGGTTAAACGGGAATGCAAACGTAGTTGGCTCCCACTGCCATTGCTTGAGGGGCTTTCTGCGCTTCTTGCGGGTGGAAATCACGCGAATGGAAAACGATGGCAGAAACCGGCGCGGGTTGTGCAGCACGATGTGACCTGCCACGGGGCGTCCGGCAAAGACGTGCTCGGGAAGCCGGACGTCGAGTTCCAGCCAGCGCAGCACCCAGGCGGAGGCGACTCCGGAAACAAGGATCGCGGCCAACATTGCGGCGACCACGATGTAAAGAAGATTGTTGCCAGTGTTCAGCGCTGCAATGCCGATCACCAGCGTCACCAGGGCGTAGACGATGCCGGCACGGGTTACGTCGTAATCGAAGGACTCGCGCAAACGCTCAACCGCCACTCTGCGCGCCAGGTAAGGCACCGTCACCAGTCCAACCAGCGCGGCCAGAATCAAGGCAGTTGAGGCCAGAATCAGGGTGGCCCAGACGTTGCCGGCATCACGCGACACGGTGGAAAACAGCGCCGTGGCGAAGGCCAGACCCAGCCCGATCAGGGCGAGCAAGAACTTCACCCAGACTTCGGCCGATGCCGACTGCAGCCAATGCGCCAGCCGGCCGGGCATGCTCCGGCCAGGGGCCGACGGGCTCGATTTCAGCGAATTGGCATACGCAGAACCCACTTCTTCGGAGCCTAGCATTCTCTGGGGGAACGGACAATCAAGATCGGCTTGCGGGAAAAGCGTTCGTAACCGGTTACGGAAATCCCAGTGTAGGGATAGCCGGCCTCTCCTGTCCGTCGTGCGTTGCGCGATAGCCGCCCGCCGGAACCGGCAACCTGAGACATGGGCGCTCCTGGGTCCTTTCTGATTCCGATTTTATTGTGCTACTCTTCTTGACTCGCAGGACTCGGCCCCGCAGCGTGAACGCCATTCCCATAGTAAAACTTGAGGAGATCCCCATGCCCATCGGTAAACGTGCAGCAGCAGAATTTTTCGGAACCTTCTGGTTGGTATTCGGCGGATGCGGCGCGGCGGTGCTCGCCGCCGGCTTTCCCTCCGTCGGCATCGGATTCCTCGGCGTCGCTCTCGCCTTCGGGCTTACCGTTCTGACCATGGCGTTTGCCATCGGACACATCTCCGGGTGCCATTTGAATCCGGCGGTGAGTTTGGGACTGGTTGTCGGCAAGCGCTTCCCTGCTTCCGAGCTGTTGCCCTACGTGATTGCACAGGTTGTGGGAGCGATCGCGGCAGCGGGCGTGCTCTATATTATCGCCAGCGGATCGGCGAGCTTCGACGTGCATGCCGGGTTCGCGTCCAACGGATACGGGGCGAATTCTCCAGGCGGCTATTCCCTGCTCGCGGGTCTGGTCGCCGAAATCGTGCTCACGGCATTTTTCCTGTTCGTGATCATGGGCGCCACTGATGGGCGTGCCCCCAAGGGCTTTGCGCCGATCGCGATCGGACTCTGCCTTACGCTGATTCATCTGGTCGGCATTCCCGTGACAAATCTTTCCGTGAACCCTGCACGCAGCACGGGACCTGCGATCTTCGCGGGCGGCTGGGCGTTACAGGAATTGTGGATGTTCTGGGTGGCACCGCTGATCGGCGGAGCGTTGGGCGGAGGGCTCTACAGCATGTTGTTCGGGGAATAGTGGAAACGATCCCGGGTCGGGTCCGCACAACATAGAATCCTCTCCCTGCGATTGTCGACTTTGTGTCTTTCGCCTTCCTATCATAGGCCGGCTAAAGACCGGTGCGCGTCCTTTAGTTGCTTCTTAGTACTCCGCCAGCTCCTTCATCGCTAGGAACAGGTCGTTGGGCTGGGGAAGAATTGCGTCTTCGAGGATCGGCTGGTAGGCGACGAACACGTCTTTGGCGGCCACGCGGCGGACAGGGGCGTCGAGCTTATCGAACAACTGGTCGGCGATGCGGGCCGCGATCTCCGCGCCGTAGCCCCAACTCAGCGTGTCTTCATAAGCCACCAGCGCGCGGTTTGTCTTGGCGACCGACGCGGCAATGGCGTCCCAGTCAAAGGGATTCAGGCAGCGCAAGTCGATCAACTCGACCTTCACGCCTTGCTCACGCTCGAGTTTCTGCGCGGCTTGCAGGGCACGTGGCACCACAGCACCGTAGGTGATCACGGTCAGATCGGTGCCGGGATGCACGATCTTGGCCTTGCCGAACGGGATCATGTAATCGGGTCCGGGGTACGGAGCGCGGCCGAAAGCTTCGCGATAGAGCCGTTTGTGTTCGAGAAACAGCACCGGATCGTCGCAGCGGATGGCGGTGCGCAACAGGCCGGCGGCATCCTGTGAGTTCGACGGGAAAACCACGCGCAGGCCGGGAATGTGCGTGAAAACGCTCTCGCCACACTGCGAGTGGTAGATGGCCCCCCCGGTCAGGTAGCCGCCGATCGCAGCGCGAATCACCACCGGACAGGAGAATCCATTGTTGGAGCGCCAGCGGATCACGCTGAGTTCGTCGCGAATCTGCATCATCGCGGGCCAGATGTAGTCGAAGAACTGAATTTCGACGACCGGCTTCAGGCCGCGCGTGGCCATTCCAGTGGCGCGTCCTACGATGGCGGCCTCGGCCAACGGCGCGTTGAACACGCGGTCGTTGCCGAATTCGTTCTGCAGGCCGAAGGTGAGCTTGAAGACTCCGCCCTTGCCTTTGACCAGCTTGCGCTTCAAATACTCTTCGCGGCTGCAGTCAGCCACGTCTTCGCCGAAGATCACAATGCGATCGTCGCGTCTCATTTCGTCGCGCAGGGTCGTCGTGATCAGGTCAGCCATGGTCTTGCCAGCTGGCTTCTTGCCGTCAGCGGGAAGTTCCGGAACCACAGCCTGCGTGTCGAACGCCGACGATGCCGGATCGACATCGGGCGAGTACACAAACCTCATGATGCTCTCAGGCGCGGGCGGAAGCGCTTCGAGAGCGCGGTCGACAGCAATCTGCAACTCGGCTTCGACTTCTTTCTCAAGCTGGTTGATGCCCTTCTCGTCGAGGATGCCTTCGCGGAGCAGGAACATTTGCGTGCGCGTCACGGGATCGCGCTGGGCATCGCGTTCGCGCTCGGCATCGGGGCGGTAGAGGCGTTCATCATCCGACAACGAGTGCGAGTACGGACGGATCACATGCGCGTGAACGAAAGCCGGACCGTGCCCTTCACGACAGTAGCGCACTGCCCGCGCGAATGCGGCGTAACTGGCCACGGGATCGGTGC
>JBARBI010000382.1:0-1605 GCA_049792875.1 Candidatus Sulfotelmatobacter sp.
CCGAATTGTTCTCGCGATGTCCCTGATAGCGTTCCCCATCTCAATGTCTCTCACGAACTGATTTCGCTACGGAAGACTCGAAGGGCTATTTGTGTTATTTGAAGATCCCCTGGATGCCAAGTACGCCCCGATTCCTCCTGCCGCCGCTCCTCCAACAAGTACCCATATCAGTAGGTTGTTGCCGCCGCCTTGTTTACCTGTTCCTCCCAAATGCACTAGTAAAGAGGATTCGTTCCCACTTCTTACCACCACGTCCTTCAACTCATAGGGTTTCAATCCCGGCTTGCTCACTTGCAGCGTATAAACACCTGGAGGAAGATTGCTGAGCGTGAAGTTTCCCACCCGACTCGACGTTGTCGTTAAAGTTTTCCCAGCCGCGTTCGTTAGAGTTATTTGGGCGCCAGCGACTACGAAGAGCTGCGCGTCTACTACAGTGCCGTTGATTGATCCTTCTGCCGTTTGCCCTGAGGGCACTTGATGTGCATTCGGGTCCGAACGAGTGGCAATCGACGAATCTCGAGCCGGCTGTAACACTACGGATCGATCCCCTTCGACCAGTTCCAGGTAGCCTTGCTGCACGCGCACCTGTGCTTGCTGATTATCGAAGAGACTGAGTTGCGCCTGTACGGGAGTACCGGAGCGGCTTCGCAGCGCCAGTCCTTCATGATTATCGATGGTTACGTGAATGTGGCCCCGTGTTTCGAATGCAACAGTTCCGCGCCCTAGGGCGACCTGCACACCCGCTTCGTTCTTGGTTAGCCTTACATTGGTATTTGGACCAAGCCACAGCCGTTCACTGGGAGAAGATGCTAACAGCAGAGCTGAATTTCCGTGTGTGCGCAGAGAATCCCCGCTGGTTACGACGCTGCCATTCAGAAGCGGCTGGTCATTTCGATCGGCTGTGCCGGTCAACTTGGCGATAGCAATCAACGCTGGATCATCAAGCGCCATCCCACTCGAAAGAAATGAGGAACTGATGAACATGGCTACGACGATGGTTCGACCTGCATTAGAAGCAACATCCCACGGAATCCGTTCATTGCTCTCTTTGCCGGTCGTGCTCGGAACATGTTGGGCGCCGAGAACCGGTTGGAAAGCCATCAACGCGGAAACCGCGAGTGCCCATAGTCCCCGCATGCTCACCAGTTGTCTTTTTCTCATGGCGTTCTCCACAAATCTGTCCAGTACCGGGGACGATCCGCTTAACAGTGTTCTGTCAGTCGCTAGCAGGTCGAAAAATGCACCGCCCGTACAATGGCTTCTCGCGACGCCGTGGTGTAAGTGCGCCGGATTTCTCGCTCTTCCGACATCCAGTAGATTTCAACAACGTCGGTACTTTCCCCGATAGCGACAATCCGCATGTGAGGTCTCTTTCCGAGGATCTCGGTGCAAATCGGTATTGCGGCGCCAGGCTCGTCGAGGGGGACAATGACACAGTCTGGATTGGTGCGCTCCATGGCCGGAACGATCGCGCTGTCCTCACTAACATCGCCGACAACTTCGATATCTGGCTCCTCCCGGATCGTGTCGTAGAGCATGTCGCGCCAGATCCTGGTCGAGTTTGCAATCAAAACGCGAATCTTTTCCTGTTCCAACGGATCGCTC
>JBARBI010000383.1:0-2899 GCA_049792875.1 Candidatus Sulfotelmatobacter sp.
GCATCGAACGGCGAGAAACTGTGGCGGAAAAACTCATCGTATCGCCACTATATCAGGCGAACGCCCGGTTGGGACGATGGGCGACGTCGGGGCCAAGGCGCGTGACCACGGAGGCGGCCCCACTTTCCAGAAATCTTGCACGGCCGATGCATGCAGTCATTTTCGAATGCTACGAAGTAGGTGTCCCCTTTGACCGTGGCGCAACCGGCACTACCGGGGGAAGCGGTGGGTGAGTGGAAGGGATAACCAGATGCTACGACATGCGACTCGGGCTTGCATATTCGCGAGCCGCTCTGCATCGGTCGCATGACATTCGTAACGGAGGTGCGACCCGCCGCACGCGCGGTAGGACGTCGCCTTCGACGCTTCCCCCAATGTGGATTAGAATGGGAGTGTAGGAGCCCTGAACGCTCTCACATGCCCCTTCAAAGTCATGCTACGTCGATAGAGGACGCAGCCTCATACGCCAGCCCGATCGGAGCAGAATCCATCCTCGTCATAGAGGAAGAGCGTGTGCTCCAGCTGATTCTCGGGAGGGAGGGAAGTGAAGCACTCGCCGCCAGGCGGCGCTGGATATCTGCCAGGGATCTGACCGCAAGGCCGACCCAGCCGCGCTCGTCTCGAAAAATACATCCCGAAATCCGTCTGCTGTTCATGCCCCAGCGGTTCCGTAACCGATTTTCTTAGACCTTCAGAACATTTGCTTTCATTGTTGTTTCAGCCCAAGCCTTGGTCGGAACGGTTTGGGGGCATATTCGCATTGTGTTCGCGCTCTTGTTTTTTGCGCAGATCTTGTATATGATCGATACAAGACATGGCCGCCCCTCTCAGCCGCGCCGAACTCTCCGCTGCCGAACGTAGTCTCCGTTCCCATATCGCGCAAATGGCCTCAGGCGAACGTTTCTTGCGCGGCGCCCTTTCTGAGCGTTCCAGCAAGTGCGGCAAACCGAATTGCCATTGCGTCAACGGCGAAGGACACAAGTCGCTCTATCTCGTGCAAAGCCATGCTGGCAAGGTACGCCAAATATACGTTCCGAAACCGCTACAGGACCCGGTTCGTCAGGCCGTCGCCGAGTATCAGAAGATGCAGCGCCTGATCGACGAAGTTTCCGAGTTGCAATGGAAACGCTTCCTGAAAAGGAAGGACTGACTATTCTCCGCCGCCTGATCGCTTATTCCGAGAAGGTGTTCCAGTTCTCTAAGGCCGTCATCAACTGCGTCGTGGACCGGCGCCTGAAACCGCGTATCCCGACCTCGGCCATCGTCAAATCCGTCGCGGTGTTGTTTTGGGCACGGATGGGTAGCCTGAACGCTTTGGAACTCACTGCTCATTCCAACTTCTTCCGTGTCTGGCTGGAACAATCCGTGTGCAGCGCCGACAGCGTGGGTCGGGTGAGCGCGCTGATGGACGCCGAGGGGTTGCGGCGAGGCATTCATCATATCTATGTCCGGCTGAAGCGCAACAAAGCGTTGCCGGATAATCACGGGATCGCCGTCGCGGCCCTGGATGGCCACGAGAGCCATGCCAGTTACCTCCGCCACTGTCCGAGTTGCCTGGAACGAACCATTCACGGCGACAAGACGGATCGGACGCAGTTCTATCATCGGCAAGTCACTCTGATGCTGCTGCCTGGGTCCCGACCTGGCTGTGAACCCATACGCCTCCTGCTGGACCATGAACCGCAGCGAGCCGGAGAGGATGAGGTCGCAACTGCCTTGCGCTTACTGGAGCGGGTGATCGGTTCTTATCCGCGCGCCTTCGATCTAATCCTGGCCGATGCGCTCTACGGAACTGCCCCGTTCTTCAACTTTCTTCTGGCGAACGGCAAACACGCCCTGGTAGTACTCAAAGATGAACGCCGCCACCTGTATCAGGACGCCGCCGGTCTGTTCGCCTGCGTCCCCGCGCAACAGGGCGCTTTCCGATCGCGGCAATGTTTGTGGTGGGATTTTCCGGACCTGCGTTCCTGGCCACAGGTAAATACTCCGGTACGAGTCATCCGTTCTCTGGAAACACATTCCGTGCGGCGGCAACTCGATGGCAAAGACGATCTCAAAACCAGTGACTGGATGTGGGTGACCACGCTTCCGTCCTCCCTGGTCTCTACCGGACGGGCCGTCGGTTTCGGTCACCAACGCTGGGATATTGAAAATCACGGGTTCAACGAACTGGTCAACGGCTGGCATGCCGACCACCTCTACAAGCACGACCCCAACGCCATCGAGTGCTTCCTGCTGATCGCTTTTCTGGCCTTCAATCTCTTTCACGCTTTCTTACTGCTCAACGTGAAGCCGCAGATCCGCAAGGGCAGAACCCAGATCTTCTGGTCCAAGCTCATGGCGGGAGAAATCTATGCCGGCATCCACCCCACGATCTCGCCCTGATCCCATCCACAAACTCGGTCCGAAGGTCCCTTGAGACTTCTTCTATCGCTTCCATGACACCCATCACGGAGTGCGCTCCTATCTTTGTACATCTCACTTTTCGCCTTACGGTTTCTCCCTCGCCATACGATTTGAGCCTCTCCGCCGCTCCGAAATGCAAAAACGCCCGGCTCGCCGGCTTCTCAAATCTACTGGCACTTCCGGTTGCGGAACCGCTGCAAAGGCGGGCCACTAATTGACACTTCCTGCAAAGCTGTGATACAAAAACACCCAGCATCCTAAGGAGGTCTTTCATGCAGAAGTTCCGAAGGGGAGTGGTATCCGTTGTGTGGCTCGCGGTCCTTTCAACGTTCCACGCTTCCCCGGTTCGAGCCCAGTCCGCATCGACGGGAACAGTCTCCGGTCAGGTAATGGACCGTCAGAGCGCCGTGATCGTGGGCGCGCAAGTAACGCTCACCGATACGTCGACCAACACCGTGCAGTCCACTTCAACCAACGAAACAGGCCGATACGT
>JBARBI010000384.1:0-4549 GCA_049792875.1 Candidatus Sulfotelmatobacter sp.
CGAAGCGGCCCAAAGTGATGCTGGAAGGAATGTGGCCGCAGGAAGCGCTTGGAGCAATGTTCGTCGTTTCACGGCAGGCATTCTAGCAGACGGGGAGGCGATGCCGGCAACTTCGGTTTACCGCGCAGCAGGCGGGAACCGAACTCTATTTCCGCTGTGCCGGATGCAAGCAGACCTTCGACCGGCCGCCTGAGAAGTACACCTCGATGGCCAGCTTATGATTTCTTCCCTTCGGGTGAGCGGGGTCGATTCACTCTGAGTCAATCACAAACTGCGTTGTGTAGGCTCTTATCCGGAGTCAGGTATGCTGCCCCCCCCCGATAGTGCCACTCCCCATCCCCCAACCGTGTTATTGACCCTGGCCTTCGCTCCGGGCATTCTCTGGTATGGCAGTTTCCGCGAACTTTTTTGTAGGTTGGCGGGAAACATAAAAACGTGGCGTCTCTGGTGTCAGTGCCAGACCGAAGCCACCGACGAAAAACTCCTCCTTCACTTTTCACGACGAGACTGCTTCAAGTCGGTACACGAAACAGGGCCCTTCGTTTTCCGGATCATGGTCACAGAAGGAGTGTGCTTTTGCCGAGCGACAAGTTCAAGTTAGTCCAGGGATTTGCGTTGTTCGCGGAAGTCTCGGCGGCCGATGGCGCGAGCATTATTTCCGCTGCGCGAGAAAAACGCTTCGCGCGCAAAGAGACAATCTTCTCTGAGGGCAATCCCGTTCACCAGGTGATCATGCTGCTTTCCGGCTGCGTCAAGGTAACTCAGACAGGTCTGAGCGGAAATGAAGTGATCCTCCGAGTCAATGGACCTGGTGACGTCGTGGGTTCCTTCCGGATGTGCGCGCAGTGCTTTCACTGCTCCACAGCGCAAGCGGTTCAGCCCTCGACGGCCCTGGTTTGGGAAGCGGTAAATTTCGAAAAGCTCCTGGCGCGAGTCCCGGCATTTCGCCAAAATACGCTCCGTGCCCTCGAGGATAGTTTGCGGGAGATGGAGCAGCGGTTTCGGGAGGTTTCAACCGAAAAGGTTGGCTCGCGTCTCAGCAGTGAACTTCTTCGGCTGTCCGACCGGCAGGGAAGACCCGCGAATGGGCACCGGGAAATCACGCTTTCGCGTGCGGAGCTGGCGCAATTGACGGGCACTACGTTGTTTACCGTAAGCCGCCTGCTCTGCCAGTGGCAATCGTTAGGGATCGTCGCGATTCGGCGGGAGGCGGTACTGGTTCGAGACGTCGCCGCACTGGCTCAGCTCTCGCAGACCGAATAATCCTGGAGTTGCCGGCCCGCGATTCTAGCCTATCCCACGTCCCATGTCTTGCAGTTCGTAACCTTCTAGTCCATCTAGTTCATTTCCCTACAGAACAATTCCGCCCTTGAGGCGGCACCTGGCGGCGCGCGCATCCGACCATCACGGGTGGTTGTCGACGAAGCGCGCCGGTAATGCCCCGTTAGCGGTCGGGACTACCTTGGACGTCTCGGGCGCCTTTTGAGGCGTAGGCGTCGCGGGCGTCTTCACGTTCTGATCGGGCGTTCGCTTTTGTCCATTTGCGGAAGGATCCTGAGGCTGGGCTGCATCGGATGCCCCGCCCTTCCTGGGGTCCTTGTGACCGACCACCACGGATCCGCCTGCGCCCAAATCGACCAGTCGCAAATTGTCCTCAGTCACTTCTAATGCCCGGATGATGTGGGGTGTGATGGCAAAGACAATCTCATTTTGTTGCCTCTCTTTGTTGTCCTGTCCAAAGAGATATTTCAGGATCGGAATCTTGGTCAGCCAAGGGTATCCGGATAGGGAATTGGTTTCGGTGTCTTCCAGAATCCCTCCCACCAGGTTCACCTCTCCGTCTTGCAGCCGGGTCTCATGCTCGATGCGGCGCTGTCCGATGACCGGTTGACTGATTCCGCCAATGTTTTGTACGCCGCTCACGGAGGAGACTTCCAGGGTCATCTTGAGTGTGACTTCCTTATTCGAATGGATGTGTGGCGTAATATCAATATTTACCCCCACATCAATATATTGAAATTGAGTATTCACCAACGAACCCATGCCAATGCCTCCGGTCCCTCCGAACGAACCGGTCGCGATGGGGATGCGGTCGCCGATCTTCAGCGTGGCTTTCTGATTGTCCAGAGCCCGGAGCTCCGGATTCTGGAGCAGCTTGGTGTCGCTGTCGCTCATTAGCAGCGACACCGACGCTCCTGGAATGCTTACTACAAAGTTGTTTGCGTTCAGGGACCCGAGCGAGTTGAGAGTGAAAGTGTTGCCCCCAGATCCCGAACCGCCGCTCCCGCCGACTATGCTAGGCACCATCGTGATGTTCGCAGATGTCGGAGGATTCACGCCGATGGTGCGGATGCGGTTGCGACTGACCTGCAGCACCGCGATGTCGATCACCACTTCAGCGTCGGGCTTATCGATGTCGGAGAGCAACTTTTGCGCAAGGATCATCTGGTCGGTGGTGCCCCGCAGAATAATCGCGTTCTGTTTGGGGATCAGCTGAAGCGTCTTGACATCAAGGATACCCTTGAGCGTGGTTGCTGCTTCCTGCAGTTCGGCGGTATTGGCGACGTTTTGCAGGTAGAACGTTCTCATCACGGAGTTCTGCAGGTCTTTCCGTTTTGTCGGCGTGTCGGCAGCCACAACGATCGTGTTACTCGAAACCGGATGCCAAAAAGTCTTGGTTTGCAGAGCTACCAGATTCAAAGCCTCGAGCAGCGTCACGTTGTTCAGTTCTACCGTGATCTTCTGAGGTTTGTAGTCCTGATCAAAAAAAACATTGATCCCGGCGAGCTTGCCGATGGTCTTGTACACCATGCCGGCGTTCTCGGTGAGGCGCAGGTTGATCAGCGTGTTGGAGATGGACTGCAGTTCCACGGGCCCTGCCGCTTCATCCGCCAGTTTGTCCAGCGTCGACAGCGCCTTGGGAGCTTCGTCGTGGCGCGCCTGTTTGCGTATCATCTCCTCCGTGCGTCGAACCTCTCCCATCGCCGTGAAATTGGTGGGGTCTATCGCAGCCGCCTTCTGAAATTCCACAATGGCTTCCTGCAGCTTGCCACTATCTCGCAGCAACTGCCCTTGCCGGATATGGTCGCCAGCAGCGTAGAAGCGCAGGCGCAGGAATGCTTCGAAATATTTCGCGTCGAAGGGTTTTAGAGAGTGGGCCTGGCTGTAGTCTTGAAAGGCTTCGTCGTATTTGTTCTTGGTTTCCGCCTGTTCGCCGCGCTTGTACGCCGCGCTGGCTTGATCTGCATATCCCAGCAGACTGAACGACAGGACGACGATGATCAGAGCCCCAAAAATTCGCGCGCTTTTCATAACGTCACATCTACCTGGCCCGTGCTGAAGTGAACTGCGATCTGATCGTGCACGCGTGCCTCCTTCTCGAAGACTCATACCGGTGCTGAGACTATTGAGGGGGAGCGATTCGACCAAACCTGGCGCGCCGCTTCGTTGGTCGGCTCGCGCAATGAGCTTAAGAAATAAACCACCCGCCCCATCGCGTATTTGCTCCAGCGCAAAGAAGCGCGCTTCGACTGTAATTATTTGCCACGCCCCCAGAATCAGGATCCCGCTCACTTGAGCAAGGTCGTTTTCCTTATATTGCGCGAACCCCGCGGCTGGAGCGCACTTTCGCGCTGTTTCCGGAACTTTACAAAACTTTACATTCGTACTTGCCCAACCGCAAAGATCAAAAACTCAGCCCTAGTACTGTGACCGAGCGAGTTTTTGTAAGTTTTGTGAAGTGTTTGCGGAACGAGAAGCTGTTTTGCAAAAACTTCAATGCTTTTCGCACGAGGAAGGTTTCTTTCGTCTTCCCGTGTGTGTTTTGTGCACTGACCCGCAGCGAATCGCTACTGGTCAAAGGAAGCGGCGCTGCTTGCGTCCGCCAGGTTCAGGAAGGAGGCTGCACAGCCATGAGGAAGCCGTACCAGGTTTGGTTGCCAATTCTTCTCATCTCTTTCGCGACAGTAGCCGCGAGCGCCCAGTCTTTTCGCGTTCAATGTCCGACCAGCACCATCACCCACCCCACCGCTGCGAGTAACAATTCTGAACCCCCATATACGTCGGCGACCAGCGCCAACGGGGCCATCAAATGCCAGCAAATTGCCGGCGGTGATGGCTACGCGACCATGGGTGATGGCACCCAGACCTACATGTTCTCCTTCGGTCCGCTGTCTGGCCTTACCGATATCGCCAACGGTCTGCCCGGAACCGAGTTCCCAAACGTCTTCAATACCGTGTACGCGGGCTCAACTCCGCTGCAGCCCGGCGATCCGGCCACGACTGTGGACGCGTCGGGTTCGTTTAACTATAACGGCGCGGTGGGCCTGGTGCCGGACGCGGATAGCATAGCGAACGGAACCTGCACTGCCCCCTGCCTGGACGGCCATGTTGATCCGCGTCAGATCATGGACGTCGGCGTGATGAACGGCAACATTCCGGCGCCGTTGATGGCCATCGACGAGGATGACGAATTCTTCCTGACGCTGACGAACGTGGGCATGATCATGCGCCCCGACCTGTTCGAGCAGCACACGGTCCACTTCCACGG
>JBARBI010000385.1:0-23196 GCA_049792875.1 Candidatus Sulfotelmatobacter sp.
ACGCTGATCTTCGTTGATGCTCATGACTTCATCGAGCAGGCGGAAATCGTATCCGCACTCGCGCGCCACGGCGCGAAACGCCATCACGTCCTTGGGGAAACACGAACCGCCGTAGCCGATGCCGGGATTGAGAAAGCGCGGCCCGATGCGCGAATCCGTGCCCACGCCGTGCACCACTTGATTGACGTTGGCGCCCACCGACTCGCATACCGAGGCCACCGCGTTGATGAACGAGATTTTCATCGCCAGGAAGGCGTTGGAGGCGTGCTTGATCAGTTCCGCGCTCTTGGTGCTGGTCACGATGATGGGCGCGGGAATGGTGGTGCGATCGGGTTGCGGAATGGCGTCCGCTTTTTCGTAGTAGGTGCCATCGGTCAAGGGCGCGTAAACCTGGCGCAGGACTTCGGCCGAGCGCTCGCTGTCGCAGCCAATGACAATGCGGTCAGGAAACAGGAAGTCTGTAACGGCGGTGCCTTCACGCAGAAATTCAGGATTCGAGGCTACGTCGAACGACTCAGGATCGGTGCCGTTGCGCAGAATGATCTTGCGCACCCACTCGCTGGTGTAGACCGGCACCGTGCTTTTCTCGACGATGACCTTATAGTCGTTAATGCCGCCGGAGATTTCGCGGGCCACGGATTCCACGTAGGAGAGGTCGGCTTCTCCGCTTTCGGTGGGCGGCGTACCGACCGCAACAAAGATTGCGGAACTGAGGCGAACCGCCTCTTTCAAGTCGTCGGAAAAAATCAGGCGGTGCCCGCGGTGGCGGTTGAGCAACTCCGGCAAGAACTTCTCATGGATGGGCACTTGGCCGTTTTTCAGCGCGGCCAGTTTCCCTTCGTCATTGTCGACCAAGATGACGTCATGGCCGAGGTCCGCAAAGCAAGCGCCGGCCACCAACCCAACGTATCCGGAGCCCACTACAGCGATCCGCATGTAGAACCTCCCTGGATGGATATCCTAGAACGAATGTCTGAGGCGGTTCCACGGGAAACCATGGGGAGGAACCAAAAGAAAACTCGGGGAAATTGCCATCGCTGGCCCCAAGTTTTGATCATTCTACCAGTTAGGACCTTCCATTGGGAGGAGATAAAGGACTCCACCACCATGGTTCTATTGCGTTTCTTTCCATTTTGGGCGCAATGTAGGAATGTATATTGACATCCCCCTGCTTGGGGAGTGAAACTCCGCTCAGGCGCTGATTTTCGGTTTTATTTTTTGTTGCCCCATGGCTCCAGACTCCAGGACGGGAATAGACTCTGAACAAGCGACCTCCTCGGCGCCGGAGGGGGTGTTGGCGCAGTCCGACGAAGTTGCCGGGAAGGCTGCGTTCCCTATGGAGCTCGAATCTGATTTTGCGGAACTGGCGGCCAAGTTTTCCGCCCACGCTGCCGGCAATTTTTCTGCCGAACTTTCGTCGGACCTAGCCCTGGAGATCGTCCTGAACGAGATTGTTGAAGGGGCGTGCCTGGCGATGGGGGCGACGGGAGCCGCGATCGTTCTGGAGCGCGATGGGGAGATGAGTTGCCGGGCCAGCAGTGGAGAAACGGCGCCGGAGTTGGGCGCCCGCCTGGACCCCGAAGCCGGCATGTCGGGTGAGTGCGTGCGGACGCGGCAACTCCAGCGCTGTGACGATGCGCAAGCGGATCCTCGAGTGGATGCGGAAGCCTCCCGTAGGCTGGGGGTGAGGTCGGTGATGATCATGCCTCTGCTGCGCGACGACGAGTTGCTGGGAGTGTTCGAGGTCTTTTCTTCCCGTCCGGGGGCCTTCGGCGAGCGCGACGAGCGCACTCTGGAAGCCCTCTCGCAGTGCGCCCTCAAGAATCTGCAACGCGCCTCCGAGCCGTTACCAGAAGCAGCAGAAGAGGCAAGCACACCCGTGCTTCCGTCGGAAGATGCGCCAGCCAAAACGCTGACGATAGCTCCATCCGTGGATCTGCTGTTGCAAGCAGAAGATGCAGGACCTTCCGGGCGTCGCTACGACCTCGTCAGCTGGGCATCAGGCCTGACCGTGCTGGCTTTTGGGGTCCTGTTCGGCGCGCTGGTTGGGCGGTATTTCGCCTTGCAAACCCCCGCCCGAACCCATCCGCACAGCGCGCTTGCGAGGACCGCGCAAACTACCCCGGGCGGAACGCCGAGAGAGAGCAATCTTGCGGAGAAACCCGCCCCGCCAGCCAGCGCAACGAGTACCGGGGGCGAGAAGAACCCGCCTTCCACGCGGCCCCATCGCCCGAGCAGAGCCACAGCACCTGATTCACCCGCGCCCGAAGGCGGCCTGATGGTATACGAGAACGGCAAGGAGGTATTCCGGCTGCCATCCGCGCAAGTTCAAGCCGAGTTGCCTGCGAAGGAGCAGGGAAGCGAGCTTTCGAAAGCCTCTTCCGTCGAGCCAGAGCCTGCCATGGAGTTAACTTCGACGGCCGCCGAAGACAGGCTGCTGCACCGCGTTGAACCAGACTATCCTGAGGCGGCTCGCCAAGCGCAGATCCAGGGAGCGGTTGTACTGGATGTTCACATCGGGCCAGGGGGCGGAGTGCAGGAAGTTACGGTGGTGAGCGGACACCCACTGCTGGCCCAAGCTGCCACCGACGCCGTGAAACAATGGCAATTCAAGCCCCATCAAGTGAAGGGGCGTGCGGTAGAGATGCAGACGAGAATTACGCTCAACTTCCGCTTGCCGCAGTGAGCCATCCGACAACGGGAACAGGTTAATGGACGGTCCTTCGGATTGAGACGGCGGCGGCAGCCTTGGACGGGATCGGATCAGGTCGAACCGGTTCACTCGCGAACGGACCTGAAGTTCGCCCGGGTCCACCACCCAAAGCGTAAAGCGCAACCTCCACGCGACTGGAAACGCCCAGCTTATCGAAGATGCGGAACAGGTAGTTCTTGATGGTGTGTTCCGTCAGAGAGAGACGTTGCGCGATTTCGCGATTCGTGAGGCCTTCGGCGACACATCGAACCACATCCATTTCACGGGCGGAAAGCGGGGATCCCCCATTGCTGCTCAGGTTGACTATGACCGGCTGAGTCAAGGCCTCGAGCACGAACTGCAGTTCACGGCTGCTCGCCCACACTTGCCCGGAGTTTACGCATTGAATGCATTTGCCCAACAGGTGGAAGGGCTCGGTCCGGCAAAATACTCCCTGAGCGCCAGCCTGAAAGGCCGCAATCACCGCCGCCCGCTCGGAAGAGTCGAGCAAAATGATCACCCGCGGCGAAGGCGCCTGGGCGCGGATGTCCCGAGCCAGTTCGAATCCGCCTAGATCATTGCCGCCCAGCTTGGCACTGATCACGACGACGTGCGGTTTCTCGCGCCTGGTCAAGTTGAGAAGCGCCTTTGGGGTGGAAGGAGACTCGATCATTTGAAACTGCGGGTGTCGCGCCAGAGCATCGACCAGAAGTTGGGTGCTCATGGCAGTGCTGTCGGCGGCTAAAACGCGAAAGCGGTCTTGATCGGGAATTGCGTTTGAATGAGCCATTTGACGGGTAGCTGGAAACGGACGCGAATCCCGTTACGGCCCAAGGGATCCACGCAAAACTGGCATAACCGTAAGGCAACACCCGCGGGGACTGCTAACCGAAGCCTTGAGCACGATCGGAAAACCGCCAGCGTGTTCCCGGAGCATACGGTGTCCAGAAATTAGGGAGAGCCTAGGGGAAATAAGACTCGGAGTAAATAGCACTATCGGGTAGGCGGGAGACCCGACCGGAGTCCACGAATTTGCAACCAAGAACCAACCGCCGCAAACCTCGTATTCGAGCAAGAGGGAAAGCTGGTCCGGAAATGCCCGCCACGAGGCGCGCAGGCCGCGGAAATCCCGGCCCGTATTCACATCGTGGTACACTCTTGCAACTCAGGAACTGGAATGCCATTCCTCAGTTTGTGGCTCCGGAACTCCTGCTTCGAGGTACCTATGAAACCAGCCATCGAGACGCCGAGTGGCGTCTCTCTCGACCCGTATCACAAGACGGTTTGTTGCCTGCGCTGTGAGCAGAAGCTGCAACGATATCAACTTATGCGAGCGAGCCTGGCTCCTGGAAATTCCGGCCACGCCCTTCTGTCTTGCCCACGCTGCGGGCATGTGGAATTCGTCTCCGACACCAGTCCGCTCCTGCAGAGCCTGGAATTGGTCTCTGTCGATACCGGCGACGGCGACTAGCTGGGCGGGGAAGCCCTCGCAGGGGGTTAGCTGCCGCTTCTCGGCGGCCGCTATCGGTTGTTTCATCCCAAGACTTCGCCATTGTGCGCGTCGGCGTGATGCGTTGACTGTCTATGCGCTTCCTTCTAATTGGTGGAAATGGCTTCATCGGACGGTTTGTTGCGGCCGCATTAAAGCAGCAAGGGCACACCGTTGCGGTATTTCATCGCGGCACGACGGCCGCGCCCGCGGGGATCGATGAGATCCGCGGTGACCATAACCAGCTGAATGTCAGTGCTCGGGAACTGAAGCGCTATGCCCCCGACATAGTCATTGATCTGGTCCTCAGTTCGGGTCCGCAGGCCGAAGGGCTGATGGACGTCTTCCGTGGCGCAGCGCGGCGCGTAGTCATGCTGAGCAGCATGGACGTATACCGCGCGGTTGGTATTTCGCAGGGCACCGAAGATGGTCCGCTGCTGGAAGTTCCGCTCACCGAAGACTCGGAGTTGCGACGCAGCTTGCATCCCTACCCAGCCGCAGTCTTGCAGGTGATGCGCAAGGCCTTCCCGTGGGCGACGGACGACTACGACAAGATCCCAGCGGAGCGCGTCGTGATGAATGACCACGAACTGCCGGGCACGGTGCTCCGGTTGCCCATGGTGTATGGGCCCGGAGATCCACTGCATCGCTTTTATCCCGTGGTGAAACGCGTCGCCGATGGACGGCGCCACATCATCTTTCCCGAAACTCTGGCCGCCTGGCACTCGCCGCGAGCCTACGTGGAGAATGTGGCCGCGGCCATCGCACTCGCCGCTGCAGACGATCGCGCAGCGGGACGTATCTACAACGTATGTGAGGAACCCGCATTCAGCGAACTGGAGTGGGCGCGGAAAATCGCCAGCGAGATGCGGTGGGAGGGGGAGTTCGTTGTGCTGCCGGTTGAGCGCACGCCGCGCCACCTGCTGAAGCCCGGCAATGCGGCGCAGCATTGGACGGCGAGTTCGGCGCGTATCCGTCACGAGTTGGGATACGCAGAGCCGGTAGTCATTGAGGAAGCGATCCGCCGGACGGTGGGCTGGCAGCGGAAAAATTCCCCGGCCTTCGAGTTCCTGGCGCAGTTCGATTATCCGGCGGAAGATGCGGCGATGACTCAGAACACTTAAAGCAGCCTTTCATCCTGAGCGAAGCGAAGGACCTGTGCAACTGGCATGGCAGTGCATGGGTCTTTCGCTTTGCTCAAGATGACAAGCCCGTGCGCATTTCATTAACGCACGGGACACGCGCTAGAAGGGAATATCGTCGTCCGTGATCGGGCCGGATGCAGCCGGTTCGGGCTCGGGAGTGCGCTGGTCGAAGTTGTTGCCGCCTCCCGCAGCAGAGGAGGATCCGCGCGAACTGCCCGCAAAATCGCCTCCGCCACCGCCCTCGCCGCGTCCACCGAGCAGAATGATGTCGCTGGCCACGACTTCGGTCATGTACTTCTTCTGGCCGGATGTCTTGTCGTCCCACGAGCGGGTTTGCAGGCGTCCCTCGATGTAGACCTTGCCGCCCTTCTTCAGATATTCGCCCGCTATCTCGGCCAGGCGCTGCCAGAGCACCACGTTGTGCCACTCGGTGCGATCCTGCCACTCTCCAGCCTTGTCCTTGAAACGTTCATTGGTGGCGATCGTCAGCTTGGCTACCGGCGTGCCCTGCGGGGTGTATTTGATTTCGGGATCCTTGCCCAGATTGCCTATCAATTGAACCCGGTTCAGACTCTTTCCAGCCATATCAGTACTCCTTTGCAGGGGTTCACTATAACAGAACGAGGCCAGTGGAGATCGTGCGGCCTGTCACAAGTTCTAGGCACAAGTATCGTTTTGGGCCGGTCTCCGCCGGATTATCAGTCGGGTCTAGAGCCGGAAGTAGGGTTCATAACCGGCTTCGATTCAGGCTATAATGTCGCCCATGTCTCCTGCACCCGGCGCCACCAAAGCCGTCGGCATGGTTCCCGACGAACTGAAGTTTGAACCGAAATCCAAAGGCCTCGCCACCCCACGCAAGAAGAAGCCCAAGGAATTGGCGGTTATTACCGAGTGCTGTACCGGATGCGCCGGTTCACCCGCCTGCGTGGAATATTGCCCGGTGGAAGACTGCATGTTCTGGGTGCCCGACGAGGACAATCCGCCCTTCGGACGCATCCAGATCGATCCTATCCTCTGCATTGGCTGCAAGAAATGCCTGAGCAAGGGCCCCGACGGGTGCTTCCTCGACGGCTGTCCTTGGGACGCCATCGCCATGGTGGATACGGTTGAGGTGGAAAAGGAAGTCGGGCCGATGGCGATTTGAAGGCCAGCTATTAGCTCTTAGCTTTTGGCTTGAACCCTTTTCTGTTGCTCTCCACCGAGACGTGTCATCCTGATGAGCGGAGTAGCAGCATTCACGAAGTGAATTCTGCTGCGCAGTCGAAGGATCCCTACCCACTTCGTAGAACCCAGCCACGGCAGGGAATTCCAACGATCCGATTCCGTTAACTAGCCTGCGAGGCCTTCAGTTGCAGCAAATCCCATTTGTTGCCATAGAGGTCTTCGAAGACCGCTACCGTTCCGTACACTTCTTCGCTCGGCGGCCGGCAGAATTTCACGCCGCGCGCCGTCATCTCACGATAGTCGCGCCAGAAGTCGTCAGTGTGGAGAAATAGAAACACGCGCCCCCCGGTCTGATTGCCGATGCGGCTCGCCTGCTCGGGGTTGACTGCTTTAGCGAGCAATAAGTCTGTGCCGGTTGGTCCCGGCGGTCTTACTCTCACCCAGCGCTTGCCTCCGCCGAGGTCGGTGTCCTCGATGAGTTGGAATCCCAGCGAGCGTGTGTAGAAAGCTAAGGCCTCATCGTAATCACGAACCACGAGAGCTACATATCCTAATTTCTGCGTCATGATTCTCTTCGTTGTCGGACCAGATAGGAGCCCCTGACAGTAGCGCCGGCGTCCCGGTGGGTGTCCGGCGGATGACTCGCCCGCGCGTCGACGGCGAGACGCTCCTTCGGCAAGCTCAGGGCAGGCGCTCGAGATAGCCGGCAAGATGCCGGTGCTACTTACTTGCTGCTGCAGCGCTTCGCGCCTGGATTGCCTTTTCGGTCTCCAGCGCCTGCTGCCGCACATCGTTGGAAATGTCGGTCAGGTCGCGTTCGTAGGGACGGATCGCCGCCAGATCGTCCATCTGTCCTACCACATATAGCGCGCGCAGCGCTTCCCAAACTTGCTCGGTGCCGGGATCGACTACCGCCACTTCTGCGCCCGCGGCGACGTTTGCGCCAGGCTGCGAAACGGATCGAATTCGTCCGGGAATGGGTGAGCGGATCTCGATCGGCGTCGAGGAGCCCGCAGTCGCCAGCTTTGCGAGCAGTCCCCCCTGATGGATCGCCGTGCCGGGGCGGTCAGCATCCATCACGCGGCCATCCGCGGGCGCGGTTATTTGGGCAGGTTGCAGCAGCGCCACGATCTGCGGGCGCCCGGTTGCATCCCCGAAGCGGACCAGAGACAGCGCCGCGTTTCCCCGGACCATGGGAGACGAATCGGCGAGCATCTTCAGTAGTGTCTCGTGAAATCCCGTCCCTGAGGTGTCTTGCCCCATAACCCAGGCGTCGGTGTTACGCACTTCTTCCACCGGATTGGAGGCCAGACGGATCAGGTCCGGATACCACTGCTCGACTGTAGCATTTCGCTGCTTCTGATCCTGCTGTGCTTGATCCATGCGACCCATTTGCTCGCCCAACTGCACCAGAGCATGCTGGATGTGCCGCGGCTTCTTATCGTCGTGGAGGTATTCGGTCATCTGTTGGTCGGAAAGGTGTCGGCCAAACCAGGTGCTCCACCAGAACAGGAAGGGCATGAGCACGATCAGCCAACCGGTGGCAAAAAACAGAATCTTCTGCGTGCGCGACATGCCGCGCTTGGGCTTGGACTGTACTTCGGCACCGCCATCGGAGCCGAGTTGTGGATTGGGAGAGGAAGTCTCGGATTGAAGCGACATGGAATCCCGAAAAAGAACTATAGCAGAACTACGTTACTCCACGTCTGCATCGAGAACGCGTTCCTGCTCCAGGTAATGCGACATGGCATACTGCGCCAGGAGCGGTGTCTGGAGCCGGATCTCGGCCCCAATCCACTCACCCTTGCCGTGAGGAGCGTCTGGCGGGTGATTGCAACGGCCTCCGCTGCCGAACTGGGGACCGAAGTCCGCGCTCTGAATCTGATCAAACTGACGGATCTCGCGCCATGCGGCGTCGCCAACAGTGCCGGAAACGTCGATCTTGAGTTTCAGGACGGACATAAGAATGACTCACCACGGAGGCACGGAGTCACGGAGAAAGCGATCAAATAGAAAACCACAAGCCAACGGAAACTTTTGAAATTGTTTTCCTCCGTGACTCCGTGTCTCCGTGGTGATTGTTTAGCTATGCGGGAACCACTGGTACAGCATGAAGTACACAATAACGCCCGTTACAGAAACATACATCCACAGGGGCCAGGTCCAGCGGGCAATCTCCCGGTGCTTGTCGTAACGGGCTTTCAGTCCGCGGCTCAAAGTGATGATGGCCAGAGGGACGATTACGATTGCCAGCGTGACATGTGAAATCAGAATCGCAAAATAGACTGGCCGCGTCCATCCCTGGCCCAGAAATCGAATATTCCCGACTTCGAAGTGAAAGAACAAATAGCATCCCAGGAACAACGCCGAAGCGACCACGGCGGCAATCATGCAAACGCGATGGGCGGCAACGCGGCCCCGCGCAATCAGGACGCGTCCGGTGAACAGCAACACGGCACTGGTTCCGTTCAGGCTTGCGTTGAGGGCAGGGAAGAAGGCGTATTGTTCGGCGATCACGCGGCGGGCCTCGTGCTCCTGCGGTTTGCCATCAGAAACGCCAGCCCGAACATGACCAGGGAAAACAGAACCAGCGTGGCCATCGCGGATGACAAAGGAAACGTAGTCTCAGCGCCCGGATAGAGAAGGCAGCGCAAGGCCTCAACCCCGTAGGTCAGCGGGTTCAGTCGCATGATGACTCGAATCCATCCCGAGGCACCCGCGAGAGGGAACAGCGCGCCAGATAACAGCCACAGCGGAATCAGAAACAGATTCACGATCCCGTGAAAGGCCTGGGACGAATCCATGGGCCACGCGATGGCGAATCCCAGCGCGGTTAACGCGAAAGAAACCAGGAACACCACCACCGCGGCGAGCAGCACCTGAATCAGTTCCAGATGCACGCCCGCGAAAGGCGCGAAGATCAGGAAGATCATGCCCTGGATCGCCGAAAGCGTTGTACCACCGAGCACCTTGCCAAGCACAATCGCGGAGCGCGGTACTGGAGCGACCAGCACGGAAAGCAAGAAGCCTTCCTTGCGGTCCTCGATCACCGACATCATGGTGAAGATGGAAGTGAACAGCACGATCATGATCAGCGCGCCGGGATAAAAATAATCCAGGTAATGCTGCTGGCCGGGACCGCCGCCGGAACGAAACGATGTTCCGAAGCCAGAGCCAATGACGAGCCAGAACACCAGCGGCGACGCCAACACGCCTACTACACGCGTGGGTTGGCGGTAGAAGCGCACGATTTCCCGCCACCAGAGGGTGAATGCGGGCAGCAGGACCCCGGCCGATGCTGGCATCGTAGGTCGCGCCAATGTTGTTGCGTGGGTTGCCATCCTTTAACTCGCTTTCGCCGTTGGAGCTTTGGCTCGTGCGGCTGCCTTCTTGCCGAGCATCCCGCGGTCGCGCATTTCCCAAAACGCGTTCAACAGGAAACAACCCGACAGCGTCAGAAGGATCAGGGTCATGAAGAGCCCGTCCACCGTGGCCGAAGGCGGAGACAACGTGATCATTCCACTGACAAAAATCCATGCCACGCCCACCAAGGGCACCAGACCGAGGACTAGAGAAAGCACCAGAATCATGGGACGCAAGCTACCTCCTCTTCTTCTTTTTCTTTTCTACAGGATTTGCTTCGGGTTCTTCGCTCCAAAACTTGTGGCCCGTGCGGTGAATAAACACATCTTCCAGCGCGGGCTTGCTAACGGAAATTGCCTGAATCTCACCCGGGAACGCCTCGACCACATCGGGAACGAAGCGATGCCCGCCCTCGCGTTCGATGCGTACCTGGTTTCCCATTACACTCGCGTCCACGTGAAAACGTGTCCGGATGTGTTCGGCCAGGGAAGGCGCGTCGATTGCGGCGTCCAGCATGATCACGTCGCCGCCAATCTCGCTCTTCAATTCCGTGGGCGTACCCAGGGCCACCAGGTTGCCTTCATTCAGGATGGCGAGCCGGTCGCAGCGTTCCGCCTCTTCCATCAAGTGGGTTGTGACCAGCACGGAAACATGCTCTTCATCGCGCAGCATTTGGAGATACTGCCACAAATCGCGGCGCGCGCCCGGATCAAGGCCCGTCGTGGGTTCATCGAGCAGCAAAACGCCGGGGTGATGCAGCAAGCCTTTCGCCAGTTCAATGCGCCGCTGCATTCCACCGGAAAATGTCTCCACCCGCTCCTTCGCCCGATCGGCAAGCCCCACGCGGGCCAGAATTTCACCTACCCGCTTCTTAAGCGCAGATCCGCGCAGGCCGTAGAGATGTCCCTGATGCCAGAGGTTCTCGTATGCGGTCAACTTCGCGTCGACACTCTGCGCTTGAAATACCACGCCAATCTGTCGCCGGAGGCTCGCGGGATCCTGCGCAGCGTCGCATCCCATGACCACTGCCCGACCTGCGGTTGGGATCATCAGCGTGGAGAGGATACGGAACAGCGTAGTCTTCCCGCTTCCATTTGGACCGAGCAACCCAAACAACTCCGCTGGCTGGACGTCGAAGGAAACTCCGTTCAGCGCGGTCCGGTTCTCGTAGCGATGGACCAGATTTTGTACGGAAATGACAGGAGCGGCGGAAGTGTGCTCCACTTCCGGACCGGCATCGGCAACGGCAGAGACTTTCGGGACCAAGACGATTCCTCGGAGACTATAACCAGTTTACGACATCATTCCACGATCACGACGAGGAACAGCAGTAACAAGTACAACACTGCAGGCTGGCAGAGGTCGCGCATCCTAGTCGTCGGCTTCGATTTGAAGTTGTCTACGCCGCCGACGGGTCCCGTTGCGGCTGCGGTAATCTTTCCTCGAAGGCGACCGGGACATGCCTCCATACCTGGATGGCGAGGATGACGGTGGTTGCGAGCAAGAGCGCTCCCACTGCGACGTGGGCCACCGTGGCTATCACCATCGGAAGCTCGGGTTGCACTGTGTTTCGACCCCACGATACACGCGTCAAGAAAGCGGCAAAACCAAGGCACAACTGGGTAATCACCAGCGACAGCATCAGGATCGCCGGGCGACGGACCGCTTCAATCTGGGAATATACGGACAGAGCTCGCACCGCTGTCCACGCCAGCACAAAGGACACCACGACGGCGTGTACTACGTGGGGCCACCAGCTCAGACCGTGGTGCCGAAACATCCCGCCCAAGATCAGTTGCACGTAAAGCACGAAAATCGAGAGCAAGGTTAACGTGAACAGACTGGGACGCCGCTGGTCGAACTCCACCCGCGGGTGTTCCGCGATCCACTTGCGGCCGGTGAAGACAGCAATCGCTACGGCAATGCAAAAGAATGTCTGGGCGACAGCAGCATGCGCTGTAGAAACCGCCGGCGGCTGCAGGAACAGGACCGTCAGGCCTCCGAGGATGGCCTGGGCAATCACGGTGCAAAACGCGCCGATGGCCAGCCACCGCATCCAGCGCCGTTTCTCGATCAGCAGCGTCCACAGGGCGATGGCCAACGTGAGGGTCACCAGGGATCCCGCCAGCATACGATGGCTCCATTCATAGCGGACGCCGCCGACGAAGTGCGGGACTTTGACCAGGTAGCCAAACGAAGTCGGCCAGTCCGGCACGGACAATCCGGCATCGTTGCTGGTCACCAGGGCGCCGGCCGTGATCACAACGAGCGTGGCGCAGGCGGTGAAAACGGCAAACGCGTGGTGCGCGTGGTTATAGGGTGCTTGAATGGCTTTCAGAGGAGTGGACATGGGTCAGATCACTGAAGGCGCAGAACGGACAGGCAAGAGCCTGTCCGCTCCGCGCAACGCGGTATTCTACCAGCCGGAGCTGCTACTCTGCAGCCGGTTTGAAGCTCTGGTCCACGGTCTTGGTATCTTTCGCGGCGACCGTGACCTTCTGAGTCTGCTCGCCGAGTTTCTCCTGGACAAACGCGATGGTGTAATCGCCCGGTGGCAGGCCCTTAATCTCGTACTTTCCATCTTTGTCAGTCACGGCGAAGAACGGGCTCTTCACCACGTTGATATACATCTTCATCCAGGGATGCTGGTTGCACTTCACAGGCAGCATGATCTCCTCGCGGGCGAACGTCTTTTCGATTGCGGGAGAAGATGGCGGCTGCGACTCGTTCCATTCCCGATTGTCCTTGGGCGTGGGATGAATGTTGTGCGTGGTCGGATCGTCGTTCTTGATCTGCACCGTCTGGCCTGTCATCACGCCTAAAACGTGGGGATGATACTGGCAACCCCTCTGATCGAGCACCACCGGGTCCTTGGGAACGTCGAAGGTTCGGTTCCCCAGCCCGTCTTTTACGTAGACGAAAACGTTGGCGAGATCGCCGCCGGTTACAACGATATTCTCAGCCTCGTTTGCGCCTTTGCAGCCCGGGTCCTGGCTCATGTCGATCTTCGACGCCTTCGGTGCCGCGCCGTCAAACTTTACCGTCCCATTAATCGTAGCGACGGTCGCCGGATCGATGGGAGTCGCCGCTGCAGCCGATGCCGCAGGTTGCTCGGCCGTCGGACCCGCGGCCGGCGCTTCGTCTTTCTTGCTGCATGCCGCCAGCGCCAGCAGCGCGCCCAATGCCAGCACGCTGATCGTTACTCCTGCCCAACCTGTTTTCTTATTCATAATGTCGCCCTTTCTTGGAAGTGTAGCGCCGGCATCCTCGCCGGCGGTCGCGGGTCACGCCCGCGGAGTGGCTAGCGAACAGAATGTTCGATGGTTAATCAGACCGCACATTCTACCGCGAACCTCCGCTCGCTGCATGATGCGATTCCAGCGCGGCGTGCCTGTGGTTGCCGGAGGGCTGCGCAGCCGCACTTGCCCGCGGCATCTGCGACGCCACCCGCCGCTGTTCTTCCGCCGTCAACTGGAAGATGTAATCGGTCAGCAACTTCCGGTGATCTCCAGTAAATCCGCTAAATGTCGGCGGCGTCGGTCCGGCGAAAACCCACTGATCGTTCTCCTTCTTGAACAAGCCCGACGGCATGGACGTGCCCGGACTGACCGCCTGTGGATCGGTGATCCAGCGCTCCACCCAGTCGGGCTTCAAGCGCTCTTTGGCCAGCAGGAAGTTCGGCGCGGTCGCGATCTTGTCGTGTGTTGGGTCGCCGGTGGCGTGGCATTTCAAGCAGGGCGCTGCCGGGCTCGAGAACAAACTCCGAGCCATGTCTGTTTCCTTGGCCGTGAGCGTGGCCACAGGTTCCGGAATGTAGGGAAGCGGTTGCTGCGACAAAGCTTCAAAGAAACGCACGAGCTTTCGAAGTTCAAGGTCCGAAAACGAAAACGTGGGCATGCGAACTTTCAGATACGGCCGCACGCCGTTGCGGTTTGTGTCGGTGGAACTCAGCGCCGGGTTCGCCAGGAACTTACGCAGCCACTCAGGGTCAACGCGCGCACCCTCCGTCAGTAACTTCGGGGGCAGTTGCTCCTGCACATCCTGATATTGCGGAAGCCCCATCAGAATCGTTCGTTGGCCGGGGATGAACTGGTGGCATCCCATGCAATTGTATTTCTTAACAATCCACCAGCCTTCCTGAATGTCGTGCCGTGCGTCGCCCGGCTTGTACTGGTAGCTCTGGGGCAGGGAAGTTTCCTGGCTGCCCAGCAGGAAGGTTGTGAGGTCGAGCACCTGATCTTTGGTCAGGTGCAGGTTCGGCATGCGCAGGGATTCGGTCTCGCCCTTCACTTTGCCTTGATCGTAGATATTGGGCTCGGCCAGTTTGTGCTCGAAAAAGCCCTTGTGGTCATACCAAGGATCTTTCGCCGGACCGCCGGGCAGCCGCGCCAGGTCTTCCTTGTCTTTGATTGGTTCCGCGTCCTTGCCGCCGCGCTGCGCGGCTTCCGTGAACAATGCGAAATCAAGACGCTCGATCGGTTTGCTGCCCTCATAGGTCAGCTCAGTGCCGATGCGTCCTTCGTCTTCCATGCCCGAAACTTCGTGGCAGCCGCCGCAGCCGTAGAACCGGACCCACTTCTTGCCTTCCGCCTTCAGCCCCGGATCGTCCATGAACGGAGCGTCCGCATACGACGACGGCTCCTGTTTCTTCTGCGTCATCAGATACGTAGCGATATCCTCCGCATCCTCGGGACTCAGACGCAGGCTTGGCATTACCGTCATGTTCTGCACTTGCAGTTCGTGCCCGTCATTCGGACACTTGCTGTGGTCGAGGTCGAACACGTAAGGCAGGCCCTTCTTGGTGTAATCTTCCGGACCGATGTCCTTCTTCTCGTAGGGGCAGTACGGACGCGTGCGCTGCCGGGCGTTGTGAATCCAGCGCACGAGATAGTCGTAATTTGCTTTTTCGCCGACGCGCGTCAGATTTGCGGCGAACGTGCCACCCAGCATCTGGTCGCCTTCGCCGATCGAGTGACAAGCCAGACATCCACGCTCCTCAAATAATTCCTTTCCGCGGCCGACGTTTCCGGGCTTGTGCTTGGGCAGTTCGTCGGTGAATCCCGATTGCCAGATGTACGCCGAGATGGCCTGAATCTGATGGTCGGTCAGCCGGAAGTTCGGCATCTTCGTCGTCGGCCGGAAATCCGAGGGCTTCTTAAGCCACACCGGAATCCAGTTCTTGCTCAGCTTGAGCCGCGCATCCTTCAGGTTCGGGCCCACCTTTTTCTCATCCTGCATCAGGCTGTGCGACTGGTAGTCGAGTTGCTGCAAACGCGCGTCCAGTTTGCTGTTCGCTACTCGCAGGTCAACGGCTTTGCCGTTGAGCTTGTTGGCTTCTTCGTTGGTCTCAGCGGAATCGGCTCGCTTCATCAAATCCGCAGAAATCTTTGCGTTCTCCTTCTTCTGCGAGTCGATCTGCTTAATCTGCTGCCCGACCGCATTCAGTTCTTCGGGTTCCTTGTCGTAACCCTCATAGCGGTGGCAGCCCATGCAGCCGCGTTGCCGGAACAAATCCTTGCCGTCATTGATGGTCTGCCACTGCTCGTCGCCGCTGACCAGCACCATGTCGGCCGAGTGACACGTCTGGCATCCCGCCTGCGCATTTTCATGGGGATAAAGCGGCCAGAGCCAGTGCTCATAATTTCCGTGCGCCTTCTCGACGCTGGTGGTGGCACGACCGTTTCCCTGGTGACATGGCGAACAGCCAAACCTCTCGGGATCGTGGATCGACAGCAACTCCGGTTCGGGATGGCTGACCAACGCATTGGCATATTCGTCCGGCCGCTTCTCGCCCTTGGCCATCATTGACGCGGCGGTGATTTTCAGCGGCTCGCGCGTGTTCATGTGGCACGATTCACAGCGGTCCACGATGTTCGCGTCGGCAACATTGATCTGTACGATCGCCGGATCCCACTCTGTCGTTCTTCTCTTCAGGCCCTGAATCTGCTGCGGAGTCAGGTCGACCATGTGGTCCGAGATGTAGTCATCCATCTTGGACTTGGCCGCGGTCACCGGCTTCAATACGTCGCCAAGTTCGAGGCTCAGCTTGGTCCGCTCGTCGCGGATTTCGTTGTATTTCTCCTCCAATTTCGGGAACGTGAACGTCCGCTTGGTGCCGTCGGGAAACTCGACGGTGGCCTGCTCGGCCTTGTATGCGTCGATTTCCTTTTGCTTGCTGGCTTTGGCCGAGGCACTCGCGCTCGTTTCTAGCTCGTAGGTCAGCGCGTTTACGTAGGCTCGGCGGTCGGTAAAGACGCTCTGCACCGCCAGCAGGCGCGCACCAGCATCGTCGAGTTTCTTCCGAGCCTCATCCGCTTGCGGTTTTGAATCCTGATAGACCTTCTCGTACGCCTGCTTCAGTGCGGCGTACTGCGGATCCTGCTCGACAGATTCCTCCGACTTGGCCGCCGTCGACCTGGCCGTGCTGAGGAAGGTGCTGTAGCGGTCCTTCCATTGATCCTGGAAAGCCTTCCACGGACGCTGCCCCCAGGCCTCGTCATACAAAGCCCAGAACAGCGTGCCAATCAGAATCACCGTCGCAATCAGGTAATGGATAGCGAACGATTTTCCAGTGATCGGATCCTGCTCGGGAATCGGTTTTTCAGGCACCAGATTATTCCTCGTGAGATGAACACTATCTTCCGAAATGACATTCGAGCGAATCGCTAGAAGCTAGTAGCTGTTTTTTCACACGTTAAACCACGGCGTAATCCACACATACTTGATGTGCCACAAGAGCCGCAGAGCCATCTTCAGGGGCAACGCAATCATCGTCAGCCACAAAAACGCCATGAGTGAAAACTGCAGCAAGCTCATGCGCTGGAAATCCTTCGGCATTTTTCGACGGAACAATGAGTACACCGCGCCACCGCCGACCACGTAGAATCCGCCCACCACAATCGCGCCGAAAACTGCTTTGCCCATATTCGAGGCGATGCCGAACAGATCCGGCAGATCGCGGTTCACTTCATAGATCAGCCGGTTGTGGTCCCAGGTCTGTCCTGGCCAGAACCACTGCCAGCCGGGCCCGCGAATGAACGTACCGATAATGATCATGGCGACCCACAGAATGACGAAGCCGAAAAGGAAAGTCGAGATCGAGAACTTGCGCTGCTTCCAGGTGTAGTACCCGCTGCCGAGGGGGTTGGTATCAATGTAAGGAATCACCATCAGCCCGATGATGATCATCGTCGGCATCACCACGCCCGCAATCCACGGATCGAAGTAGACGAGCATCTCCTGCAGTCCGAGGAAGTACCACGGGGCCTTTGCAGGATTCATCGTCAAGTTGGGATTCGCCGGCTCTTCCAGTGGCGCATTGAGGGTGATCGACCAGATCATCAGGATGATGGTGACGATGATGGCGCCGAGAAACTCAACGCGCAGCAGAAATGGCCAGACGTGGACTTCCTTGGCCCAGCCGGGTTTGAAGGGCCAGGTCTTGCGGTGGTGCGTCTTGGCCATCTCGGGACTGGCCTCGAGCTGCTCGATGAGTTGATCGTTGGCCCGCGCCTGTTTCACCGCCAGGTAAATGTAGAAGCCCAGCAGCGGAATCAAGCCCACGATCGGCACGTTGTCCGGCGCCGAGCAAATCTCCCAAAGTTGTCGCCAGTCCATTAGGTTCTCCAACGGCTATGTGGCGACAGCCGCCATCGGCTGTCGGCCGGGCGGAGCCCGACTTTTTATACGCCAAACCTGTCGAGCTGCGCTCGACCGACGGACGAATGCGTCCGTCCCTATACAATCCTGTTCACTCTCCTGCTGCCTTCGGCCCGCGGCGCGGCTTGTCCGCTTCTGCCTCGAGCATCACCGGAGCCGGACCAGAAATTCCGCCGTCTTTGCGGACGCGCCAGAAGTGCACAATCATCAGCACCGACGCCACAATCGGAATCCCGATGCAGTGCCAGATGTAGGACCGCAGCAACGCGTTCGCATCCACGATCGATCCGCCGAGCAACCCGAAGCGCACGTCGTTGTAGGGCGTCATGCCGAGCATCGACCCGAACGGCCCCTCATGTCCCAGCAGCGGCGTCGCGCGCGCCATGTTCGTCCCCACCGTGACGGCCCAGAAGCCGAGTTGATCATCCGGCAGCAAGTATCCCGTGAAGGACAGGAGCAAAGTAAACACCAGCAACAGCACGCCGATATTCCAGTTGAATTCGCGGGGCTTCTTGTACGAGCCGGTCAGAAAGACGCGGAACATGTGCAGCCATACGCCGATCACCATCAGGTGAGCCGCCCAGCGGTGCATGTTGCGCAAGATCTTCCCGAAGGGCACGTCGTGCTCCAGATAGAGCACGTCGCGAAATGCCTGCACCTTGCTCGGGTGGTAGTAAAACATCAACAGCACGCCGGTATAGGTCAGGATGATGAACAGGTAAAAGGTGATCCCGCCCATGCCCCAGGTGTAGCTGTAACGAACGGCGTCGCGGTTGATCTTCGCCGGATGCAAATGCAGGAACACGTTCGAAAGCACGCCCAATGCCCGGTTGCGCGGGGTGTCGTCATGCTTGTGGCGGAAGATCGAAGTGTAGACCTGGGTTTTGGTCGGATCTTTCAGGCCATCGATCTGTTCCTTCGCTTTGGTCGGGATGTCGGTCTTGAGGGCTTGAATGTCGTCTTTGACGCCGGTCGTGACCCGCTCGACCAAACCTACTTTGCCGTTCTTCCCGTTGCCGCCGTTCGTTCCGTTCGGATTGTTTTCGTCAGCCATAATTAAGTCCTGAAATCCCGTATCGCCGGCGTTCCGACGAAACCGCGGGCGACAGCGCCCGCGCCACAGTTACACTCCGGTCAAGAATGCTCCCGGATCATTAAACTTGCTCGGCTGGCCTTTGGGCCACGAATACAACTTTGAGGTATCCACCAGAATTTGTCCGTCGGGCGCGAGTTCAAGATGCGCCCGGTCCATCGGCCTCGGTGCCGGACCTTCGAAGTTGATCCCTTCACTGTCGTAGCCGCTCCCGTGGCACGGACACTTGAATTTGTTTTCGCTAGGCTTCCAGTCGGGTGTGCATCCCAGATGCGTGCATCGCGCATAGATCACGAACAGCCGGTCGGGTGTGCGGTCCACCCAGATGCGATACTTCTGCTGGAACTTGGTGTCGACTCCCAGGGCGAACTCCGAGGGGTACCCAATCTTGAAAACAGAATTCGGTTCAAACAGAGTGCGAGGCAGGAAGAAGCGGAAGAACGCCAGGAACCACGCCATCAGGAACCCGGTCACCATGGTCCAGACGAAGCGACGGCGGTGACGGTCGATCTCTGTTGAGGGCGCGGTGCCGGCCACGCCCGCGGCAGCCGCCGCTTTCGAGGTTCCCACCGCGGGAGTGCCAACGTACTTGGTGGCATCCTGCGCCCCCGTCGCCGCAGGTTTCGCCGCTTCGGGATTCGGATTCACCTTCCCGGTTTCCGGCTCCGCCATGAACTTCCTCCTGTACCTGGATGATTTGAGCCTAATCCAAACCCGAGGCCGCCGCGTACTCCGGCGTCACCAAGGTTCTCTCGGCATTACGAATCGGAATCAAAGTATGGACTGTCTGGCCCAGCGCTTCATGCACGATCTGCGCGAGGGCTTGTATGAACTTTGGAGAATCATTCAGTCCCGCACTCATCTCAAACTGTGTAATCCCAAGCCGCCCTGCCTCCGCCCGAGCCTCATGATCAATTTCTCCGAGCGTCTCCACGTGATCGGAAACGAACGCCACGGGCACAACACACATTTCGCGCACCCGTTCATCCGCCAATTGCCGCACGGTCTGGCGCAAGGAAGGTTGCAGCCACCGACTGGCTCCCACTTTGCTCTGATAGCAAAGGCGGTAGGGGTTGTTCCAACCACCGCGTTCGACGAGAAGGCGCACTGTTTCCTGGATCTGCCGCTGGTAGGGATCGCCCTTCTCAATTACCGACATCGGAATACTGTGGGCACTGAAAACGATCTCCGGACGCTCGGGTACCGGGAAGCGCGACAAGGCCTCGTTCACCTTTTCCACCACGGCATCAAGATACGCTGTCTGGCGATAAAAATTCTCCACGCCATGCACCGGAACGTCGTCCGGAAACAGCCGCCGCCATTCTTTCAGGCTGGATCCCGTCGTGGTGGAGGAATACTGCGGGTACAACGGCAGGAGTACCACTTCATCACATTGTGCCGCCCGCAGTTTTTCGATCGCCTCTCGAGTAAAAGGGTGCCAGTAGCGCATGGCCACGAAGCAATGAGCATCAACTCCCTGATGGCGCAGTTCGGACTCCAGGGTCCCCGCCTGCCGTTCGGTATGCCTCCGAATGGGCGACCCGCCGCCGATGGTGGCGTAGTGATGCTGTACCTTGCGCGCCCGCGTCGTCGAGATCAGTTTGGCCAGCGGTTTGCGCCCGATGCGCGCGAAAGGGAAGTCGATGATATCGGGGTCGCAAAAGAGGTTATACAAAAAGGGCTCGATCGCTTCCAGCGTGTCGGGTCCACCGAGCTGAAAGAGAACTATCCCCACACGCCGTGATGTGCGCGTCATTTTCCCCAGAATCCCCAGAACGAAAGGGACTTTACCCTGAACCGAGTACGCGAGTCAATGGCGGATTTGCACATCAGAGGAGGATGTCGCCGGACAGCCGCTGGACATTGAAAAAAACAAGGCCCACATGCAAGCTGATGTCTATGCCCGAGTTGCCGGATATCGCCTCTTACCTCACCGCGCTCGAATCGCGCATCGTCGGCCAACCGCTGGAGAGGATACGCCTGGCGAGCCCCTTTTTACTGCGAACGGTGCAGCCTCCGCTAGCGAGTGCGGAAGGACACATCGTGGAAGAATTGCGCCGCGTCGGAAAACGCATCGCAATTGGCGTCGGCAGCAATCTCTGGCTGGTCCTGCACCTGATGATTGCAGGACGGTTGCATTGGCGGCCGCGAGGGGCGAAGCTCGCGGGTCGTCAGAGTCTGGCGGCATTCGACTTTCCCAATGGCTCTCTGGTTCTGACCGAAGCGGGCTCCAAGCGCCGTGCGTCGTTGCACCTGGTGAGCGGCGAGGATGGCCTGCGTGCGCTCGACGCAGGAGGAATCGACGTCTTTGCCGCTGATCTCGAATCCTTTCGGGCTGCGCTGACCGCGGAGAACCATACATTAAAGCGGGCGCTGACCGATCCGCGTCTGCTCAGCGGCATTGGCAACGCTTATTCCGACGAGATCCTGCACGCGGCGCAACTGTCTCCGATCACCCTCACCAATAAGCTTGTGCCCAGCGAGTGGCAAAGGTTGTTCACAGCGACCCGGGAAACGCTTCAACTCTGGATCGAAAGGCTGGGCATAGAAGCGGAAGCGGCCTTTCCAGAAAAGGTCACGGCGTTTCGCAAAGACATGGCAGTCCATGGCCGATACGGACTTCCTTGCCCCCGGTGTGGTGATAAGGTCTTGCGGATTCGTTATGCCGACAAGGAAACAAACTACTGCGCGCGCTGCCAGACCGGCGGCAAGGTTCTTGCGGACC
The DNA here is from genome assembly GCA_049792875.1 of Candidatus Sulfotelmatobacter sp. Classification (GTDB taxonomy): domain Bacteria; phylum Acidobacteriota; class Terriglobia; order Terriglobales; family Acidobacteriaceae; genus Sulfotelmatobacter. The sequence goes on from JBARBI010000385.1 coordinate 21,331, forward strand.
GGAGTTTGTCCCGCTTGTTGGGGTCGGATTGGCCGCGCACTCTGGAAGAGTTGGAAGCTCTCAAGCGCCGCTGAATCGCGCACGCGGGACCGGGGAAGGTGCTAGGCGGGAGACGGTTCAGGCTTGCTGGTTTGCATTTCCTCAATCACCGCGTCCGCAAATTCCGACGTTCCCGCTTTGCCGCCGATGTCTCGGGTCAGCTTTTCCGTATGACGATACACGCGTTCCAGGGCATTCCGGATTTGCGTCGAAGCCGCGTGCTCCCCGAGATGCCGCACCATCAGCAGCGCCGAACGCAGCAGCGCCGTCGGATTGGCCAGATTCTTTCCTGCGATGTCTGGCGCCGACCCGTGCACCGCTTCAAAAATCGCGCAGTCATCGCCCAGGTTCGCGCTGGGTACAAATCCCAGTCCGCCCACAAAGGCTGCGCATAAATCCGAAAGGATGTCACCGTACAGGTTTTCCATCACCAGCATGTCGTACTGGTAGGGGTTCATCACCAGTTGCATGCAGGTGTTGTCCACAATGTGTTCTCCGTAGATGATCTCCGGGTATTGCTTGGCCACATTGCGGGTGCAGCGCAGAAACAGTCCGTCCGACAACTTCATGATGTTTGCTTTGTGGACGCAGTGAATTTTCTTGCGCTGATTCTTGCGAGCGTATTCGAAGGCAAACTTCGCGATCCGCGTCGAAGCCTTCTCGGTGATTATCTTCAAACTCTCAACCACCCCCGGCACGACTTCATGTTCCAGGCCGGAGTAGAGTCCCTCGGTGTTTTCGCGCACGATGATCAGGTCGACATCCGGATACCGGGTGGGAATGTGGGGCAGGTTGCGGATGGGCCGGAAATTGGCATACAGCTCAAATTTTTTCCGCAAAGCAACGTTGATGCTGGGGAAACCGCCGCCCACCGGCGTCGTTACCGGACCCTTCAAACCTACGTGCGTGCGCTCCAGGGACTCAATCAAATCCTTGGGGATGTACTCGCCGGATTTCTCGAAAGCCTCGGCGCCAACGGCGAACGTCTCCCATTCGAACTTCACCCCGGTCGCTTCCAGAATCCGCACGGTTGCCTTCGTTACTTCCGGCCCGATCCCGTCACCAGGAATCAGCGTTACTCTATGACTCATAACTGCATTTGTCCTTAGCCGTAGTTAGGCAGGTGGGTGTCCAGTCTGTTTACTTAACTCCTATGCGCCCTTCACTTTCACCAGATCCTTCAACTCATTCATGAACTCTTTCACGTCTTTGAAGTCTAGATACACCGAGGCAAAGCGCACGTAGGCCACCTTGTCGTAGCGGCGCAGACGGTTCATGATGAGTTCGCCCAGTTCGCTGGTTTTGCGTTCCCGCTCTGCCGAATCGATCACGAATGACTCTGCCTCATTCACGATCTGCTCCAGTTTGCTGATGGGCACGGGACGCTTCTCGCAGGCCCGCAGCAATCCGTTGAGAACCTTCTGGCGGTCGAACTTCTCCCGTCGGCCGTCTTTTTTCACGACCATGTACGGGATTTCGTCAATCCGTTCGTAAGTGGTGAAGCGTTTGCCGCACTTCAGACACTCGCGCCTCCGACGGATGGATTCCGCTTCCTTGCTTTCGCGCGAGTCCACCACCTTATCATTCGCAAATCCGCAAAAAGGACATTTCATGGCGCAGGGCTTCGAACTCCGTTTGGACCACTCCTCCTGCCCATTGTCATGCGACGCCGAGCACGGCGAAGAGAGCGTCCGGTTCCCCGAAATTGTAACAGTTGAGCGAGTCCGGAAAAGGCTGTGGCGAGCGCGACCAGTGGCGAGGCATGCACCTGCGGGATCGGCGGACACGGTCCAGAAGCAAAACGGCGCTCGTACCCCCTGCGGTACG
>JBARBI010000386.1:0-4920 GCA_049792875.1 Candidatus Sulfotelmatobacter sp.
GCCGGGCCCGGAACACGATGAAACCGCCGCCCATCGAACCAATAAAGTCCATCATCTCCACTCAGCCAGATGCGGCCGTCGCGATCCTGAAACACGGCGCCAAAGGGTGAGTCTGACAGGCCTTCGTCCTTGCCATACGCCGTCAAGGGGGCTCGGCGGAAACGAAACAGCCCTCTGCCAACCGTTCCCACCCAGCGATTGCCTTCGCGATCCACCATCAGGCTGAGCACTTTAGGCACATCTCCGATGTTGGCAGGCAGCGGTAGGACTTCGGGCGGACTGAGCCTCCCGTCCACAGCCCGAACGAGTCCAGCCGGCATAAGCAGCAGCAACTCGCCATCCGTGTCTGTCGCCATGGCCAGCACGGCTTGCCGGGGATCCCCTGCCATGGCCACGCCCTGCCAGCGATCCGCGCCTGTCCATTGGCGCATTCTGGCCGCTGGAAGCGGTACATCGGAGAATACCCCCTGGTGATAGCGCACCAGGCGATACTGGTGTTGAAAAGCAACCCAAACGCTTCCGTCGCGAGCTTCCTGTACCATAAAGCCGCCAGCCAGGGTCGCAATGGAGCCATCGGCCCCGAAACGTACGACGTCCATCCCGGAGCGGAACCACATGCTTCCGTCCCGCGCCTGCAAGAAGAACTCGCTGACCGCTTTTCCCCGGTAAGTAGTGTAAGCCTGCAGCTTCCCGCCGGCACAACACGCTATGCCGCTGATAGTGTTGATCCAGAGCTTGCCTTCTGTATCCTCGCGGATGGACCTAATGTTTCTGCTCGGCAAGCCGTCGCGCTCCAGGGATGTAGCGACAATGCCGTTATGCAGCCGGATGAGACCGCCATTCCTAGTGCCGATCCACAACTCTCCGGAGCGGCTTGCGTACAGAGATTGGAATCGGCTGGATTGGAGACTCGGAAAATCTTCCCCGCCGAAAACTCTGAAGCGCACCCCATCGAAGCGCGCGAGCCCCGCATTTGTGGCTAACCAGAGGTAGCCCTCACGGTCCTGCACGATCGCTTGGACCGTGTTCCCCGGCAGACCTTGCTCCGTTTGCCAAACCGTGGCGACGTACTGCGGGGGGTTCGATTGTCCGTTAGGGCGTTTGTTCGGATCGAGGGCGCAAACCAAGCCTGCCAGCAACAACACGCAAGTGAGATGACAGGCCAATGCGGCCGCAAATGTCGTGCGGGGCCAGCTAACCCAAAGCAGAAGCCGTCGGCGAGAAGCCATTTTTCCCACCTTCGCATCCGAACAGCATTAGACAGTAATGCTACCCATCCCGAGCGGCGTAGTGTACCTCAAAAACGACCAACAGACCGTGATCCTGCTCAGTCGGAGATTATAAGAGAAGCGAATTGAGAGAGGAATTGCCAACCACTCCTCACCCTGCAATCAGCACGACTACCGACCGCGCCCTGCGTGATACGTTTTAGCTACAACCGGTTAAGGCTGTGTTCCATTCGCAGATCTCGTGCGGCGGGTCCAGTGCGAGAACGGAAGGAGAGCAGCATGCCATCACAGCAACAGCCAGCACTCTCAAAGCGGAGCCATTCTTCGCAAAATCCTTTCACGCAAATATCCCGGTCTATGAAATGTCGGGCGACCCACACAGCGGGAGTAAAGTTGGTAAGGCACCGGATCGGGAGATCGGCAATTCCGGGGAGAATCGCGGAAAAGTAGTCGCGCGCCGGAACTTTCAGCCTGCGACAGCTTTCTACGACCGAGAGAATCGCTGCAACCTTCGGTCCTGCTAGTGGTCTGCCGATGTGCATCCAGTTTTTCCGGCCCAGAGCCACGGGGCGCATTGAATTCTCCGCCAGGTTAGTACTTAGCTCTAATTCGGGATACTCCAAGAAGCGGGTGAGCTTTTTCCAAAGCGCGAGCGCGTACTGGCAAGCCTTGCCGAGTGCGCTGGAGGGCAAGGCAACGCACTGTGCTGTCTCGATCTTGCTGCGAATATCGTCCAGAAGAGGTCTGGCTGTTTCTTGACGCCGGACATGGCGCGCCGCAGTAGGCAGCGCTTTGCGGCGAGCTTCCGCATCGACGGCAACCACTCGTCCATCCGCCTGTCCCTCTTCGTGGACTTGCCTCTACAGCTAGAATGAGTCCGTTGCAGAAGAGGATTCGATGACGACGTGACCACGCAGCAGCGGCATGTCCTCGAGAACTCCTGTGGGCAGAAGGTGCAGCGCCCATTCGGGACGGAGCTCGATGCGCAACTGATTGGATTGATCCGCGCGCAAGTCAATTGGAAACGTTCCTTCCACATCTATGTACGCATGGCCGTCGAGTGTTTGCAGTGAGTGCAAGCTGCCGTCAGCCGTGACCACGCAGCTCGCGCCAGCTAAAGAACAGTGACTCTCCCCACTGAGCTCTTCGACACGCTGAAACGATGGTTGAGAGAGATGCAGGCGCAGCTGGGTGTAGGTTCCGGCGGGAATCTGGCCTGTTACGTTCAGCAGGACTGCCACATCACTTGAAGCGGAATCTTCGAGAAGATCAACCCATTGCGGCTGCCGAGCCCAATCCGGAGCAAGTTCCTGCCACTCGGACGAGTTTTCATCAGCGACCGCACCCGGATGCAGTTCCATCCCGCTGAGGAGAAGGTGCACGCGTGTTACCTGGAGCGCAGCAGAACAACCAGCACACGCTGGAGCCAAGCGCACGGCGGCTTTGACGGCAATCGAGGGAGGAGGCAGCGGCAAGCAGGCAGGTAACGAATTGCCTTTGTCCATAGTGGGCGAATTATTGGGCGGGTTGATGTCACCACTGAAGCAGGAGTTACAACCCGCAACGATGAAGAGGAGCACGACACAGATCAGGAACGCCGTCAGAGGAAAAGTCCCAAGGTGCGCGAATTTGTATGGAAAGGACATACCACCCTCACACTTCAGGTGGAAAGGGACTACCGCTATTTTACACCCGGCAATAGAACAAAGCTAACCAGCCCAACGATTCAGTCTAGGAGAAGCGAAATCCAAGTACCCGGTTACCGCCGTACTTAGGTGACCTCCGCCGAACTATTCTCGGAGTTGCGATTCAAGGCGGAAAAGCATCAGCTCGGCGCACCAGCCGCCAGCGGATTCGGTCCTCGCCGCTCTGCAGTTATTTCAAGCCAACCACGGCGACCTCCAGTGTCATGATTCCCTTTAGTGCGGCCGTAATTCGGCCTAACGTTTATGAGATTCTCCCTGCTGACATTCCTCAGCGATTTGTCAACTGGCGTTGCGGCGGCACGTGCCGATGTCCGCATCACTGACCTGAAAGTGCTGTTCTGGTTGCATCCATATACCGTGCCAGATATTCCCGGGGGATGGAGCGCATGTAGGGATTAACAAGCCACGCGAAAACGGCAGGAACCCTGCGGCTCAGAGCCAGAAATTCAACTTGCAGGTACACGCCTCCATCGCGCTCTATCCAGCGCGAATCGAGGTTGAGGCGCCACATGTAGCCGTGGTCCTTGCCAACCGGATACTCTCTTTCACTAGGCTTCCCCGGGTCCTGTAATTCGGCTATTCGAATTGAACGTGCCAAGCTGTAGTTCTTCGAGCTGTCCGGTATGCAATAGTCGATTTCGAACTCCGTGTCGTAGAGGACGGAAACAATTGTGTGCCGGTAGAAACGATAGGTGACCCGAAAATGGTCCCCGTCACGGTTGAGGATCTTTGCATACTGCACGTCCGGTTTGTATAACTCGCCGTACCTCGAATAGTCCTGCGACAACTGAAGAACCTGGCGCGCGGTTACGCCAGGGATAAAGGCAATCGCGAACCAGTGATGAACAAGTCCACCGGGAACTTGCACGGGAGTTTCGTGTTCAGTTGTGGTTATCGGCTGGATGACCACCTCGCCACCTCGTAGTCGCAGTATCACTGCCGCTTTCTGCGCATCGGGGAACTCGTCGATCTGGAGGAAGTGCCCAGGATCGTTGACCTCATTCTGCATGCGTGTCTCTGCGGTTTTCACATACTCTTCGAAGGCTTGGGCAGTAGGCGGTTTCAGTTCCGAGCCGGATGTCCGGAAACACAAAACTAACCAGGTGAGGACAACAACGGCCAGTGATTTCTTGCGTGGGCTCGTGGAACGCATCCTGTCACGCATGACGACGATTTCCTTATGCGAAACGCGACACTCCACCACAGAATTCCACATCTTGCGTACCAGTTCGCCATCGCACCGTTCCTTTAATCGGGACAAGTGCTTGTGCCGAGTTTCAGCATTTCGTGGACGCTGCAAAACCATCGACTCACCGTGAACATCGGCGTCAATACGGAAAATCGGAACGGTAGCCATAAAATGATCCTCCACAAATGCCGCGCAGATTGAGATCCGTTGATCGCAAATTTTTTCCTAACCTTTTACTTCGCAGGTTGCTCGCCAAATGTGCAGAAGAGCAAGTCCTTGCCATGCAAGAACCTGAAAAGCTATGGGCCTCCGGACCGTGCCCGCATTGCGGCAGTGCCCTGGCAATGGCACTAACGGCGCTCAGCAAAGCGCATCAAGTAGAAATGGCGCTAGGACTTAGACAAAGCTCGGATTGGCAAGTGGGCTGCACTATGTGTGGCGGAACGCTACAGCAAAGTCGAGGTGCACAATCAAAAAAAACAGAAATCCAGGGAGGACTTCTGGCTGATACTAGGATTAATCAACCTCCTGGTTATGATCTATCCGATGAGCTGTTACTTGCCGGCCCAGACTGTTCCCTCCCGATCTTCGAGTAGCGATGTCACGAAGTGTTCGCCAATCTCCGGATACGGTGTCAGCTTAGCGCCATTCCAGCTTACGAGGCCGGCAAAGGTGCCAATCCAAAGGGTGCCGTCGCGCGTCACGAGCAGACTGTAAGGTTTGGCAGGGAGATGCTGACCGCCAGGTGGTTGGAAGGGGATAGCGTGAATGCCATCAAAGCGAAACAAGCCGAATT
>JBARBI010000387.1:0-8206 GCA_049792875.1 Candidatus Sulfotelmatobacter sp.
CAGCGCGGTCATGCCTTCGCGCCCGAGGGTGTGCTCTGCGGCAAAATACAGCAGGATCGTGCCAAACAACGCCTGAGCAATGCCGACGCCGCACAGGATGAAATACTTCCAAGCCGCTTCGAGGCTCGCTCGTGTGCGATAAAGAGAAACCAGTAAGACAGTGGAGAGGGTGGCCGCTTCCATCGCCACCCACAACAGGCCCATATTGTTGGTCAGCAGCGCAAGCATCATCGCGGCCATGAAGAGCTGGTACATGCTGTGATAGAGGCGGAGACGGCGTTGAGTGACGCGCCCGTGATGCTCTTCAATGCGCATGTATGGACCTGAAAAGAGCGCCGTCGTGAACCCCACAAACGCAGTCAGCGCGACTAGAAAGACGTTGAACGAATCGACGAAGAATTGCTCGTGCCCAACTAGCATCGGGCCATACCAGATAACGCGCAAGACCAAGAATGACGAGGCGATCAGCGTGGCAAGACTCATGCCGGAATTGAGCTCCGCCGCGAAACGGCGTGCGCCGAAGAAGGCCAGCAAAATGGCCCCCACCAGCGGCAAGCCCAAAACTAGATAAATCTCCACGCTATTCCTCCTTGAGCGATTCCAGATGATGCAGATCGAGGCTGTCGAACTGCTCTCGAATCTGGAAGAAGAAGATACCGAGAATAAAGACGCCCACCAGCAGGTCAAGTGCGATGCCGAGTTCGATGACCATCGGCATTCCGTACGTTGCGCTGGTAGCCGCGAAGAACAATCCATTTTCCATCGCCAGAAACCCAATAACCTGCGACACGGCCTTGCGACGAGTAATCATCATCAGGAAAGCGAGCAGGATGACACTAAGTGCGATCCCGATGTTGTGGCGCGTGACAGTCGTGGCTAGCATCGTGATTGGCTGCGCCAGACCAAAGGAGAAGATCACTAGCACCAGTCCCACAAGCATGGTGGTCGGAACGTTGACCAACGGTTCGCTGTCCCATTGGGCTCCGAGCCGGTTGATCAACCTATGCAGGATCAAGGGAAGCACGATCACTTTCAGGATCAGGGTGAGTGCTGCCGAGTAATAGGGCTCCCTCAGCCCGGAACTATAGGCCACGATCAGCGTCGAGAGAAAGAGGATACCGCCCTGCCAGGCGAACAGAATGATCAGCCGCTGCGTGCGTCGCGCCGAGAGCATTGCAAAGGAGATGAGTAGCAATCCGGCGGCGAGAACCTTGAGTAATTGCGAGATTAAAGGAGACATGTGCATCGTGTCAGGCTCCCTGCAGAAGGTGGACGAGCAAACCGAGCACCGCGAGCAGAAACGACATTGCCAGATACTCCGGAGCACGAAAGATACGCAACTTGGCCGACAACGACTCGATGAGCGCTAACGCCGCGCCGGCAACCACGAGTTTTCCAATTAATGCGGCAATGGCAAACAACAGAGGCACGCCCCCATCTGCTCCGTGCGTCGCGATGCCCCAGGGGGCAAACAGAGCGAAGCCCATGCAGGCGTAGTTGAATAGCTTGAGACTGGATGCCCACTCGACGAGTGCAAGATGGCGGCCGGAATACTCCAGAATCATCGATTCATGAATCATCGTGAGTTCCAGATGAGTTGCCGGATTGTCAATCGGGATGCGGGCGTTTTCGGCCAGCAGCACCATGACGAATGCGACCGCCGCGAAAATCACGCTTGGATCGACAACGGATCGAGGTGCGCTCGAACCTTCCACCAGGCTCGGCAATGCAGTCTTCCCATAGAGCAAAAACGCATTGAAGAGCACCATCAAGAGCGCAGGTTCGGCAAGGAACCCGATCATCATCTCCCGTCGAGCCCCCAGGGTACCGAATGCTGTGCCGATATCCATGGCAGCGAGCGAGAGGAAGACGCGCGCCGTGGCAAAAAGGCCAATGAGAGCAATCGAGTCGGCCACGCGTGCAAATGGCAGATCGGTGACCAACGAAGGGATGATCCCCGCTGCCAGCACCATCGTTCCGAACAACACATACGGCGTTGCCCGAAAGAGCGGGGATGCATCCGTGGCTAAGGCCACCTCTTTGTGGAAGAGTTTGCGGAGCATTCGAAAGGGCTGCCACAGTGGAGGCGCAGATCTGCTCTGCATCCAGGCGCGGCATTGAGCAACCCATCCGCTGAATAGTGGCGCGATCGCAATGGCCAGCCCAATCTCCACGAATTGTCGAACGTAGCTGATTCCTCTCATAGGACAAACACCAGCAGGGCAAGCAACGTCATGAAGCTGTAGAGCAGATAGATTGACAGCCGGCCACCTTGGAGAACACTCACTGCGTCCGCGAGACCTTGTACGCCGCGAGCAATGGGTAGATAAATCCCACGCCACAACCGATCCTCGAGATAAATGCGATATCGCGGGACAATGTCGGTCGGCGCAGGCATATCGCGTTCCATGCGGAAGAAAATGCCGAACATATGGCGGATGGGTTGACCGAAACCTTCGGCCGTATCCTGCATGCGCGGCGTCTGCCATGGATAGCCGCAATCCCAGGCGGGAGTGCGTCGTACGCGTCCGTGAGCAAGAAGACGTACGAGCACGAAGGTGACCCCGACGACACCGACGATTCCGAAAAGTAGTATCAAGCCGCTATAGGAGGCTTGTTCCGGAGCGATCGGGGCAATCCACCAGACGGTAGATCCGGACGCGACGGACTCGTTCAATAAACCCTGCGTGACCCTTGCCGCAGCCCCTAATGCGAGCTGAGGCAACACGCCAATGAGGATGCAGCCCAGAGCCAGCCAGCCAAGGCCAAGGCGCTCCAGCCAATTGGCATCATGCGCATTCACAAGGGATGCTTCTCGCGATTGTCCCAGGAAGATGACCCCATAAAACTTGACCATCACATAAGCCGCCAGAGCTGCGATCAAGGCCAGTGCCGCCGCTCCGAGAGGGATAAGCATATTGATGAAGGCATGCGGAATTTGTGGCGTGAATAAAAAGGACTGCAGCAGAAGCCATTCGGAAACGAAGCCATTGAACGGAGGCAAACCCGCAATGGAGAGTGTGCCGACCAGCGCGAGCGCGGCTACCCACGGCATGTGGCGGATCAGGCCGCCGAGCTTTCCCAGGTTACGCGTCTTTGTCGCGTGCAGAACGGAACCCGTGACCAAAAAGAGCAAGCTCTTGAATAGCGAATGGTTCAGCGCGTGTATCAATGCGGCGCTGAGAGCAAGAGCCGCAAATAAATGGAGGTTGCACGTCTCAAACAGAATCGAAAGACCGATGCCCGTGAAGATCAGTCCGATGTTTTCAATCGAGGAGTACGCGAGAAGGCGTTTCATGTCAGTCTGCACGGCCGCGAAGATGGCGCCGAACATTCCGGAGAACAGGCCTAAAAAGATCAACAGCACTCCCCACCACCAAAGCCTGACGTGCAGCAGGTCAAAGCTGATCCGCAGAATTCCGTAAATTGCCGTCTTGAGCATGATTCCGCTCATCATTGCCGAGACCGGTGAGGGCGCAGCTGGATGGGCTTCTGGCAACCAGACATGCATCGGCACCAGGCCTGCTTTTGCTCCAAATCCGATCAAAGCAAGAAGGAACGCAGTCGTGGCCAGGAAGGGTGTGAGCGAGGCTCCGCGCATCGCGTCAAAAGTGAATTGCCAGCTGCCTCCTTGCAGGACACCAAAGCAAAGCAGGATGCAGATCGCACCCACATGTGCCATGACCAGATAAAGAAAGCCCGCCATCCGGATTTCAGGAATGCGGTGATGCGAGGTGACCAAGAAGTACGAACTCAGCGCCATCGTCTCCCATGCCACCATGAACAGGTAAGCATCGTCGGCGAGCATCACGATCGCCATCGCGGCGAGAAACACATGATATTGAAGTCCGAGCAGAGCTGGTGCGGATCCTTCCCCCGATCGAAAATATCCGGCGGCAAACGTGGAAATACCTCCACCGGCGAGGCCGAGCATTAACAGAAAGAAACTGGACAGTTCATCCAGTCGAAGATGGAAGGGGAGGTCCGGCAGGCCAAGCGGTAGAATCAGCACCTCGGGCGCGTGCCCTGCGGCAAGGAAGATTCCCGCCCGGACTGCGACGCAAAGACACACGAGAGCTCCGATAGAAAAAAGCACCCGTGCCACATATCGAATGCTGTGGGGTCGGAACCAACCCAACAGTCCCAAGATCATCCAGATCGCTGCAAGCATCAAGATGAACCTAAGACCGTTTGCGGCGAGATTCGCCATTTCCTCCGAGATCCATTGAATAAAACTCAAAGGCGACCCTCAGACAACTCCAGTCAAAAGTGAAAACCGCAAGTCGCCGTCTCCCACAAATGAGCCCAAAACAGCGGAATTTTGCGCCCATGGGACCAAAGCCGAATCCTCTGCTCTATCGAGATTTCGGCCCAGCGGCTACGGAGTTGTCACCCATCTCTTTTAGTAATCCTTGTGTCTCTTTCAACTGCTTTTGGAAATAACGACGCATCAGAGCAAGGACTTCAATGATGATTGGGTCGCGAACCGAATAGAAGACCTGGTTCCCTGACTTGCGGTTCACGACAATCATCTTGGTCCGGAGCACTGCCAAATGTTGAGAGACATTTGCTTGTTCCATCCCAAGCTTTTCCATCAGTTCTCCGGCCGAAAGCTCTCCGTTCTGTAGCAGTTCAATGATGGCAATCCGCGTGGGGTGCGCAAGGGCCTGGAAGATGTCAGCCTTGAAGCGGCGCAATGAATCCGGCATAGTCGATGCTCACAAAGAAGGAAGATTCGAACTTGCGAATATATTGTACTATAGGTCTCGATGAGGCAGGTTGAACGCTCCCGGATTGTTGTGGCTCAATTTTGGGGGATTATGGGGCTCTTCTGAGGAAGAGAGAGGAAGATGTTGGGAACGAACCAGTACCGCCTTCAGTTTGTTGTGCAGCAGATTGGCGTTGGTCAATTCTCGGCCTACCGAGTCGTTATCTATGGCGATCAACAACGGCCCCGACATTCTGACTTCCAATGCGCACAAGATCTCCTGCAGAGACTGCGAGAGGCAATCCCAGACGTCGAATGGTCGGGCATTTCCGTCGATCCCATGGGAGAAGGACAAGGGTCGTCTATCGTTTTCGACCGGGAACTAGAGCTTGATACAGGACAACTCAAGCTTCTGGGATTGTGATGAGGGGTTTCAGTTACTCCACGATCGCGAGGATCAATCGAAGGCGACGTTCGGTCGACGACTAGAAACTGGCTATACCGCCTCCATCGAGCTTCCGCGGTTCGAGCCAGCCAAGAGCTCAGCGATCCGGCCGAGCCACTCATTGGGCGGCTCCAGATTACGGACTACAAGATCGATCTGAGCTTCAGGAAGATTTAGTGTCGTCTCTTGGAAGACGATGACCAGGGCGGATGGACGAGAACTCGAGCACATTAGATCAGCCACCAATTCCCACGATCTGTCTGGTAGCGCTATCGCGTCGAAGGCGTCCTGCAGTCTTCTTGAGAGCAGTTCCATCGAGGGCGCATGGTCGACATGATAGCCCGCCTTGATGAGTACCGGTATGCGCAGACAATCATCCGGCCCCACGAAGATCAATTTTGAGGACATCTGGATCCAAAGAAAAGAATGAGATCGTCAAAAGCGAAACGCGAATTCGGTCGAACCCGTGTCTACGAAGTGTTGGGCAATGCCCGGAGTATTCATCGTCCCTTGTCGTCCTTTTGCTCCTCCTGTTGAAGAACCTCTTTTTGTTTAAGTAATGTGGGGCGCCGCCCAACTTCCTCCTTTGTTTTTGAGGACGAAGACGTCGAAATGCCTATCGACTGCGCAAAGATCTTCAAAAAGCCGATAATGTCGAATTTCACTCGACTCCCTCCAATATATTCGCATATTAGCATATAATCGGTGAATCTATGCAATGCACGTTATTGAGCATCCTGATAGGGTACTTTATCGGCTGCATGTTCGGCGTCGGTTGCGCCTTTGCGGTGTTGTACACGATTTACCTCGGTGGCTATCGACAAGCAGTTCGCGACGCCATGTCGGATGAGAAACCACCAAGATTCTTAAAAGCCATCGAATTCAACAGACGCAACGCGGGCAGACGACTCTTCACTCTCGGATTCCTAAAGAAGGATGAGTGATAGCCCTATGAGTCCGGGCTGGTTATCGATCGAGTCTCGAATGTCGGCCTGATTGTCTGTAAGGGAAAACGACGGGTTGAGAGTCAGTTCTCCGCTTGTCTTTCGTGTAACGGCTCTAATGTTGCAGTCCAAGGTAGTTTCCATAACCTACGACCACGGTCGAACCTATCAGCGCCAAAAGTGTCAGAGCTACCAACGTCTTGGTTCGCAGGCTGACGCCATGCCACTCCCTGAGGGCCACCCCCCAAAGCGTACTGAAGATAATGATGCTGGCCATGTGCAGCGTCCAACTTGAGCACTACAACATACGCCTACTACGCCGACGGTCGCAAACAGAGCGATACCGACCCTCTCGGCCATACCACCACCTATATGTATGACGCCGCAGGTCGCCTCATTACAACCTCAAACGCCGCCGGAAGCACGCAGTACGTCTACGATGACGCAGGCAATCAAATTTCGGTGACCGATCCCAATAACGACACAACTCAGTACCAATACGACGCCCGCAAGCGCCTGGTAAAGACAACCTTCCCGGATACGACTACGGTCAGCAACACCTACGATGGCCCCGGCAACGTCGTGTCCACCACGGATCAGGCCGGAAATGTTGTCCAGAATACCTACGATGCCGCAAATCAGTTGAGTTCAGTCGCGTACCTGAATTCTCCCAACGCGCCGAATAATACCAGCGCGTTTGCGTACAACAGCGACGGAAACCAGACCGGTATGACCGACGAGAATGGCCACACAACGCAGAGCGCTTTTGACGTTCTCTCGCGGCTGACCTCGACAACCCTTCCCGATGGATCGCTTTCCGAGTCGCGGCAATACGACACGGCAGGCAACCTGACCTCGGTTACCCACTTCAACGGTGTGACAACGACGGATACTTACGACACCCTGAACCGTTTGCTGAGCCGTGCGACTCCGGGCGAGGCCACGGTCAGCTTCACCTACACGGGCATCGGCCAGCGAGCCACCATGACCGATGGAAGCGGCACCACGACGTACAGCTACGACAGCCAGGACCGGCTCACTGCCAAGGCGACGCCGGAGGGCACTCTGAGCTACACTTACGACGCGGCGGGCAATGTGGCGTCAACCGTTTCTTCCAATCCGAACGGCGTTTCGGTCTCCTACACCTACGACGATGTGGGCCGTCTCAGCACGGTGGTGGATAACCGGCTGCCTTCCGGCTCGAATACCACCACCTACACATATGACACGGCCAGCAATTTGGCTACAGCCACTTACCCGAATGGGCTGCATTCCGCCTTTACTTATGACCAGCTCGACCGCCTAACAGCGTTGTCTACGCCGGTCTCCAGCTATACCTACCAGCTTGGTCCGACCGGCAATCGCACCGGGGCGACGGAGGGAACCGGGCGCACACTGACCTGGACGTATGACGGCATTTACCGGCTCACCAACGAATCTATCGGCTCTGCCCCCAGCGGCAAGGACGGCAGCATCAGTTACGGGCTCGACCCGGTGGGAAACAGGAGTTCAGAGTCTTCCACGCTCAGTGGATTGGATCCCGGCACGTTTACCTACAATTCCGACGACGAAGTGTCAACGGACACGTTTGACAACAACGGCAACACGACAGCGACCGGAGGAAAGACCTTCGCGTTTGATTCGGAGAACCACCTGGTGTCGATGGGAAGCACCGTTGGCCTGCTTTACGACGGCGATGGCAACCGGGTGGCGAAGACTGCGAATGGTGTCACGACCCGGTACCTTGTCGATGATTTGAATCCTACTGGCTATCCTCAAGTTGTCGAGGAACTGGTGGGAGGCAGTGTTGAACGGACTTACGCGTACGGCTTGCAGCGCATCAGCGAGAACCAAGTTATCAGCAACACGTGGACGCCGAGCTTCTACGAAACGGACGGCGAGGGAAGCGTCCGCCAACTCACCAATGCGGCGGGAGCGGTGACCGACAGCTACGATTACGACGCCTTCGGAAACAAGATCAACTCCACAGGGACAACGCCGAACAAGATGCTCTATCGCGGCGAGCAATACGACTCGGATCTTGGCTTCTACTATCTCCACGACCGGTACTATAATCCGCTCACAGGGCGTTTCCTGAGCATGGATCCG
>JBARBI010000388.1:0-5343 GCA_049792875.1 Candidatus Sulfotelmatobacter sp.
GCCGGCTTCGAGCATGTGAGTAGCGAAACTGTGCCTGAGCGTGTGCGGAGACACATGCTTGCTCACCCCAGCATGCTTCGCGGCCTCGGCCACGGCAGTCCAGACAATCTTCTCCGTGATGGGTACACGAATAGAGTAGTTTCTGGTCGGGGGGCAGGGCGGAAGTGATAGGCATGGGACTTGGGGTTGTCGCGTCCGGAGCTAAGGGTGTAACGGATGCCATGATGCTGGCGGCGGCCCGAGCCCCCGCGGCGTGGAAAGACCGACCATGTCGGACGCCTGCATCTTCTTGGTATTGGTTTTCATCCAAAGCAGAGCGCATTTACGGTATAGTCGTCGTCTAGCCGAGGCGAGGAGTTGATGGATGTTTGAGAGCATTCTTTGCCAAGTAACGGAATATGATCCTGACGTTCTAGAGTCCCTAATTGAGCTCGCAGTCGAAATTGCTCGCGAGGGACGAGAGGGAAGACGGGTAGGCACTCTTTTTACACTCGGAGATGAGAGTGCCGTGCTCGCGAAATCCAGACCGTTGATTTTGGATCCGTTGTCGGGGCATCCTGAGTCTTCACTTCATGTCACCAATCTCAATCTACGCGGAACGATCAAGGAATTGGCGCAGTTGGACGGCGGGTTCGTGGTCAGTCAGGAGGGAATTGTGCTTTCGGCGTGCCGCTACCTGGATGCAGTGGCCGCACAAGTGCAAGTGCCGCTGGGACTCGGCAGCCGTCACATTGCGGCCGCCAATATGAGTGCGGCTACCAACGCCGTGGGAATTGTCGTCTCTGAGAGTTCGGTGGTGCGGCTTTTCTGTCATGGACAACTGGTCGGCGAAATCATACCCGAGGTTTGGATGATGGAACATGCTGCCCACCTTTCTGGTGCCGTGAAGAGGGAACAGGTCGGCGAATTGACGATTCTGACCCCAAATCTGCGACCAGCCTCGATCGCGAAGTGAGGATCAACTTCGAGTATCCGGAACTAACGCATGACCACGCTACAGGAATTCAGATGTGAAGTGTGCGGACTCGTAACGACGAATCCTATGCACTGGTTCGTGATTCGGTGTGGGGGCTCCGATCTTACCGTATACCGATGGAACTCTGAAACGGCCAACGCGCCGGGAGCCCGGCATTACTGCGGTGAAGCTCACGCCGAGGTGTACATCAGTCGCTGGTTTGACTCAGTGTGCGCGCCGCCGAAGCCAAGCTTTACCTAGCGCCTTGACGGTGCGTCATCACCGGAATGCGGGATTGGCTTTCGGTATGAGCACCGGGTTAGCGGCTTGTGGCCGTCACTCGTTGGAATGCGTAATCACCCGCAACGAATCAGGGCCTTGTGGGTCTATGGCACGCGGGATTATGGTTTCAGAAGTGACTTCCCGTAGCCAACAGGAATGGCGAAATTCGACCCGCCGAACTCACGCACCATGGCAAAGTTAATTCCTATGACTTTACCCTCGTTATTGAAAAGCGGACCGCCAGATCCTCCCGAAGTGGTTTGGGCATCATAGACAATCTTGTCAGGCAGTACGTCGCCGATGTGACCCTGAGTGGTGGTAGGTCTGATCAGGTGACGGCGGGCGAGTTCTTCCATCACCTGCTTTGGGTCACCTTTGGATACGGTGGCGATGGACTGGAGAGTCTCTGCGCCCGCCCGAGCCAGAATTGCATCGAGGGCAGTAGGATATCCAAGGAGCACGACCGGGCCTCCGCTCACCGCCGAACGGCGGCCATCGGCAAGGGCGATCTGTTTGATTCCCAGGTCAGAAACATTTCCTTTCACGACAGCAACGTCCGCGGAAGAGGAAATCTTTTCGGTGTTGATGGCGATGCCATGTGGAACGCCGGGGAAATAGGCAGTCATCTCAGCAACCACTGGCTCAAGGCCTTGATCGAGCATTTCCTTCAAATCATCGTTTTGCCACCAGGGCTCGGCCACGTGATGGTTGGTGAGGATTTGTCCGCTGGCGGAGGCGAGAAACCCGGTACCGAAAACGTCCAGGTGTACTTCCGGACCATTCCCGGTCAGGCTCAAGAGCGGGTTGTTGTGTTCGTCAGTGGTGGGCTGGCCATTGCTCGTCATCTCAGCGTAGTGCAACCTTAATCCGGTTGTGTGTTCGCGGAAGACAATCACAACATGGACAAGGCAGACGCTGGGCTCATAGGACTGGATAATCGTCTGCGCAACCTTACCCTCGGTCTCGAGCTTCTGAAGGCGGTTTTCTACAGCCGTTAGCTGATTTTGCAAAGCAGAAGCGTTTTCTGGGTTACGGGCTGCAATCTGCGATCGCAGGTCTTCGCTCTTCTTCTGAAGCTGAAGTTTTTGTGGATCGCTCGGCAGGGAGGGAGCGCGTTCGCCGTTTTCAAGCGCCCGGCGCGAGCGTTCCATCAACTGTTGTTCTGTCAGCATGCCGGTCTGCAATCGAGTGATTGCAGCATAGACGCGGGTATTCTGCTCCTGGCTGCGACGGTAGAAGAAGAAAAAGACCACGGCGGCAACGACAAGCACGGCAACCGTCACCAGTCCGCCAACCCGCAGCGTCCGCCGTTCCTCGTTGACCGCTTTCACCACCTGCTGGGTGGCGTTTCGATTTTCCTCGGCAAGGCGGAGCTGCCTTCCAAACTCGTCCGCAACGGATTTATTTCGCAGCTGGGAGCGCACCCGCGACAACAATTCATGTGAGTCGAAGGGCAGTGAGACAACATCGTCGGCGCCGAGATCGAGGCCCCGAGTACGCTCGGCGGACCCTCCCGGCGATAGCATCACGACGCGTATGTTCTGAGTGTGCTCAGCGCCCTTGATTTCGGAGAGAAGGTCACAGCAATCGAGCTGCGGCGGATCCGCGCCCAGGACCACTGCGTCGGGATCGAATGCTTGGACTGCTTTGATTCCTTCCCGGTAGTCCGTCGAGACCTCATATCCCGCACCGTTCAGCACCGCGACAATTTGCTCCCTGAGAGCGTCGTCGGACTCCACCACCAGCAATTTCCCCGCGTTGGAATTCATGATACCCACTTCTTAAGATGGTGCCAGACCGACACAGGTTTCAGTCTTGGTCGGATCGGCCGCCGGGTTTCCTTGGCGACCCAGATCACCTAGAGCGGGGAGCCAAGCTTGGAGTATAGAGGTGAAAGACGTCCTTGTAAGGCTCGACCGGATACCCCTTCGCCTTCCAGGCCGCCAATCCACCCTTGAGAAACTTGACCCGGAAGAACTTCAGCGCCAGTGCCCGACGCAGAACTGTTCGACTGGTTTTGTCGCTCGGACACGTACAATAAATAACTGCAAGTTTTTCTTTCGGGATCAGGGACGGCCTCTGCAGCACTTCATTTGGGGCGATCCTTTGTGCCTTGGGGATAATCTCAGGATAGGCCAAAAGGTCCAGCGGTTGGCGAACATCGAACAGAAGTACCTCTCGGTTTGACGTCAACAACACGTGGAGTTCCTCCGCCGAAATACTGTGCTGCTCCATCTCGCTCTGGTCCTTTAGCCGCTTCATACGGAGGACGATAACTAGAGACATCGCTAGAGCCGCAACACCCACAATACTCAGAGTCCATAACATCCGGTGTTCCTCCGCTCCTCCCGATATCAGATTACCCTCGGCGGTGGGAAGATTCAGCGGCCAGGATAGTGCGAGAAGCCGCTTGCTCGGCAAAACGGAATGAACAGAGATGCGGCCCATACTTGGTTGCGTTCAACCATCCGCGAAGCAGGAAAGCGAATATCGATTGTGTGAGGTTTACGGCCTTAGCGCACGATTGACTATCAGTCAGTCGAACATCGCACTTTTACGGGGATTTTCGATCCGTTTGTTTGCGAAATGTGTGCCAGAATTCCCGCACTTGATGGCTGGGAGAGGTGTGTCAAAATTCCCTCTTTCCAGTGCCGTCAACCGACATTGAAAGGCGCTACTTACGGAAACCTGTGCGCCATAGCTGCGCCATTCATACGAAGCTATCGAACCATACCATCGTCCAGTAGATTCCTCTCGTTGGCTCTGGCTTAATCGCATCTGCATTCGCAGACAACCGCGAGCCTCCTTGCAATTGGGCAAGTCAAGAAAATGAGAGGTAACACAATGTCTGGAAACATCGCTTGATGAGGCCGAAACAGAGGCGAGATCCCATCTTGTGGAAAAAGGCCGAACTCGGAGCACGAGTACTTGGCAAAGGAGGGCCGAATTCTGCTTGAAAAGGGACTCCAGAGATTGGGACCCCTTTACGTTGAGGTCTTTCATCTGCGCACCATACAAGAGTTATCTGCCAAAAGAAGCAGCGGGACTTCTGGAAGTGCCTCTTGGGACATTGAGGCGAGGCTGCTTCGGGCCCGTGTCGAGGTAACTCGATACATACAGTCGATGCTGATACACAAGCGGAGACCGTCGCCAGTGAGAAGACAAGGCGAAGGAGGGTGCCAGTATCGCAGTAATCGGCGAGCGTGTGATCGATCTCGGCGGGTGTGTCACCTGAAGCAGGTCAAGTGTGATATACCGATGTAGATTTTATACGACCTCTGGAGTGAAAATGCATCCATATTCTCAATTGGTTGCGCCAGCGGTTGCCTCACACACTGTTTTCGCAATCGACGATCGATAGCCTGCCCCGTCCCGGGCGTCTGGAACTGTAGAGCCCGGACATGCCGTTTGCAGTACCGGGCGCGAGCAAAATTGGGGGAGACAACATGAGCAAGGTCCAGAAACGCTATCTGTTGATCGGCGGAGTTCTTGGCCCGATCGTGCTCGCTCTGATTGTTGGAGCCGTTCGGCCGTACAAGCAAGCTATGGGTGCGCCGCCAAGCACTCCGGATGTCGAGGTGTCCCAGGTTCAGAAGGAGGATGTTCCGATTTATGCGGAGTGGATTGGCACGCTTGACGGTCTGGTCAATGCTGACGTCCGGGCGCAGGTCACTGGCTACCTGCTAAAGCAAGGCTATCAGGAGGGGGCTTTTGTTAAACAGGGCCAACTCCTTTTCCAGATCGATCCACGTTCTTTTCAGGCGGCGCTGGATCAGGCTCAAGGCCAGCTTGCTCAGGCGAAGGCTGCTCTTGCCAATGCCGAAGCAGTGCAGCACCGCACGGAACTGGATGTCCAGCGCTACAAGCCTCTGGCGGAGCAGCAGGCCGCGAGCCAGCAGGATCTCGACAATGCGGTGCAGAACAACCTTGCTGCCATCGCGACAGTTGAAACCGCTAAGGCTCAGATCAAGACCTACGAGGCTGCGGTTGAAACAGCAAAAATCAATCTCGACTTTACGCATCTGGTTTCGCCCATCGACGGCGTGGCCGGCCAGGCGCAACTACAGGTTGGCGCGCTGGTCAGCCCCAGCAGCGGTCTGGTCACT
>JBARBI010000389.1:0-36640 GCA_049792875.1 Candidatus Sulfotelmatobacter sp.
CTTTATTGCGCGCCGAACGGCCCAGGGACTTGAGACGCGGCCAGAGTGGTGCCATCAGCATTGCCCCCGAACACGCGCGCCACCTGGTCATCGCGGTCGCCGCGAATCTGAACCGGATCACCAACGCGCAACATGGCGAACAGCCGCTCCATGTCGCGATTGCGCAGTCGGATGCAGCCATGCGAAGCCGCGTGTCCTATGGACTTCGGTGCATTTGTGCCGTGAATCCCATAGCCCTTTTGGCTTAGCCCCACCCAGCGCGTCCCCACCGGATTGTCCTTGCCGCTCGGGATCACCGTTCCGGGGTGGTAGTAGGTTGGGTTGGAAACCCGGCTAACAATTTGAAATTCACCCGTGGGACTGGGGCTCGTCGGGGCACCGACCGCGATTGGGAACCTGCCGATGACGTTTCCCTTCTCAATTACCGCCAGTTTCCGGTCTTGAATGCTGACTAATACGATTCGGTGGCCAGGATCGTTCGCACCCGGCTTTGCCGTCTGCGCCGATGAGGATGCGGCCAACGCCAGAGTTCCCAGTGCCCGGAGGTATCTCAGAGCCTGCTTCGGCGTAGCCTTGTCCGCCGTGCGTTCCATGTTCGCCCCCCCTTGTGAACTCCATCCACTGATTACGGGAGGCAGGACGATATCCAAATCGTATCTGATTGAAAACGTGGCAGTTGTCGCGCAAAGAGGGCTGAAATCAGTGTCCCAGCAACCACGATGTGTCTATGAGCACACAGTCTGGTGATGGGATAGGGAGCTAATGTGGCCAAGGGATTGAAAGAGGAGGGCGATTCCCTGGAGCCTTCAAGCGCCCGGCCCCCGCCGTCTGGGGTAACGGCTTGTGGGGTTCTGTGGGTGGGGCCGGGCGATCTTTATGACTAGAAGGCCTAGTTCAATTGTGCCTATTTAACCCCTCTCGCTTTTGTATTTCTGTGATGGTGGTCACAGTTCAACGTGATTGCCATCATCCGAGAGTCGCTCCCCAATTCTCGTCCTGCACTTGCAGCGTCCGCTAAAAATTCGCTTTCGCTGGCGCACAGCCGCCTGTGACCAAGATCACCGCCCAATCCCTTTCTGCTTCTTACACTCAACCTTGAGCGAGCCGAAAGAGCTCATTTCATTTTTGGAGACCGATTCATCATGGCCTATGTAATCACTGATTCCTGCATCAAGGACTCCCTCTGTGTCGAGGTCTGTCCCACCGACTGCATTCACCCCAAGCAGGACGAGCCCGGTTTCGAAGCCGCGACTCAAATGTATGTAGATCCCGAGGGCTGCATCGACTGCGGTGCCTGCATTCCGGCTTGCACCTCTGATTCGATTCACGCCCTCGAAGACGTCCCGGACGATAAGAAGGATTTCATCGCGAAGAACGCGGCCTTTTATACGCATTGATCATCGGCAAGGATCGCCTGTTCCACTCTGCACTCGTCGGGCGTTGGATGAACGGTGAACCAGCCCTCTCCAACGCCCGATGAGTGTCCCTGCGGGTTGAGATTCCATATGGGGACAGCCCCCCTCGGCTGTCGCCGAGCGCATCTCGACCGTTATTGTTCCTGAGACCGAGACCTTCTCCGCCGGTCCCTCCCTTTGACTTCCATCCACCCTCCCCGCTATCGTTGCGGGCGCGATGAACGTCGTCAAAGCGACTCGACAGTTCGAAGAATGGCTGGGCCAACGTACGGATCTGGTCGACGAGGATCTGCACCTCAAACACGCCAGCATGAAGGCCGCAGTATTCCCCTTTCTGCGAGCCACCTACTATCGCTGGGCTCAGCTTTGGCCAAAGGTGTGTCCCGAACTCGCCAAGGCTCCGCAAGTGCTGGCGGTGGGTGATCTGCACGTCGAGAATTTCGGCACTTGGCGCGACGTCGAAGGACGCCTCATTTGGGGAGTCAACGACTTCGACGAAGCTCATCCCCTGGCCTATGCCAACGATCTGGTCCGCTTGGCCGTGAGTGGCCACCTCGCCTCCGAAGCTGGACACCTGCCGCTCAAGCACAAGGATATTTGCGACTCAATTCTCGAGGGCTATCGCGAAGGATTGCGCGTAGGCGGACAACCGTTCGTCCTGGGCGAAAACCATGAATGGCTGCGCCAGATTGCGGAGAGCGAACTGCGGGATCCGGTCCACTTCTGGGCAAGAATGGATGCCTTGCCCACCGTGAAAGGAGACGTCCCGATCAGTGCGATTGACGCCATCGAACACCTCATGCCTGCCCGCGATTTGCGTTACCGCCTGGCGCATCGGGTGGCCGGCCTCGGAAGCCTGGGCCATGCCCGCTATGTCGCGATCGCCGACTGGCAAGGCGGCAGAGTCGCGCGCGAGGCCAAAGCCTTGGTTTCATCCGCATGCTACTGGGCCAACGATCACAAAGGCCCATCGGAGATCCTGTATCAGACGATCATCGGCCGGGCCGTGCGATGTCTCGACCCATTTGTTCAGTTACGAGGACGCTGGATCGTGCGGAGACTCAGTCCGCACTGCTGTCGCATTGAACTGGCCACGTTGCGGGCTGCCGGCCAGGAGATGCGCTTACTTCGCACCATGGGTTTTGAGACCGCGAATATCCATCTGGGAACCAGGACTGCCCGCATGCCCACCCTAAGGCACCTGCAGAAGGAGAGGGGGAAATGGCTACACAAGGCAACGCTAGAGATGTTAGACGCAATCCGCTCAGACTGGAAAGCCTGGAGCAAAGATGGGTACGCCTGAGATTGGGTCCGGGAGAAAAAGGCCGCGCTATGCGGCGCCGGTGTGCGCGATGCCCTTCGCGGCCGCGCTCAATGCGGGCCGCCGCAGGGGCGCCAGCGCGACTCCGCGATCCCGCTCAAAGATCAGAGTCCATTGCGCGGCGCACTCATCGCACAGCCAGTAGTGCTCGACCCGGCGTTGCTGCTGGCGGGCGCGAACAAACGGAGGCACGGCTGGTTCCCCCGGTTTGGTCACCCGGTCGGTTTCGACCAGGAACAGTTTCCCGTCTCTGAGTCTGAGGAAGGGCTTGCTGCATCGCGAATTCGCGCATCGGCTGAGCATGTTATCACTACTTCCCGCTCCGCCCAGAACACTCTCGGCGAGCTACTGGATTCCCGATTGATAGCACTTCATCTGCCACAGGGGTTCCCTGATGCGTTGCCGGGCTTTCGGAGATCAGAAGCCTGGTGGCCCGCTTCGCGGTCCGCCGTTTCGCCGACTAATCGGCAAGATGTGCCGATGTCTCGTCGCTGTCCTTGCCTCTGTTCCGTCGGGCCAGCTACCATCGATCCTATGCCCAAGGTTTTGCTCTGTCCGCCGAATTATTTCGATGTCGTCGATCAGAAAAACCCCTACATGTCGAAAGATTCCGCAGTGGATCGGGTGAAAGCACGCAGCCAGTGGGATGTTCTCTGTAGTGTTTTGCAACAGAGCGGATGTGAGATCGAAACGATTGATCCCGTCGAAGGCCTCGAAGACATGGTCTTCGCTGCGAATCAGATTTTCGCCGGCGAAAAAAATGGATACGGAAAATTTGTTGTGCCCAGCCGCATGGTGTATCCGTCACGCCAGCGTGAAGTCTCGTTCTATACGGACTGGTGCCGGGCGCGGGATTACCAGGTCATTGAACTCGACTTCGGCGACGATTACCTCGAAGGCCACGGCGATTTGCTCTGGCATCCTGATGGATCCCGCATCTACGGTGGCTACGGTTTCCGCAGCACCCGCGGCGGTGTGGAAAAATTCTCTGCTGCGATGTCGAAAATGGAAATTCCTGTCGCGCTCCTGCAGTTAGTCGACCCCTATTGCTACCACCTCGACACTTGCCTCTGCCCGCTCAACAACGATTCAGCGCTGATTTTTCCAGGTGCCTATTCCGCCGAGGCCCTGGCTTCTCTTCATAAATTCTGGAAGCGGATCCACCTGCTTACCGCTGAGGAAGCCCACCGCTTTATGGGCAACGGGATTGTGGTCGGCGGCCGCTACATCACGCCCTACATGACCTCTCAATTGGAAACAATTCTTCACCAGGAGGGATTGACCCCGGTGATCGTCGCAACCTCTGAGTTTGAAAAGGCCGGTGGGAGTTGTTTCTGTATGAAGACTTTCTTGCCCTAGATCATGCAACGCGCGCCTCAAGGCAAATGAAGGAACCCAGTCTCGATCTGAATGGTGGTCTGATTCGTGTCGCGCGTTTCCCGCGGCTGCGGGCGCTGACATGGTCCGGGGATCTTCTCTACGCTTCGCGCGGCTACCAGCTCCTGCGCGCCAGAATTCACGATCCCTCCAGCGCAGCGACCTGGCAGCCGGTAGGCAGCTTCCGCCCTGCCTTGCGGCGCCGGTCGCCCACAAGGAATCGCGCGATGTGCGCTATCTGGACGCCGCCAAGCTTGCTCTGGCTGGCTTCTACTATCCGATCGAGGAGAGCGGCGTTGCCTTCACCGACGAGTCCGGCGATCTCTGGTTCGAGGAGTACATTGTCTCGCCGCCCAAGCACATCCTGAACGGATTCATTTGGGCTGCATGGGGCATTTACGACTATTTCCTCGCGACCGAACATCCGTCTGCCCAGGAACTCTTTGCGCGCGCCGTACGCACTCTGCTGCACAACCTGGAACGTTACGACCTGGGATTCTGGTCGCTCTACGAGCAGTCCGGTACACGCCTGCCCATGGTAGCCAGCTCCTTCTACCATCGGTTGCACATCGTGCAATTGCGGGTAATGCACCGCTTGACCCGAGAAGATACCTTTGCTCGCGTGGCCGACCGCTGGGAGAGTTACGCCCGCAGGCGCAGCAACCGCGTCCGTGCCCTCTGCTACAAGAGCGCGTTCAAACTCCGCTACTACTAGAAGTCGTCTCCTAAATGGGTTTGGGAACGACACGGCTTCCGGAGCACGATTCGGACGCGCGAGGTGTTTAGCCGCTATTCGTGTCGCAAGGCCTCGATCGGATCCAGGCGGGAGGCGCGGAAAGCTGGGACCATGCCACTGATCAGTCCTACGGCGCCGAGAATGAGCGTGGACGCGATCAGCGTCCCCGGAGCGATGATCAGGCGGATGTCACCAGCTTCTCCGTTCTTCGCAAACGCGCTATACAACGTGAGCCGTCCCACGGAAAGCGCGACCCCGTAGGCCAGGATCACTCCGAGCACCCCACCAATGAAGGTAATGGTCAGAGCTTCGGCGAGAAACTGCAGCAGGATGTACCGTCGTGGCGCCCCCAGCGCCTTCTGCACGCCGATCTCACGCGTGCGCTGCGTGACCGAAACCAGCATGATGTTCATCAGGCCGACGCCCCCGATGCCGAGCGTAAGCGTGCCGATGAAACCCATCAAAATTTTCAAACCGATCGTAATGATCTCGAACTGATGGACCTGCGTCATCAGGTTGAACACTTCCACGGCCTGGCGGTCCGTCTGGTTGAACTTGTGCTCCGTCGCCATGATGCTGCGCACCGACTGCTCCAGGCTCTCGTATTCCGGCGTCTGGTAGGTGAACCAGATCGTGTCCAGGTAATGTGTATTTTTCAAATCACTCATCGTGCTGAACGGGATGTAGATCACTCGGTTGATGTCGTCATTGCCCTCCTGCATTTTGGCCTTCAGTACACCGGTGATTTCAAAGCTGAGCCCGTCAACCCGGATGTGCTCGCCCAGAGCGTTGCGTCCGGAAAACAGCTTTTCCTTCGCTTCCGAACCGATCACCGCCACGCGGGCGCGCTGGATCTCGTCTTCTGGGTTGTAGAAACGGCCCTGCCCGAGTTTGAGAGCGCGAACGTCAAACACGTTAGGATAATTGCCGCTGACCGGCCAGGTGAAGACCCTGGTGTCGTACTGGACGCTCGCCTGCTTGTCGACACTGGGTGTGATGTGGGTGATTTGAGGAAGATTGGTGGTAAGGGTCTCAACATCATCCTGGGTAAAGCGGACGAGGGCTCCCGCCTTTTGCCCACCGGCCTGCAGGGAAGTTCGGCCCGGCGCCACGATGACGAGCTTGGTGCCGAAGTTGGCAAAGATATTAGCGCAGGCCTGGCCAAAACCATCGCCATAGGCCAGCAGCATGACCACCGTGGCGATACCCCAGGCCATGCCCAACATGGTGAGCGCGGTGCGTCGGCGATTGTGACGCATCGCGCCGTAGGCTTCCTGGAGCAGATCGTGAAACATCTCGTTACTCCTGCCGGAGTGCTTCCACCGGTTGCAGCATGGCTGCTTTGCGCGCCGGATAAAGACCCGCGACTACTCCGGCCAGCGTCAGGCTGCTAATCGCCAGCACCGCCGACATGGGCACTAATTTGGGTGGATCAAATCCGCCCGGTCCGCGCACGTTTCCTAGCAGAGCCATCAATGCGGTCGCGAAACCCATCCCGATCAGCCCGCTACCCAGTGTGAGCAGCAGTCCTTCCAGAAAAAAATGAAACAGGATGCTGCGGTTGGTGGCGCCCAGCGCCTTCCGCAATCCGATTTCACGGGTGCGTTCCGTCACCGCGACCAGCATGATATTGATAACGCCGATCGCACCCAGAGCCAGGGTGACCATTCCCACCGTCCCCAGAAACATATTCATAACGTCGAAAATGGTGTTGACCATTTTAGACTCTTGAATCGAATCCCACCCGTCAAACGCGTTTTCGTCCCGGGCATCGAATCCGTGATTGCGCGCAATGATCTTGTGGACCTCATCCTGCGCGAGTTGGTGTTCCGCCGTCACGCGTGGCTGATATTCGATAAAGGAAATGGAATTCTGGTGGTTTTCTCCCTTCAGCGGGAACTCCGTGGCCATCACCGGGAACGGAATGTAGCCGCGCATATTCAGCCAGGTGTTGTCGCCGCGGCCGACGTGCGGCATGGTGCCAATCACTTCGAACCGGACGCCGTTCAGGAGAATGAATGCACCAACCGCGGGACGGCCGGGGAACAGGGTCTTCAGCAGTTCGTTCCCCAGGACGATCACATTTCGCCTCTGGGCTTGGTCCATTTCATTGAGCCAACGTCCTTCCTGGAGGGGAAGATAACTGATCTCATTCAGTTGCGGCTCCACGCCCAGAATTTCCACTCCGGCGGTAGCGAATTCACTGACCTGATGCAGATCTGAGCGAGAAAGCATGGGGCTGGCATTGCCGACGTGAGGGGCTTGCGTACGAATGTCCGCGTAATCCTGGTAAGTGAGCAGATAGGGGCGGGCGGAGTTCATGCTGCCGTTCACCGCTGGCGCACGCCCGGGGAAGATAAACATGATATTCCTCCCGAACTCGGCCATCTCGCGTTTGTTCCCGGAGCGAAAGCCTTCGCCCACTCCCACCAGCAGCAGTAACGATCCCACGCCCCACGCGATCCCGAACATGGTCAGGAACGAACGCAACTTGTGCGCCCACAGGTTGCGGAAAATCTGCGCGAAGATGTCTGCCACCGTGCGCATATTTAGGGAGACATTGTACCCTTTTCAACCTAGGTCATAGTGGCTCAGCTTAGAGCCAGACCGTGACCGAAGAGGGCGACAGAGGACAAAGACCTCGGGCGCCCCATTCTTGCCCGCGTCCATTACGCCAGAAGTGGGGAGTTTCGAGATTGCGCAGCCGCAGGAATCTCGTGCGGACTGAGACCCATCTAACTGAAACCAATCAGAGGGACTCGTTTTTTTAATCTTCCCGTAACACTCGGCGCTTAACATTGTTGACAAAGAGCAGCCATCCGAAGTGTTGCGACCGTGAAAATGCAATTCCCCGGACCAAAACTGCTAATGCTAAGGGAGTGCCGTTATGAGTTGCTTATTATGCCGGTCGGACAATCAAGAGGAATTGATTGCTGAGATGAACATCCACCTTAGTGGCCTTGGGAACCTCCACCATGAGGCGATCTTAGTATTCCCCAAGCTCTTGCTCTGTCTGGATTGCGGGTTTTCACGGGTTACTATCCCGGAAACCGAGTTGCGGTTACTGAGAGAAGGGATCGCCCCGTCTGCAGTCGCCTGATTGCTACGCGTGTTCCGGGTAGCAGAAGTTACCCGACAATCCATGCCGGCTCACAAACTGCCTGCCTGCAAGAACTGCGTCCACAGCATCCAACAGGTCGCTTCCAGCCTTGGTTTTCACGACGTAGCCGCAGTTCCCCACGCGGAGGGCTTCTTCCACCACATCCGGAGAAGACTCCTGACTCAGAAAGATGATTTTGGAATCCGGGGCAAGTTTTCGAATTCGTCTGGAAGCGTCGATTCCGTTTAATGTCGGGAGTCCGATGTCCAGAAAGATCAGGTCCGGTTGGAGCGCCACCGCCTTCTCAACCGCCTCCTCTCCGTCGTCCGCTTCGCAAATGACCTGCACGTTGGACTTTTGCCGCAGCGTTGAACAGATAAAACGCCGAAAAGGCGGGAAGTCCTCCACGACGAGAACGCGAACCAAGGATGTTTCCATGTTCACCGGAGACCCTGACATCGTTCAGCCATCATACCACCATACCTCCCATGGATCAGCCTGAAATGAGCCCGGTAAATTTAGCCTCTTGGGACGCTTTTCTTGTCCCCTCCCCTCCAAGACGCTTTTAAATGGCCGGCCCACGAACTCCCATTTATCAGCTAGCCTGATAGCCTCTAGATTCGCGTGAAGATTCTTTACATCTCACAATATTTTCCGCCAGAGATGGGCGCCCCCGCCGCCCGTGCCTCTGAACTCGCCCGCCACTGGGCGGAGGCAGGCCACGAGACATCCGTGCTGACCGGATTTCCCAATCATCCGACCGGAGTGGTTCCTGACGAATGGCGCGGCCGTTTGCGCCGCCTGACCTACGACGAACGGATCTATGGGAAAAGCGCCGGCAGCGTCGATGTCTTTCGCACCTGGCTCTGGCTCTTGCCCAACCGCAAGGCGCATGAGCGGATGCGAAAACTACGCTTCGTTCGGTGTTTCTGCCGCGCTGCGGGGCCTCGCCATTCCTCGTCCGGACGTGATCATTGCCTCGTCGCCTCAACTCCTGGTCGGACTGTCCGGGTGGTGGATCGGCTGTGCCCTTGGTCTTCGAAGTGCGCGACCTCTGGCCGGAATCATTGACCGCCGTTGGGGCCGGCGATGCCGGCTCCCTGTTGCATCGTGGGCTGGCGGCCGTCGCGACGTTTCTCTACCAAAGATCCGA
Source organism: Candidatus Sulfotelmatobacter sp. (assembly GCA_049792875.1). Taxonomy (GTDB): domain Bacteria; phylum Acidobacteriota; class Terriglobia; order Terriglobales; family Acidobacteriaceae; genus Sulfotelmatobacter. The sequence goes on from JBARBI010000389.1 coordinate 9,103, forward strand.
TCACATCGTCGTCGAGACTCCCGCGTTCAAGGAACATCTGATGCGGCACTGGCGCGTTCCCGCGGAAAAAATTGCAGTTGTCGAAAATGGCGTCGAGACTGATCTGTTTGCGCCGGCACCAGCCGCAGCCAACGACGCGCTGCGACGGGAACTTAACGCCGAAGGAAAGTTTCTGGTCTGCTATATCGGCACCATGGGCATGGCGCACGGGTTGGAAACCCTGCTCGACGCGGCCGGCCAGCTGCAAGTTCCAATCGAACGCCCAATTTCTGCTGGTGGGCGAAGGCGCGGAAAAAGCGCGAATCAAGACTTTGGCGCAATCCCGCGGATTGGCCAACATCCTCTTTTGCGACCAGCAGCCCCGCGATAAGATTCCTGCCTTCATCTCGGCGTCCGAGTCTTGCCTGGTACTGCTGAAGAAGACCGACATCTTCAAAACCGTAATTCCCCCCAAGATGCTCGAGTTCATGTCCTGTCCGAGGCCGGTGATTCTCGGGGTGGACGGTCAGGCGCGGCAGATTGTTGAAGAAGCGGGCGCCGGTTTCGTGATCGAACCAGAAAATGCCGACGCCCTCGGGCAGGCAATCCACCAGCTCTCCGCAGATCGTGCACTTGGCGTCACACTGGGACAAAAGGGAAGGGAACACATCCTGCAGCATCTTTCTCGCCGCCGCACGGCGTCGAAATATATCGACGTGCTGCAGGCCCTCGTAGAGAAACCGCAAGTTGGATAAACAGTCTGCTGAAAAACTATCTTCTCGGTCGCGCCTTCAGCGCCGCGGTCGCGCGATGTGCCAAGCCGCCGAGCGGCGAAAGAATGCAGCCCCCCGCGCAAGCCGTGGGGCAACGAGGGAACCTTGAGCCAGCCCCGGAGGGGCGGACGCATCGCTCGACTCCATCAGCAGACCCCTGAAGTAATACGTGAGATTTTGAACAGCAGTTTAGCACAGCAGCGCGGGTTGCGCCCTCGTTCTCACTCACACTCCTACTTGGTTTTCCACAGGTTTTTGCGGCTCCCCAATTGAAAGTCCCATTCTGGTACTGCTAGAGTCGAGACACTGTCAAACGTCAGCGGGAATCTGTTCACTAACTATTAACCGCGGGTCATTGCTGCAATACTTTTTGGAAGAATGAAGAGTGTAAAGCGGATTTGCAGATAGGCATGTCTGCTTGCCGAAGGTGGCATAGTTGACGGGCATTTTCCTCGGTACATTTGTCTTAGCGCTGTTGTCTGCTTTCGTGCTGACGCGCTATGTACGGGACTTCGCCACCTCCCGTGGATGGGTCGCGGTACCCACGCAAGAGCGGCACCTCCATTCCAGTCCGCTGCCGCGTCTCGGTGGCGTGGCCATTTTCCTCTCCTTTTCGTTCTGCATGGGTGGGGCCGCATTGTGGGCACTACACAATCCCCGCATGCATTCGACCTTTTCCCCCAAGACCTTGTTGACGATCCTCGGTCCAGCGACGCTCGTCTTTCTGCTGGGGGTTTACGATGACATCCGCGGCCTGGGTCCTTATGTCAAGTTCTCCGTGCAAGGCATTGCTGCAACCATGTTGTTTATGGGCGGCTTGCGGATCGTAAACATTCCGGTCCTGTTCGGAGATCACAAGCTGCCGTGGTTTGTCGGTTTGGCCTTCACCGTTCTGTGGGTCCTGGCCATCACCAACGCGTTTAACCTGATTGACGGGCTCGATGGCTTGGCCGCGGGATCGGCTCTGTTCTCGACTCTGGTGGCTTTCGTGGTGGCGCTGCTCAACGGTCCCTCGCTGGTCACCGTGATGACGATTGCACTCGCGGGTGCGATTCTCGGGTTCCTGCGCTTCAACTTCAATCCCGCGACCATTTTTCTGGGCGACTCCGGCAGCCTCTTCATCGGTTTTGTGCTAAGCGCGCTCGCTCTGGAAGGCGCGCAAAAGGCCCCTACGATTGTGGCTGTTGCGATCCCGGTGGTTTCCTTCGGCCTGCCGATTCTGGAGACGGCCCTCTCCATTGTGCGGCGCCTGATCAGCGGGCGCCCGGTTTTTACTGCCGATCGCGAGCATATTCATCACAAACTGTTGCAGCACGGCATGACGCATCGCCAGGTCGTGATTCTGCTCTACGGCGTCTCAGCGATTTTCGCCCTGCTGAGCCTGTTTCTCCTGTGGCCGACGGGAAGTTCGCTCGGGCTGGTGCTCGCGGTATTGGGCATCGGCATTTGGATCGGCGTGCAGCATCTCGGCTACCTCGAATTTGGGGAGTTGGCCCGCGTCGCCCACCGCACATTTGATCAGCCCCAGATCTTCGTCAACAACCTGGCGATTCGCCGTGCTAGCGAAGAACTGAAAGTCGCGCGCGATTACGACCAGGTGCGCCGAATTCTGACCGCAGCCTTTGGCAGCAACGATTTCGACAGCTTTGAACTGAAACTCGAACTGCTCACCGGAGAACCGCTTCCATTCGAAGCAACTGACCCCGCCACGGTGCGCCGCAGTGGAAACTCATTCCGTTGGAACAAAGCTGGTGTGCCGAAGGTACTGGACGGTGCAGCCGTGTGGACCATCGCTCTGAACCTGATGAGTTCCGCCAACCGCTATCGGGGAACGCTGATCGTCCATCGCTTGTACTCGCCGCGAGACCTGCAAGTCGATATCAATTTGCTGACCTCGACCTTTCCCACGGCACTCGCCGACGCCCTCGACCGCACCCTCGCGCACTCCGCTCAGGTGATCGCTCTCCCCCAACAGGACCACTCGCTGGTCGCCGCCCAGGCCGGCTAGTAACAGCGGCTTTCCCGAAACCAGATACAATCTCGCTTTGTCTCGCGATTCTGCTATGCACGTCCTTCACGTCGTTGGAGCCCGGCCTAATTTCATGAAAGCCGCTCCGGTCCTGCGCGCCATCGCGGCGCATTCCGGAGTCCGACAGACCATCGTACATACAGGACAGCACTATGACGCGGCGATGTCCGAAGTGTTTTTCGAGCAACTGGAAATGCCCAAACCCGATTTCAATCTGGGAGTGGGTTCAGGAAGCCACGCACAACAAACCGCTGGAGTGATGCTTGCCCTAGAACCCGTCTTGCTGGAGCGCAAGCCGGACCTCGTTCTGGTCTATGGCGATGTGAACTCGACCGTCGCTGCGGCGCTGGTGTGTTCCCAACGGGGCGTGCGCATCGCCCACGTCGAAGCCGGTCTGCGCTCCCGCGATCGCAGCATGCCGGAGGAAATTAACCGCCTGCTCACCGATCAGCTTTCCGACCTCCTCTTCACCCCTTCCGCCGATGGCGATGAGAATCTGCTCCACGAAGGCGTCTCCGCCGGGAAGATTTTCCTTGTCGGCAACGTGATGATTGACACGCTGGTGCGCCTGCTCCCGCGCTCCGCGGATCATTTTTCCGCCGGGGTCACTTCGCCATATACGCTGGTCACCTTGCACCGGCCTTCGAACGTGGATGATCTTCCCTGGCTGCGCGAGTTGCTCACGGTGCTCGTCGACCTGAGCGCTCAACTCAACGTCGTTTTTCCCGTTCACCCGCGCACGCGCCAGCGCCTGGATGCTCTGGGCTCCACACACAAGATCGGTCCGCGCCTTCGTCTGATGGAGCCCTTGCCTTATCTGGAGTTTCTCGCTTTGCAGCGCTGCGCCGCGATGGTGATCACGGACTCGGGCGGGATTCAGGAGGAAACCACGTTTCTGGGCGTCCCTTGTCTCACGGTGCGCGAAAATACAGAACGGCCCATCACCCTGACGATGGGAACGAATCAGCTGGTGGGACGCGATCTGCGACGGCTGCGCGCTGCGGCGGCGGAAATCCTCGGACGGGCTTCACGTTCTCCAGATGCGAGTGCACCTGAGAAAAATCTCGTGCCCCTTTGGGACGGGCACGCGGCCGAGCGCATCGCACACGTCATCGTGCGAGGCACCGGCCCTTCAACGAGAGGCTAAAAGGGAAGCGCTCCGGTTACAGCTTCGCGCTGGCGTAGGAGTTGATTTCGCAGTTCAGGCAAACTTCTTCAAATGCGGGCGCCGTCCATTCCATGATTACCCCCAGTAATCGTTCTGCGGGCAGACCGCGAACGTGTGCTTAGGATAGCCGACGCTTGCCCTGAAATCAATACTCATCGGGAAAATAGGGGCTGTTCGTCGGGCCCGCCGCAAGACTTTTAGGATGTTATGGATAGTTGTTGCAAATATTTGCACAGCCAACCACCGTCCCGGCTGCAATTTCGGCCCCGTTTTCCACACCAGGAACCACTGCCGTCACTTCCTCCCCCTTCGCTATCTGTTTACCTTCAACAGCACCGTGTTCCAAGCGAGGAATCAGCCATCATGTTTGGCAAGAGTCTGTACGGCACGACCTTTAAAGACGTCAATTTCGTCCCTTTGCACTCCGCCACGTTCTGCGTTCAGTGTGAGCTGATCTGTACGAACAGCAAGCCCTTTTGCCTGGCGTGTGGCAGCCATTCCCTGCTCAGTCTCGCGCGCGTTCTGGGCGGTTCCATGCGCAACCAGCAGACCGCGCACCTGATCACCGATGTCGAACTCAACAATCTTGTGCACGATTTATTGCGTACCGTCCCCGATCCTGACGTGGTGAGCCTCGCGGATCATTCTCGTATGCCTTCTCTGGCTCAGCGCAGCCAGCTTCGCGTTGCCAACGCTGCCCATCCCGCATCTGGCATCCGGGCGGTAGCCCTGGGCGAGGAAATCGAGATTCATCCGGCGGAGCTTGATCTGGAGCCTGCCATCAGCGCGATTACCGAACGTGCCCAGCATCTGACGGGCGCAACCGGAGCGGCTATCGCTCTGCGGGCTGGGGACGAAATCGTCTGCCGAGCCCGCACTGGAAGAACTGCTCCCGACCTCGGGGTCCGTCTGCAAACCGACGCGGGCATCTCCGCGGAAGCCGTCCGCTCGGGCGAAATCATGCTTTGCCACGACGCCGAGCGCAACCCGCGCGTGGACCTGGCCAGTTGCCGCCGCCTCGGAGTCCGGTCCATTCTGGTGTCGCCCCTGCGTTACTACCGCCGTACCCTGGGGGTTTTTGAGGTACTATCCTCATCTCCCGGGGCCTTTGACGAGCGGGATGTGGCCACTATGCAACTTCTTTCCAGCATGATGGTGGCGGCAATCTCCCGCATTTCCAGCCTGCACCAGGCCCAAATCCTGCGGCGAGCCGGCTAACCCCCCGGGACGACGGTGGCGTCCGGCGGGTTGTCAGCCTTCCGATTCTCTTCTTTGCTTACTTTTCCACAATCCCGCGCTAATATGGAGCAGCACGAAGAACTCGGGCCCTTCCATGGCTTCTATCAACTCGGCGTTTCCACTGGTTTCACCCAACCGCCGCCGGCGTGTGCGACATAAGATCCAGACGCCGGCCTATGCCACCTTCACCGCGGAATCCCAGGGTGCGATGCTAGATCTGCACGAGATCCTGGACATCAGCGAAGACGGGGTTGCCATTCAGTGCGATTCGCCACTCGAAGTCCAACGGCGCGTGAATCTGTGCCTCGATCTGGCCGATTGCGCCGACCATATTTACACCACGGGTGAGGTCGTCTGGTCGAATGCTTCAGGGCGCGCCGGCCTTCATTTTCCCGCGCTGGCTCCGGAGTCCTTGATCCGATTGCGCGAGTGGCTCTTTGTGAACGTCATGGCCGGTGTGGCCAATGGCGAGACTCAGATTGCCGCGATTCCCGATTTGCTACCCGATGTTGCACCACGCCCCAACTTCACCGATACGCTGGCCGCCGTGACCGCTGTCCAACGTCAAGTGGAGGCGCTCGGTTCCGATCTCTCCGCAGCGTTGAAATTGATTGCCGAACGCTCGCATACTCTGGTTCGCGCATCGGGAGCTGCCATCGCGCTCGCCGAATCCGATCCGGATTTCATGGTCTGTCGCGCCAGTTCCGGACAGGATGCTCCGCCCGTCGGGGCACGTCTGCAGGTGGGCTCTGGTTTTTCCGGTGAATGCGTGAAAACCGGAATCCTGCTGCGCTGCGACGATGCTGAACGCGATGGTCGCGTCGATCGCGAGAGTTGCCGCGCGCTTGGCATTCGTTCCATCCTCGCTGTTCCAGTGCGCGTTGGCCAGAAATCGATTGGACTCCTCGAAGCGTTCTCCTCTCAACCGAATACGTTCTCTGAAACCGATGGCGGTGTGCTGCAACGTCTCGCGGACACAGTGCTGGCCGCCGTCAACCGTGCCGCGCGCGCCGAAGATTTGCCGCAGCTGGGCGCTGCAACCGCTGTCACTCGGTTTGCGCCCACTCCGGGAAGTGTCCTGTTCGCTTCCACGCCCGGGGAAGAGAAGAAAATGGAACGTTCGGAAGCGCAATCTCCCGGCGGCATCAGCCTGCCGCGTTCGCACCTGATTCTTCTGATCTGTGCCGCCGCCGTGATCGCGTTGGTCCTCGGTTACAACCTTGCCCCGTTGATCCAGAGCAAGCTGCAGGAACGCGGTCAGATCCCGATTCAGACCGTTTTTGCCTCGTCGCAACCACCGAAGTCGGTGAGTCTGGTTGCCTCGTTTCCCCCAGTCGAGACGGCATCGAGCGAGCAAGTTCAGCGAATGGCAGAGCAGGGTGACCCTGCCGCCGAAAATGCTTTAGGCCTCCGGTATTTTCAAGGGGACGAAAAAAACAAAATCGTGCGGGACGAGCGCCAGGCATTCCGTTGGTTTCTCAAGGCTGCCGACCATGGCAACCTCTCAGCCCAGGCCAAGTTGGGTCTTCTCTACTGGGGCGGACGCGGCGTGAACAAAGACGTGAATCAGGCCTATTTCTGGACCGTGCTGGCCCGTGCTCGCGGCGATCGAGAGAATAAAGACCTCGCCGTGGTTTTGGCGTCAAGCCTGACCCGGAACCAGGTCACGGTCATCGAACAGCAAGCCGACCTCTGGCTGCAGCAGCACCTGGCGAACTGGAAACCATCCGCCGGCCACTGAAGGTGGCTGAAAAGCTCGGCGTTGAATGAAGCCGCGATTCAGGTGTAGCGAGTTCTTCCGCAAGTTGGTCCATCCGCCGAACCTCGACTTCCCTGGCCCCAAGGGGCGCTAAAATACTCACAGAGGTCTCAGTGCCTACCCTCCGCGACATCCTCGACCGCAGAGTTCGCGAGGCGGACGCCGCTCTCTACGAGAAACTCGACAACCACCGCGTTCGATGTTTTTCCTGCGGTCACTGCTGCCCGATTCCCGAAGGCCAGCCCGGCGTCTGCAAGGTCCGCTACAACCGCGGTGGCACGCTCTACGTTCCCTGGGGATACACCGCGGGAATGCAATGCGATCCCATCGAAAAAAAGCCCTTCTTCCACGCGCATCCCGGCGCGCTCGCCTACAGTTTCGGCATGCTCGGCTGCGATCTCCACTGCGGCTACTGCCAGAACTGGGTCACGTCGCAAGCTCTGCGGGATCCCAATGCCGTCTCTCCCCCGCTGGAAGCATCTCCCGAGGGTCTGGTTCGTGACGCCCTCGATCAGGGTGCAAGAGTTTTGGTCAGCACTTACAACGAGCCGCTCATCACCAGTGAATGGGCCGTGGCCGTTTTCAAGCAGGCGAAAGCCGCCGGGCTGCTCACCGGATTCGTTTCCAACGGCAACGCCACTCCCCAGGTGCTCGATTACTTGCGTCCCTGGCTCGATCTCTACAAAGTGGATCTCAAGAGTTTCGACGATCGCCACTATCACGAACTCGGCGGACGCCTCGGCCCTATCCTCGACAGCATCCGCCGCATTCACCAGGTGGGATTGTGGCTGGAGATCGTGACGCTGCTGATCCCCGGCTTCAACGACTCGACCGACGAACTGCGCCGCCTCACCGAATTCCTCGCCGGCGTTTCGCCCGATATTCCCTGGCATGTGACTGCATTTCACGGGGACTACAAAATGCAGGGCGAAGACCAGCGCGATACCACCGCCGAAGATCTGTTGCGGGCTGCCGAAATCGGTCGTGCCGCGGGGCTGCGTTATATCTATGCCGGCAATCTGCCCGGTATGGTCGGTCCGTGGGAAGACACCCGCTGCCCGCAGTGCCGGACGACGTTGATCCGCAGGTATGGCTATCTCATCGAAGACTACAGCTTGACGCCGGAAGGCCGCTGCCCGGGCTGTGCGAGCCAAATTCCCGGGGTCTGGGCGGCACACTTCGATGGCCAGATCACCTCCCGCCCTTTCCTTCCACACAAACGCTCGCGTTTATTTACAATCACAAGTCGTTGATCTTGGCAGTGGAAGGATCTTGATGATGTGGGGACAGCCGCACTCGGCTGTCCGCCGGGCGCAGCCCGGCTCAGGAATGTCCCGGCGCATGCGGAAGAAATCGATCCCCTCGTTGCTCGCTGTGTTGCTTCTCGCGTCCTGCTCTCCGCGCGACTTCATCTCGCGACGTCTCGCGACAGACTTGATCTCCGCTTCCGATGCGTTCCGAACTTCACAGCACTTCACACTCCAGACGGGAATCGTCTCCAACAAGGACTACGTCTCGCCGGAATACCTTGTGCTGCAACAACACGGCTGGATCTCGGCGACTGCCGCCCGCTGCTCCCCCGGAATGGTTCCCCCACCTTGCTGGGACGTCCTATTGACTCCGTTAGGCGTGGACACGGTGCGCGCCTTGGTTCCCGCGGAAGAAGCCGACAAATCATTGCTCTTTATTCCGGTCGCAAAAAGGGAACTGGTGGGCGTCACCGGCATCAGCAAGCAGAGCAACCTGGCCGACGTGGAGTTTACCTGGAAGTGGGTCCCGTTGAACGAAATCGGCGCTGCACTCTACTCCGGTGACCTGCATTACACCTCTAGCGTCGGGTTCCGCGAGTACGACGACGGATGGCGCATGTTGGAGAGCACCCCTCGCTCCGGGCAGGCGCTGGACGACGCGCTCAAAAATGCCGAGCCTTCTCAGTGACCGCCCTGTAACCATGGCGCGAGCTTGGATCACATCCGCCGCACAGTGGCTCAACCCGGGTCGCATTCGCGCACAGGCGATGCTGCTCGCTCTGTGTACGTGGGGAGTCTGTGCGGTGGACTTCGCGACGCCCGGCCTGATCGACGGCGCGGGCAATATCAAGTTCCAGGATTTTCTGCCGCTCTATGTTTCCGCTCGCCTGATCACGCAAGACCAGGCGAATCACCTTTATGATCCGCAGGTTACGGCAGAGGGGATGCAGGCAGTCGTTTTGCAGTCGGCCAAAGTGAGCCTGCCCAATCTTTACGGACCACAAGTGGGACTCTTTCTTGTCCCGCTGTCCCGGTTCTCGTTTCCCGCGGCCGCTCGAATCTGGATCATCGCCAGCCTTCTCGTCTATGCCGCGTGTCTTTGTTTGGTATGGAAGTCTTGTCCAGCCCTGCGCACCCGCTTCGGACTGGTTGCCCTCTGCGCCATCGCCTTTCCCCCGCTATTTCATTTCTTCGTGCGCGGCCAACTGTCGGCTCTCGTGCTGGCCTGTTTCACGGCCGCGTTTCTCGCATTCCGCGCCGATCGCCCTTGGCTCGCGGGCGTTGCGCTGGGATTCCTGGTGTTCAAGCCACAGTTTCTGGTCGCCATCCCAATCGTATTGCTGCTGTCTCAGGCCTGGAAAACATTCGCGGGACTTTTTGTCGCGGCGGGCGCGCAGCTGGCGTTCGCGAGGATCTATTTCGGCCCCATGGCGATGAACGCGTACTTCGGCATGCTCTGGCACATCTCCCGCGTGATCGGCAGGGTTGAACTCAGCTTGGCGCCCATCCAGATGCATTCGTTGCGCGCCTTCTGGTCGCTGCTCATCCCCTGGCCCGTCGTGGCGACCGCGCTGTACGTTCTGAGTTCCGTTGTCGTGGTTGGCGTGGCCGCAGTCGTTTGGAAATCCTCTTCGCCCCTTTCGATTCGCTTTTCCGCCCTGACCTTGGCCGCGGTGCTCGTCAACCCGCATCTGTTCGTGTTTGACCTGCTCGTGCTGGCACCCGTGCTGCTGCTGCTGGTGGACTGGACGTTGAGCAACGCAGACGATCCTTCCTCGGCCACGCTTCGGCTGCTCCTCTATCTTGCGTTTGTCTTGCCTCTGGTCGGTCCCCTCTCTCGCTGGACTCATGTTCAGCTCTCTGTCCCCGCCTTCGCCGTCGTGCTCTGGGTTCTGTCACGTCGCTTCGCAACCCCGAGTCACAAACTTGCTTCGAGCGAATCCGGCGTTGTATAACCCTTCTTCCACCTCGGGACCCTATGCGAATCCCTAAAGTTGCCTTCATCGTTGCAATCGTCGTAAGTTATGCGCTCAGCGCCGCGTCTCAAAGCAAACCTAAGCTCAACATCGACGAGTTTTTCAACTCCGTCGACTCTACGGCGCTTGAGATTTCGCCCGACGGCAACTCAGTCGTCATCGGCACCGAGCGCGCCGACTGGGATCAGCAAGTCTTCCGCAGCGACCTCTGGCTCTATCGCAACGACGGCAAGGGTTCTTTGATTCAGTTGACGCAATCGGGTCACGACTCCGATCCAAAATGGTCTCCCGACGGCCGCTGGATTGCCTTTCTCTCCGAGCGCAAGCCCTCCACAGAAAAAGATGGCGATGCGGATTCAGATACAAGAGACGAATCCCCCAGCCAGCTGTACCTCATTTCGCCCAACGGTGGCGAGGCGTTCCCGGTGACTGAGGGGGAAGAAGGGGTCCATTCATTTTCCTGGTCGGCGGATTCGCAAACAGTCTATTTCGCGACGCGCGAGCCCTGGAGCAAGACGCAGAAAGACGACTACAAGAACGAGTGGAAAGATGTCGTGCAGTATCGAACCGCCGAGCGCGGCGATACGATCTTCGCGCTCGACCTGGCCGGCGCCCTGGCGCGCCATGCGTCCGCGCCCGCCAAGGTAGAAAGAAAAGAGGGCGACTTCAAACAAGATCCCGATCTGACCCCGGGCGCCCGGCCGATTGCAAGCAGTCCCTTGCGCGTGGAGGGTCTGGTCACCTCGCCCGACGGCCGCACACTCGCGTTCGTGAGCAACGCCATCAACCAGCGCCAGGAAAAGTACGAAGACGCAGAAATCTACACGGTTGGTCTGGCTAGGGTGGAGCGGGCGTCTTCGCCCGCGAGTGCCGGCAACAAGGCAGAAGCCGCACTGACCGAGCCGCGCCGCATCACACACAACCAAGGGGTAGAAACCCACCCGCACTGGGCCAATGACAGCCGGCACATCTTCTTCAGCGTTGAAGTAGGAGACGTCTTGGGCCAGTATCGGGACCTGCAGCCTCATCTGTATTGGGTCGATACTGAGTCTGGGGCGATCGAACAATGGAGCCAAGATTTCATCGGCCCTGTCGAGCACTATGCCGTTGCCTCTGACGATGTGCTGACCTCCGCGCGCCTCGGCACCGAAGTCCAAATGTATTCCGTGCGCAGCCCCTCCGAGTCGCTGCACCTCATAAGCACATGGTCGGGCACGTACTCCCGCATCTCGGTCGCCGCTCACTCGCCGCGCGTGGCGCTCGTGTACTCGTCGCTGGGCAAGCCTGAAGAGGTGTATCTCGCCGACAGCGCGTCCAAACTCGATCAAGCCCGCCCCATCACTTCGTTCAACAAGCTGTTCACCGAACGCGATCTTCCTCAGGGCAAGCCTTACCAATGGAAGGCCGACGACGGCACCGCAGTCGAAGGCATGCTGATTTACCCTCCGGGCAAATTCGAGGGCAAGCATCTGCCCATGTTCACGTTCATTCACGGCGGCCCGGCCGACGCCGACGGCAATCACTTCGAGGCCGACTGGTACCAGTGGGCTGCGCTGGCCGCCACTAACGGCTGGCTGGTGTTCGAGCCCAACTACCGCGGTTCCACCGGATACGGCGACAAGTTCCTCGAGCAGATCGTTCCGCAGATCGTGTCGCGGCCGGGCAAGGACATTCTCGAAGGCGTCGACGCTTTGGTGAAAGACGGCATCGCCGATCCCGATCGCCTCGCCATCGGCGGCTACAGCTACGGCGGATACATGACCAACTGGCTCATCACCCAGACCACGCGCTTCAAGGCTGCCGTTACGGGCGCGGGAGCGGTCGAGCACATCGGCAACTGGGGCAACGACGATACCACCATGGACGACGCCTACTTTCTCGGCGGGCGTCCCTGGGAAGCCCAGCAGCGCTATCACGACGAAGCCGCCATCTTTCAAATCGACAAAGTCCGCACGCCCACGCACATGGTCGCCGGTGCCGACGACATCCGAGTCGCGGTGCTGGAAGATTATCTGCTGGAGCACGCGCTGTATTCGCTTGGCATCCCGAACAGGCTGCTGATCTTCCCCGGCGAAGGCCATTCGCTCGCCAAGAATCCCTGGCACGGCAAAATCAAAGTGCGCGAGGAATTGAAGTGGCTACAAAAGTACGGCGGCGTCCCTTCGTCAAATTGACTGTGCCGATTCGACAGACTTGTCATCCTGAGGAGGGCGTTGTTCGCCCGACGAAGGACCTCTGTACTCGCCGTCAGCGACGATGGTGCCAGCGAATGCATAGGTTCTTCGCTTCGCTCAGAATGACAACCCGGTGAGAGATGCGCTTCGATTTTTTTCATCTTTTCTCCTAAAAGATTGATTCATAGAACTTGCCTCGCAGGGGGTGCCCCTTGATCCTCGCAAAATATTGAGCCGCAAGAACTTACAGTTGAAATATTCCGGAATAAGGAGTTAGCTGCGGGTTTGGAACCGTTCAAGAGACCGGTGGTGGACAAATGGTTGTGAGAGCCCTCGCACCTGTAACGAGCTTGCGCTTTCTGGAATCCTCAGTAAAGGTTGTCCGTCACAAAGAATTGGATTCTTGCTTTGCAGGGCTGTGGAAAAGTTCGTGGCACTTGGCCCAGCCAAGATCCCCCGCCCAAGCGAAGCTTGGACGGGGCACCCGGCACTAGACGGAACGTAGAGTCTGTCCGCGAGTTCCCTGATATTTGGGAGGGCTAGCCCAACCTTGCATTTTTTGCGGTCACCACCACGAAATCGGCTGCCCCAGGCTTCGCGGTTTTCGATGCTTGGGCACCACGGACCGCAAGTCCCGAATGTTTTTCTTGAAATGAACTCCGTGAGCCCTTGATGTCTGATGCCAGCACGAATTCCCATCCGTCGAAAACCGCGACGGATGAGGCAGCCTCGGTCGTGGTGGCGCAATGGGGTGCAATTCTGCAGGAGAACGGTGGAAGATCGGCCCTTCGAGGGCCGCGATAGAGAGCCTTTCCAGCGAACAGCGCTTTAGCCCCTGTGGTGCCGGCGCGGGCGATTCCAGAACGCTGCACGGGGCCTAAAGGCGGCATTTTCTTTCTGCATCGCGTAACGCGGCCCTTGAAGGGCTGCTCTTCCACGCGATTGTCGGAGTTGGACCAGCCCCATCGTACCGATTCACAGGCTCCATGTGACATCCGACCTTACCGCTGCGACTTCAATCAGCGATCATCGTCGAGGCCGTGACGGCGCGGTATAGTCTACGTCGGTCCTCTTTTTGGGAACTCGGCCCACGATTGGAACTGGGAACTCCGCTATTTCGCTGCGCTCGCCAACTTCACGCCATGCGAACTCGCCGCGTACCGCGCAATCCCCTTGTACAGAGCTTCGGCAATTTGCTCTCGGTATCCGTCGCTGCGTAGCTTCTGCTCGTCGGTGGGACTGCTGACAAACGAAACCTCGGCCAGAATTCCTGGCATCGCGCTCTCGGTGAGCACAACGAAGCCGGCTTCTTTGATACCGCGGTCGCGCAGGCCAGGGTTTTGGACTGAGAGTGTGCCATAGAGCGAACGCTGCACGCTGGCCGCCAGCCGTCGTGATTGCTCGATCTTCTCGTGTAAGGTCGCGGGCGACAGTGACGTCGTCACGGCCGGCTTGGCATTGCTCGCGCTTGGCCGCGTATCCACATCTTTCGACCCCGGTGCCGAGAAGACATTTGTGTAGTAGGTTTCCACGCCGCGCGCCGAAGGCAGGTCGCTATAGTTGGCATGGACCGAGACGAACAAGTCCGCCTGCGACTGGTTGGCGACGCTAGCGCGCTCATCCAGCGGGATGTAGTTGTCATCCTGCCGCGTGTAGATCACGTCCATGCCCAGGCGGCTTTCGAGCAACTTGCCCAGGCGCTCGGCGATTTCAAGGACTAAATCTTTTTCCAGCAACCCGCGACGTCCCACCGTTCCCAGGTCCCAGCCGCCGTGGCCGGCATCGACCACGATGCGCATCTTGGGCACCCGTGCCCGCAGTTGCAGGTCTTCTTTGGTGGGAGGTGGAACGACGATCGTCAGCTTGTTCTTTTCCGCTTCCGTAGAGTTTGGGAACAGGTTCACGGCGCCTTTGGGAGTCGTCCCGATCTTGCGCACTTCGACCACCAGTCGGTACGGATTCGGCTCCAGGCTCACCGAGAAATTCGAATTGCCCCGGGTCTCGAGAACAACGCGGGTCATGCCAGCCACTGGTTGTGCCATCCGAATCCGGTTCACCAGCGGGTCGCCTACTTCGATCGACTTTCCCATCAACTCGGGAGAGAGTTGTGTGTCGCGCAAATCGAAATAGATGCGTTCCGGGCCAGCCAGGCGGTGCGCCTCGTACTGCACCTGGTCTTCGAGATCGAGAACCACCGTGCTCGAGTCGGCCGAGGACCAGTGCCGGACTCCGGTGATACGAGGGAACTTCGACAACTCCTGCGTCGTAGCGGGTGCATTCACCGGCTCGCCGGCTTCTGAATTCGCTCCCAAACTGGCGTCCGCGGAATTTGGGCTCTCGGCCACAGGAAGATCCGCATCTTTCCTTGCCTCCGTGCCGGACGGCCTGGCGGGCATCTTCTCCGTGTGGATCATCGCACTGCCCAACTGCGCTGTCTTCATCTTCCACCAAACGCCGCCAGCAAATGCCGTAGCGACGACGATGCACACCAGCAGAACCAGCACGCCCGGCCTGCGGCTTGTGGGCTCGATCTCTTCCACCGCGCTTTCGGGCTCTGGCGCGGTTTCGGCCGTGACACTCGTTTCGAACTCCGGAACCTTATCGGTCGAGGGCCGGTCCAGATACGCGAGTGCAGGCGCTGTATCGACTTTCGCAGCGACCGGCTTCTTGTCGGTGTCGGGAGCAACAGGCGCGACGACCGCCGGTGGCACGCGTGTAAGCGGTGGCGGTTGGACCGCCACTTTTGCCGGCGGGGGAAGCGGAATCGGATCCGGTTTGGTTGCCGCGGCCGCCGGCGCGGGACGCGGAGGCGACTCCAGCTTGGTTGCCGCGGCCTGGGCTGACTCGGCGAAGCGATCTTCATCTTCGGGTTTCAGTGCTCCTAACACCAATTCCGCCAGCAGGCTCAGGTTGCGAATGTCGCTATCATTGAATCCAAACGGCCACGCGAAAAACGCTTCCAGCACGCCGATCACGCGCCGTCGCCCGCACAGCGGCACGGCCACCATGGAGCGCGCACCCAGCTTGCGGCAAGCCTGCAGGTTGACTCGGGGATCCGTCTCGGTGTCGTCGCAGCTTACAATCTGTGCGGTCCGGAAGCAGGCCCCAGAAAACGCAGAATCTCGGTCGATGCGCGCGCCTACGTCGGGCCGGACCGTGCCTGCCGACGCCCGAAGCACAATTTCGTTGTCTTCCGCTAAGGCGATCGCTAAGCCATCCGCGCCCGTGATTGCCACCGCGCGTTCGGCGACCAGTTGAAGCACTTCGTCAAGAATGAACTGTTCTCCCTGCTCAAACTCCGCGACCGGAGCACCTCGATCAAAGCTTTGGTCCCGAGTGGCCAGAGCCCGTCTGCGACGCACCTGGTCGTGCAGGGCAGAGAATCCGAGCAACGCCTGCAGGGCGTCTTGATGCGAAGGCTTCGCAGGATCTCGCTCAGGATGATCGGAGGCGGTGGAGGCACTCTGTCCGCGCGGCCACGCCGGCACACCACCACCGGTGAACGGAGTGGTTACGTCAACATCCGGTTTGGTGGTGGTCGTCGCCATTTAGAGACAGTTCACTTGTAAGTTATCGGTCTTTGGGCCCAGTTGCAATTACTTGGGCATGCCCCCTTGGCCATGTCCTTTGGTAAGGTTATTGTCCTATGTTTTCGCCTTCTAGAAAAGGGGCTGAAAGACTCTGTTTGCTCTAAGTCATAGAGTCCTCCGAATTCTGGGGCGGTTGGGACGGGTAGAGGCGCTACTTGCAGCCGCTCTCTGGCCATCGTTGCGGTACCGCTGGCGGAGACCTAGCCAGCTGCGACTCGAGGAATGGGATCTAGCCGAACCTCCATAGTTACTCAGGCGGCGCATGCAAGACGGATAAAATCGATGGGATAGAGCCCTGGCCGAACCACGATTCTCCGGCGGTGTGTGCAATGGACGCAGGAACATCTCCCGCGCGACAAGCCCGGGCTCGGCATCGGCACGAACTCCGCACCCTCACCTACGTTACCCTCGACCAGGCGAACGGCGGCATTGTTCGCAATTTAAGCCGCAATGGCATCGGAGTGCAGGCGGTGGCCGCGGTTCGCCCGCGCCAGCAAGTGCGGGTGCGCTTCGAACTGCGCTATCCGCGGCTGCGTGTGGAGGTTCGCGGGGAAGTCACGTGGGCTACGTTCTCGGGACAGTGTGGCATCCGCTTCCTCGACCTTTCTCCGCGGATGACGCGGCAGCTGAATGAATGGATTTTCGGGGACCTGTTGGAAGGGATTTCGCTCCATTCGGACCGGGCCGGATCTATGTTCGAAGCATCACCCTGCGCGTTGCCTGTTGCGGATGCGCCCGCGGAGGATGACGGGCTGATGGTTTCCGCAGCGCCGCTGAAGGTCATCGAGTTGCCGACGCGGCCATTCCCGCCGAAGCCAGTTTCCGCGCGCGACGACAGTACTGAGCAAGAGAAACCGCCTGAACTGGAGTGGCTGTCCCAGCCGCTCTCCGGTCGAAGCCTCGTCTGGACCATCAACACCCTCGTGATAGTCGCGGCTGTGCTGCTGTTCGCGCTGGTGTTTCTCTCGGTAACGGGGGAACCTCCACGATGGCCGCTGGCCATGGGAGGTGGCGCCGCAATTTCGGTGGCAGCCCTCTACTGGGGATTCTTTGAGCTGTTTGGAGGCGCGAGCCCCGGCACAAGACTGGCGCGCCTGGCCGGCTGTGATTTGGAAGAGGACGAAGAAGCGACGGACTCTCGCTTTCGTTGACGGGGGCTGGCAACAATGGTGTAGCTGCCCTAGTTTGCAAAATACTGTTGGGCCAGCCAAAGTTGCAGCGTCCGCTGCTGTCGGGGCGCGAGCTTCACGAAGCGGATGCCCAGGTTTCCCCGCTTATCCTGCCACGCGATCTCGGCTTTCGCCTTCAACTCCGATCGGGCGCCCGGCAGTTCGAATGAGACTTGCAGGGCCTGCACGGCCTCGACTGGGTCCTTGGTGTGAATCTGCATCCCCCCCTGGCTGACATTGACGAGGAACGCGTCCATCGGCTTGTGGCCCTTGCGATTCACCGAGACCGGTACTTCCAGGCCGGCGCGGTGATAGCGCAGGCGTCCATCGAGAATCATGCTGCGTGCCGCGGAGAGCGTGCGCACGGCCTGTTCGACCGAAATCGGTTTCTCAAAGGCAAACAGCGCTCCGGTCTCGTCGAGATTGTGGCGGCACCGCGGACCGCCCATGATGACCAGCGGGACCGTTGTCGACCGGGTTCCCACGGTCTGCAGTTCGCGCAGGAATTGGGAGCTTCCGTTCAGATCGCAGTCCACGATGAGGGCATCGATCTTGGACTTAGTGAGTCGAGCCAGTGCTCGCTGCGTGTCGTTCTCGACGTCGACATCCATGTGCAGACCGCCGAGGATGCACTCCAGAACACTGACTTCCTGCCAGTCGCGCGAAACCACCATCGAGGAAAGTGTCATGTCCTCACTCTAGACAGGTCCGTAATCCTGCCGTAGATAACCAACGTAACGGCGCCTTGCGACGGCGGACGTCTGGATCGCCTGCCGGGTTCTTGGATTCCTGAACCGCGTGCTTACTCTCATGTGCCAACCACCGTCTAAATACATTCGTGCCAGCAAGATATTTCTGCGGAGCCGGAGCTATGAACAGTCTGATTGCAAATGCCGTGACCTGCACCCTTATCGGACTGTCCATCGCAACGATGGCGCAGAATCCTGGCAGGAAGTCCGCGGCCAGTTCCTCGAAGGCAATGCTCGCCGGCAAGCGGTGGATTGGGATCCGGTCGATCTTGACGTGCCTGCGCTTTCGGATCTGGCGATTTTTCACCAGTTGACTCAACATCTCATGCGGCGGTGCTGGTTCGGGATCTTGTATCGGAGGGGGCAAATCGGTAGGCAAATCTTTTCATCTTGACGCGAACCGTTGCTTCGGACTCTAATTCTCCCGCCCGGCGCGCTATTTCGCGGGCGTTATCGGCACAGCCATGATTGTGGCCAGCATCGTGGCAACCACCTTCTCTCCGCCGTCGCTGATGGCAAAGGCATCCGCTGTACAAACTGTCAGTGTCCGTCCTGTTTTCTTCACTTGCGCTCTGGCCGCGAAGACCTCGCCGGCAGCGGGTGCCAGGAGGTTGACCTTGAACTCCACCGTGAGGACCTCCTTACCCTCTGGTGCCAGGGTCAAGGCAGCATAACCGCAAGCAGAATCCAGCACCGCAGTGATAGCACCCGCGTGCAGGTAGCCGTTCTGTTGGGTAAGACTTGGCGAAAATGGCAGGCGAATCTCCACACCGCCTTGAACCACTGCTGTGAGCTCGGCCCCCAAGGTGGACATGAAGGCCTGCCTGGAAAAGCTCTGCCGGATGCGTTCCTCGTGCGTGGTCACGTACCTCCTCTATTGGACGAGGTCCTCTCAGTGAAAGTATTTGCAATCATAAATGCTTTTTCCGAGACGAGCTCGCAATCTGAACCGTGACTGAGGTAAGCAGTTAGCGTCCATTGAAATGTTCCAAGCGTACGCGGCGTGCGGCATGGATCGCTGCCAGCCAGAAGATCATCCACGCGGCAGCAAATAACTCAAATCGGTGCTTGGCCCAAAAACAATCGATCGGCGCGGTAACTCATATGGTTATTGCCGATCCGATGGCGCCGAGGTTCGACGACTCACTGACGGAATTCTTCCGTCGCCAGACACTCCTCCGGCGCTGGCTCTTACTTCGTTCGATACCAGTCAACCGTGCGCCGCAGTCCCTCTTCAAAATCCACTTTCGGTTTGTAGCTGAGAGCCGCTTCGGCCTTCGAGATGTCGGCGAGGGAGTGCTTGATGTCGCCGCCGCGCTCTGGTCCGTACTTGGGCTGTCCGCGATAGGACGTCAGACCTTGAAGCAGTTTGAAGGTTTCGTTGAGTGTGATTCTGCGGCCGGTGGCGACGTTGAAAACTTGTCCAGCAGTCCGGGCGGCGGGAGCGCCGCAGGCTAGCAGATTCGCGTCGACGGCGTTATCGATGTAGGTGAAGTCGCGGCTCTGCTCGCCGTCACCAAAAATCGCAGGCTGCTCGCCGCGCAGCATCAGCGTGATGAACTTCGCCAGCACGCCCGAATAGGGAGACGACGGATCCTGCCGCGGCCCGAAGATGTTGAAGTAACGCAAGGACACGGTTTCGAGCTGGTAGCAACGGTAAAAGGAAATCATGTATTGCTCGCTCGCGAGTTTGGCCACGGCGTAGGGCGAAATAGGATCGGGGGTCATGGCCTCGTGCTTGGGCAGCGTGGGGGTGTCGCCGTATGCAGAAGACGAGGCCGCATAGACCACGCGCTTTACCTTGGCATCGCGCGCGGCAACCAGAACGCTGACTGTGCCGTCAACGTTGGCGCGGTTGCTGCCGAGCGGGTCCTGGACGGATTTGGGTACGGAAGGAATCGCCGCCTGGTGCAGAACGAAGTCCACACCGGCGCACGCTTTGTGCATCGCGTCGAGGTCGACGATGTCGGCCTCGCGGAGGTCGATGCGATCCAGGATGTCCGCAACGTTTTCCCGTTTTCCGGTGGAGAAGTTGTCAACGCCTCGCACCTGCTCACCGCGCGACAGCAGTGCACGCGCCAGCGACGATCCGATGAAGCCACCAATGCCAGTAATCAGATAGAGAGCCATGCTTGTTCATCATAGCGAATCGCGGAGGATTCATGAGTTAGAGAAAGGATTCGAGCGGTCGACCGGATTGTGGCTTGGAAAAGAGGTCCCCTAGCGGCCTAATCAGTTTGCTGCAAACTCCCGGGTCGAAGGGCTCACCGCTCCGTGCTGGGGAGCTGACTCTTGCGAAGGATTCTCAGGAAGTCTTCGCGCATCAGCATCTGGCGGCTTTCGAAGAATTCCGTAAGCGCCTCCAGAGCTGCTCCTGGATCGGCGATCAGGGGTACCGAATCCAGCGGACTGCATGCCGGAAGCGAGGAAGCCATTCCGGGCCCCATGATCACTGTCGGCCGAGTGATTGTGGCCAGCAGCTCTCGCAATCGCGCGTGGTTCTCCGCAGTGATATCGACGAAGGCCAGCCCCATGCCGAGGCAGGGATAGCTCACGCGCACACTGCCTTTGGTCTCCAGGCGCACGCCGTGGGCTTTCCGTTTCATGTGCAGCACGGTGCCCACCGGGTAGGTGGCCTGCGCTTCTACGTAACAGCCATGCAGACTGATGTCGCTGAAGGTGGCCCGGGTCCGTACGTCGCAGCCGTCCTCGCGCAGCTCGGCGCTGCCTGCACACTTGTAACGTGGGCTGCGGCGCTTTTCCGCGCCCTTGAAGCGTTCGCCGGAGTCGGTAACGGGGCTCCTGGACCCGGAACGCTCCTCCGCGCCCGGCTCCAGAGCCGGAGCGTCCGCCGTCGGGGCGAGGGGACTTACCCACTGCTTTGGCGCTCTCAGGTACGCGATGCCTTCGTTGATTTCCTGTGCCATGGTGCCCCGAAGGTCAACCTCGGCGACTCCTCAGAGTCAGACCTGCTTTGCCGGGAACTCTGATGTCTCTATCGGGAGAAACAGGGTGAGAGTTTAGACGCCGGAGGGTGGATGTTACCGCTAAGAATCTTCTAAGGAAGCGGAGTTTTGGACGAGGTTTCCCCCGCTCTGGATTGCTCGGCAGCCTGCCGGATCTGCTTCCACAGCTCGTCGCGTCCGGCGCCGGTCTTGGCCGAGAAGGGAAGCAGGCGGGCTGCGGGATATTCCTGGGTCAGGGTGTGCAGGGTATTGTGCAGCTGGTTGTTCGAGAGCCGGTCGCTCTTGGTAGCCACGAGCAGGAAGTCGCGGTCCGATGCGCTGAGGAAGTCCAGCAGTTGCCGGTCACTCTGTTGCGGAGGAACGTTGGCATCGATCAGAACGATGCACAGTCCCAGGGTTGGGCGCTCGTTGAGGTAGGGCTCGATGAACTTCGGCCATTCTTGCGAAATCTCGCGCGAAATCTTGGCGTATCCGTAACCGGGGAGATCGGCAAAGATGAGCTCGGGGCGCGGTTTTCCCGGCCAGCGGATCTCGAAGAAATTGATGGCGCGGGTGCGGCCGGGAGTGGAACTGGTGCGTGCCACTTTATCCCCGACGAGCGAGTTGATGACGCTCGACTTGCCGACGTTGGAGCGGCCGAGGAAGGCGATCTCCGGCAGGCTGGGAACGGGGAATTGCGCGGCGTCGGTCGCCGACGCCAGAAACCGGGAGAGAACCCTCATGCTCAAGTTTGCAATGCGGGAGCGGAAATTAGCAAGCGAAGCGGGGTGGTCCGTTTGGTGATGGAGTAAGAAAAACCCGAAACCACGATGGACACGAGGTATTGCGAGGGACTTCAATTGTGGATTTCTTCGTGTGACTTGGTGACCTGCCGGACCAGGACGCGGCAACCTAGGTCTCTCCGCCGACTTGAATGTTTCGCAGAACATAGGTAACCAAAGGGCTCCCGCCCGTGTCGCATTCAGATTCAACCCTCGCTCGCAGCCGCCGATTGAGTCAGTAAGAGGCTGGGAGGCGCAAATGGAAAACATCCGGAAGGCGACGGCCGAAATGCACACGCTGCTGCTCTGCCGCGACGTCCAGTTCTTGGGGATCACCAAGACCGTCCTGAACCAGTTGCAGGAGACGCCCAAGATTGTGGGCAACTGCGCTGCGGCCCTGGCCATGATTCAGCCGCACGGGTTCGAGGTCATCATCGTCGACTGGAGGGAGATCGACAACCTGGGAGAGTTCCTCAGCGCCGTACGCAAATCGAAGCTCAACCGGGAGTGCGTACTGGTGGCGATCATGCGCGACCTGCTGGATCTGCGCCAGGCGTTCGCGGCGGGCGTGCACTTCCTGATTCACAAGCCGGCCTCGGCGCTGCAGATTGAACGCTGCCTGCGCGCCGCCTACTGCGCGACTGTGGCTCGTCGCCGCAAGCAGCACCGCGAGCCGGTTCACATCATAGCCACGGTCAGCTCGCGCATGCAGCCGTTCCCGGAAGTGATGGTCGTGAATCTTAGCTAGGGCGGGATCGGGCTTCGGATCGAGGGCCACGATGATATGGCGCGTGTCATGGTGAGCGCGGGCGAGGAACTGGACCTTCGTTTCGCCCTGCCCGAGACTGGAGAAGTCCTCCACCCCACGGGAAGGGTGGTCTGGACGACGGTTCACGCTTGCGGCGTCCGGTTCAGTTACATTCCAGACGACGAGCGCCTGGCGCTCGAACCGTGGATGACCGCGTGCGTGGAACGCTCTCTGGCGGAGCTCTGCGAGCGTATGCGGGCGGTGTGCGTGTAGCGGTGTGCGTGGGAGCGATCTGTCGCACGGCTAAAGAAAAAAGGCCCGAGTGATCGGGCCTTTCCTGTCTGCAACTGAGGGCTGACCCTTACTGATGGGCGGTGGGACTGTCGGTGGTGCCGGTGGTCAGAGGCGCGATGGGTTGTGCCACTTCTTCATCCATCTTCGGCAATGGAGACTCCAGCGCGATCTGCAGGACCTGGTCCATCGTATCCACGAAATGCAGCTTCATGGCGGTGCGCAGATTTTCCGGAACCTCCGCGACGTCTTTCTCGTTGTCCTTGGGCAGAATCACCTCGAAGAGGCCGGCACGGTGAGCGGCCAGGAGTTTCTCTTTCAGGCCGCCGATGGGTAGGACCTTGCCGCGCAGCGTGATTTCGCCGGTCATTGCCAGATCGCGGCGTACCGGAATCTTGCTCAGGGCGCTGGAAATAGCTGTTGCGATGGTGATGCCCGCCGAGGGGCCGTCTTTGGGAATGGCGCCTTCGGGAACGTGCACATGCAAGTCGAGGTTGCGGTAGAAGTCGCGGCTCAGGCCGAGGCGCTGGGCGCGGGACCGCACGTAGGACATGGCGGCCTGGGCTGATTCCTGCATGACGTCGCCCAGTTTGCCGGTGAGCGTCAGCTTGCCTTTGCCGTCGACGACGCTGGCTTCGGTGCTCAGGATCGAGCCGCCAACTTCAGTCCAGGCCAGGCCGGTGACTAGGCCGACTTCAGACTTTTCATGAGCCAGAGTGTCGCGGAACTTGATCACGCCGAGATAGTCGTTGACGTTCTGACCAGTGATCGTGACGTTGTAGTTCTCGCCTTCTTTCACAACCTTGCGCGCGACTTTGCGGCAGACGTTGCCGATTTCACGCTCCAGATTGCGCACGCCGGCTTCGCGGGTGTAAGACCGAATGAGGCCGGTGATGGCTTCGTCGGTGAACTTGATGTTCTTTTCCGAAAGGCCGGCGGCGAGCATCTGCTTCTTGACCAGGAACTGCTTGGCGATTTCGACCTTTTCCTGCTCGGTGTAGCCGTGGAGGCGGAGCACTTCCATGCGGTCTTGCAGCGCCGCGGGAATGGTGTGCATCACGTTCGCGGTGGCGACGAAGAAGACCTGCGAGAGATCGTATTCGACGTCGAGGTAGTGGTCGACGAACATGAAGTTCTGCTCAGGATCGAGCACTTCGAGCAACGCAGCGGATGGATCCCCGCGGAAGTCCATCGACATCTTGTCGACTTCATCGAGCATGAAGACCGGGTTCTTGGTGCCCGCCTTCTTCATCATCTGGATGATTTGGCCGGGAAGCGCGCCGATGTAGGTGCGGCGGTGGCCACGAATTTCAGCTTCGTCGCGCACGCCGCCCAGCGACATGCGGACAAACTTGCGGCCGGTGGCCTTGGCAATCGACATGCCGAGCGACGTTTTGCCCACGCCCGGAGGTCCGACGAAACAGAGGATTGAGCCCTTGGGATTCTTGACCAACTGGCGCACGGCCAGGAATTCAAGGATGCGCTCCTTGATTTTCTCCAGGCCATAGTGATCTTCGTTGAGAACTTTTTCGGCGCGCGAGATGTTGCGAATTTCCTTGGAGCGCTTCTTCCACGGCACCGCCAGCAGCCAGTCGAGATAATTGCGCGACACCGTGGACTCGGCCGACATGGGCGGCATGGCTTCCAATTTCTTCAGTTCCTGCAGGGCCTTGTCCTTGACTTCCTTCGGCATGCCGGCAGATTCGATCTTCTTCTTAAGTTCGTCGAACTCGCTCTTTTCGCCGCGGCCCAGTTCCTTCTGGATGGCCTTGATCTTCTCGTTGAGGTAGTACTCTTTTTGCGCCTTCTCCATCTGGCGCTTCACGCGCGACTGGATGGTGCGGTCGACGTTCAACTTCTCGATTTCGATGTCGAGCACGTCGGCAATGCGGGTGAGGCGCTCGGCGGGATCGAAAATCTCCAGCAGTTCCTGCTTTTCTTCGATGGAGAGTTGCAGGTTGGCGGAGATGACGTCGGTGAGCTTGGCCGGATCTTCCATGCGCACGGCCGAGATCATGGTTTCGTAGTTCAGCGCTTGGCACAGCTTGACGTACTGTTCGAAGAGGGAAGTGACGCGCTGCATGCTGGCCTCGAGCGCCGGGTTGGCCTCGGTGCCGTAGCGCGCGACGCGGACCGTGGCCTGCATGTAGCCCTCGGTGTCGACGACTTGCAGGATTTTTCCGCGCTCGACGCCTTCGACCAGAACTTTAATGTTTCCGTCGGGGAGTTTCAGGCTCTGCACGATGTTGACGATTGTGCCGACCTGGTAAATCTCGTTGGCCTTCGGCTCATCGATGGAGGCATCGTGCTGGGTGGCGAGGAAAATCTTCTTGTCGGCCGCCAGCGCCTCTTCCAAGGCTCGGACGCTCGACTCGCGGCCCACCACGAACGGCGTCATCATGAAGGGAAAGATGACCACGTCCCGGATGGGCATCATGGGCAGCTTTCTGGATTCGAACTTTTCCTTGGATGTGGTCACTGAGTCTCCCTGGGGTAAACGTCAACCATAACGGCCAACCGCCAAATTACAATTCTACCGCGCCCATCGCTTCCGGTGACATGGTACTTGCGGACCATCAAACATTGCTGGCAACCTCTGTGCCGGCGCCGCCTCGATAACAGGGTCACCGGTGCTGCTGGCAGGGACGTAGCAAGCTACGTCTCTACGAAGGCCTACCCTGCTTTTTCCATGACGGTGGCAAACGAAGCGCTGCGTTTTTCCACCATTTCCCGGGTTACTTCGAACTCTTTGACTTTCTTCTGGCTGGGGAGGTTGAACATGAGATCGAGCATGAGTTCTTCCAGGATCATGCGCAGTCCGCGCGCCCCCACCTTGCGCGCCATGGCCTGGCGCGCGATCGCACGCAGGGCATCATCGTTAAACTTCAAGCGCACGTTCTCGAATTCAAACAGCCGCTGGTATTGCTTGACGATGGCGTTCTTGGGACGGGTGAGGATTTCGATCAGGGCGAACTCGTCAAGATCTTCCAGCATGCCCACAACAGGCAGTCGGCCCACAAATTCCGGAATCAGGCCGAACTTGATCAGGTCTTCGGGCTGAATCTCGGTCAACAGTTCCTGGGTGCGCTTTTTGGAGGCGAGCACATCTTCCTTTTCCGCGTCTTCGCCCGTGCGGAAGCCGAGCGACTTCTTCCCGATTCTGCGGGAGATGATCTTGTCGAGGCCGACGAACGCGCCGCCGCAGATGAAAAGGATGTTGGTGGTATCGACCGGAGTGAATTCCTGGTGCGGGTGTTTGCGCCCCCCTTGCGGTGGAACGTTGGCGATGGTGCCTTCCAGAATCTTCAACAACGCCTGCTGCACTCCCTCGCCGGAGACGTCGCGGGTGATCGACGGATTCTCATCCTTCCGCCCAATCTTGTCGACTTCATCGATGTAAATGATGCCGGTCTGGGTGCGACTCACGTCTCCGTCGGCGGCCTGCAGCAACTTGAGGATGATGTTCTCGACATCTTCGCCAACGTAACCGGCTTCGGTGAGCGTGGTGGCGTCGACGATGGCAAAGGGAACATCGAGCATGCGGGCCAGGGTCTGGGCGAGCAGCGTCTTGCCGGTGCCAGTCGGGCCGATCAGCATGATGTTCGACTTGGTCAGTTCGATCCCGTCGCCGGTTTTCTGCCGGTTCATGAAGATGCGCTTGTAATGGTTGTAGACGGCGACTGCCAGCTTCTTCTTGGTCTGCTCCTGCCCGATCACGTACTCGTCGAGGAAGGTTTTCACTTCCTGGGGCTTGGGGAGTTGGTTGGGAGTGCTGGACGGGGGAGTCGCGGTGCGGTCGTCTTCCAGGATGGAATTGCATACCGCCACGCACTCGTCGCAGATATAGGCGCGGGGATAATCGCTGGGGGACGAGATCAGTTTGGCCACGGCATCCTGCGACTTGTGGCAGAACGAACAGCGTAGAATCTCGTCGGAGCCCGACTTGGTTTTCACTCGGCTCTACTCCTTCAATGTCTCTCCGGCAGGAACGGGATCCCAGCGTCCTGCGGTCCGTTCTGCCGCTGCGTTTGTTTCGCCACCCGACTTCGTCAGGCGCGAAGGCCGATCATACCGCTTTTGCCGTCTTATAGATGATATCGTCTATGATTCCATATTCCTTAGCTTGTTGGGCATTCATAAT
This sequence comes from Candidatus Sulfotelmatobacter sp., assembly GCA_049792875.1. Lineage (GTDB taxonomy): Bacteria > Acidobacteriota > Terriglobia > Terriglobales > Acidobacteriaceae > Sulfotelmatobacter. The sequence continues at coordinate 35,865 of JBARBI010000389.1, forward strand.
GAAATCGCGCTCGACATCTTTCTCCACTTTGTCCAGTTTCTGACCGCTGTGCTTGGAAAGTAACTGGTTGGTAATCTCGCGCATGCGTAAAATCTCGCGCGCGTGGATGTCAATGTCGGTAGCTTGTCCTGACAAACCTCCCATAGACGGCTGATGTATTAGAATTCGCGAATTCGGAAGTGCCAATCTCTTTTTGGGTTCACCTGATGCCAAAAGTAACGCGGCCATGGAGGCAGCCTGGCCGACGCACAGCGTCATGACATCGTTTTTCACGTACTGCATGGTGTCAGAAATGGCCATGCCGGCCGTGATGGAACCGCCCGGAGAGTTGATGTAAAGCTGGATGTCTTTCTCGGGATCTTCCTGAGCCAGAAACAACATTTGGGCAATGACCAGGTTGGCGATGTTGTCGTCAATGGGCGTGCCGATGAAGATAATGTTGTCGCGCAGCAGCCGGGAATAGATGTCGTAGGCGCGTTCGCCCCGCCCAGTCTGCTCGATAACCATCGGGACCAGCATCATCTGCGGGTCGTTCCTGTTTCCATCATTTGAGTTCATGTTCACCTGTCACACTCCGCCCCGACGCAACGGCTAGCTTGGCAGGGGAGGATTCGAAAGTGGTCCGCGTTTTTTTGCTACGCGGACTGGTGATACAGAAAATCGAGGGTCTTTTCGCTGCGGATTCTGTTCCGGATTCTATCGAGGCCCCCATCCTGTGTCAAACGAGCGCGGACCGCTTCGGGAGTCTGTTTCGACTGCCGGGCAAGGGCTGCAAT